>NZ_CP109596.1:7800000-8100000 GCF_036327755.1 Nocardia sp. NBC_01503
CGGGGCCCGCCGTGGCGATCTTGGCGACCGCCGCGTCGATATCGCCGTGCGGGTCGAGGGCGAAGGAACAGTTGGTGTCGGCCGCGGCGCCCAGGCCCGTGGTGACGGCCTTGCCCAGACCGATGCCGTAATCGCTGGCTTCCCAGACCACGCAGACACCACCGAAACCCGCCGGTCCTGCCAGATATCGGCCGATGGCGGGACCGCTGAAGTCGTCACCGGCCAGTCCGCGGAAGAAGGTGCGCCAGTTACGCTGCGACAGTTCGATATTGGTGGCCGAAGGGGTCAGGAAGGGAAGTCCGGCGTCGCTGAACTGCTTACCGGTCGCATACGTCTCACCCGAGAGAACCGGCCCGATCAGCGCGGCGATGGCGGGGTCCGCGACGATCGTCGGCGCGATCCGGTTCGCGACCTGCGGATCCCCGGTGGTGTCGTACTCCTTCACGGTGATCACACAGCCCGGATTGTTCCGGGTGAACTGGTCGACGGCCAGCTTCACACCGCCGAGCACATTCTGCCCCAGCACCGAATTCGCCCCCGTGAGCGCACCCGCCATGGCCACACTCGTCGGCGGACATTTCGCCTGACCATCCCCGGCGGGATCCAGACCGGAGTTCGCGGGCCCGACCTTATTGCCCTGCCCGTCGATTCGCGTCAGCGGCTGAATACCGCCGCCCGGGCTGATCGGCAGCTCGATGGGTGCGGCGGAACCACCGCCGGCGGTTGACGCCGAATCCCCACCGGGCGACTTGGAATCCCTTGTCAGCCAGAAGGTTCCAGCCGCCGCGAGTAGGACCGTCACGAGCATCGCCGCCCCGGCCGCCATCCACCGGCCCCGCAACACACGTTTCACCGCCGTTTTCGCGGGAGCGCTCGACGGCGGCGGGGTATTCGACTGCGCCACAGCGGTATCGGCCGACGGTCGCGGCACCCCCGGCGGCGGGATCCGGTCCGGCGGACCACCGGCGAACATCGTCTCCGCGATGCGCGGATCACTCCGCGCCGGTGGAGTCGGGGCGTGCGGATAGCCCGGACCCGAGTCGGGTCGCGGCGCGGGGGTGAAGGAGTAGTCGGATGCGAGAAGCGGCGTGGGCGTCGCGAACTCCGGATCGATAAGCGTTGGGGGCGCGGTGATTTCGGGCTGCGATGAGGAACCGGGGGCCGGAGCCAAGCCCGTCAGCGCGCGCGTGGCGGCGGAGGCGAAATCGCGGCAGGTGTCGAAACGGTCGGCGGGGTTCTTCGCCAGCGCACGGCCGAAGACGACGTCCAGCGCCGCGGGCAGGCCACCCCGGCGCGAGCTCACCGGCGCGGGCGCGAAATGCAGGTGGCCCGCGATGACCGCCGCGGCGGTGAGTGATTGGAACGGAGTAGTCCCCGAGAGCAGCCAGTAGAGGGTGCACGCCAGCGAGTACTGATCCGAGCGCTGGTCCAGCGGATGACCGGAGAGCTGTTCCGGAGACGCGTAAGCCAGTGTGGCGGTGAGTGTTCCGGTGCGAGTCAGATGCGCGGTGTCATCCCGCAGCCGGCCGATACCGAAATCGGTGAGCAGCACCCGTTCATCGTGGCCGAGCGTGGGACGGGCCAGCATGATGTTGGCGGGCTTCACATCTCGATGCAGGACACCCACGGAATGCGCGTAGTCGAGGGCCTTGGCGGTCTCGGCGACGACGCGAACCGCGTGCGGGGGCCGCAGATCCGGCGGGGTCAGCCCCGAGGCGTCCGAGCCGTCGATGTACTGCATGGCGATCCACAATCGCCCGCCCTCCACCCCGCGATCGGAGACCGAGACGATATTCGGATGATCCAGGCGGGCGATCAGCTCCGCTTCCCGTTCGAAACGGGCACGAATCTCGGTGTCGCCCGCGAACTCCGGGCTCAGCACCTTCAGCGCGACCAGCCGGGGCAGGCGCGGATGCCGGGCCAGATACACCGAACCCATCCCGCCGCTGCCCAGCAGCCGTTCGACCTGGTACCCCGCGAAAACCTCACCCGCACGCATCGTCCGGTCCCCTCGCAGCTACGGAACCCTTGGAACGGTACACCGCACGGACGGTCCCGGGCGGGCATCCGGCGGACGTATCGGGGCGGTCCCGGCGCACCGCGCGCATCCGGGCTCGGGGCACACACCGATCGATACGCGAGCGGCCCCCGGCGAATTCGCCGGGGGCCGCTCATCGGGTGCGGGACACCTACTTCTTGCGCTCGCGCTTCTCGCGCACGCGGACATTCACCTGTACCGGCG
Source organism: Nocardia sp. NBC_01503 (assembly GCF_036327755.1). Taxonomy (NCBI): domain Bacteria; kingdom Bacillati; phylum Actinomycetota; class Actinomycetes; order Mycobacteriales; family Nocardiaceae; genus Nocardia; species Nocardia sp. NBC_01503. Next base: position 7,802,243 of record NZ_CP109596.1, read on the forward strand.
AACCGTCGAAGCCGAACTCCTCACGCAGCTTGCGCTCGATGAACCGGCGGTAGCCGGCCTCGAGGAAGCCCGTGGTGAAGAGCACGAACGTCGGCGGCCGGGTGGACGCCTGGGTGGCGAACATGACGCGGGGCAGTCGGCCACCACGCATGGGCGGCGGCGTCGCGGCCACGACCTCTTTGAGCCAATTGTTCAGGCGGCCGGTGGAGATGCGCTTATCCCAGGATTCGAGGGCGGTCTCCATGGCCGGAACCAGCTTCTGCACCGCACGACCGGTATGCGCGGAGATATTCACCCGCTGCGCCCAGCGCACCTGCACCATTTCGCGATCGATCTCACGCTCGAGCTGTTCGCGGCGATCCTCGTCGACCAGATCCCACTTGTTGTAGGCGATCACCAGCGCGCGACCGGTCTCGGCCACCATGGAGATGACCCGCAGATCCTGTTCGGTGATCGGCTGCGAGGCGTCGATGAGCATGACCGCCACCTCGGCGGCCTCGACCGCCGACTTGGTGCGCAGCGAGGCGTAGAACTCGGTGCCGCTGGCATTGGCCACCTTGCGGCGCAGACCGGCGGTGTCGACGAAACGCCAAGGCTTACCGCCCAATTCGACCAACGAGTCGACCGGATCCACGGTGGTGCCCGCGACATCGTGCACCACCGAGCGCTCCACACCCGAAAGCTTGTTGATCAGACTGGATTTGCCGACATTCGGCTTGCCGACCAGCGCCACGCGACGCGGGCCGCCGAGCAGATTGCCACCCTCACGCGGGGTTTCGGGCAGTACGGCCAGAATATCGTCCAGCAGATCACCGGTACCACGACCGTGCGCGGCCGAAACCAGTTTGGGCTCACCCAGACCCAGCGACCACAGCGCCGCCGCATCGGATTCCAGCTTCTGATTGTCGACCTTGTTGGCGACCAGGATCACCGGGGTCTTGGAGCGGCGCAACACCTTCGCCACCGCTTCATCGGTGGCGGTCGCACCGACCACCGCGTCCACCACCACCACGATGGCGTCCGCGGTCTGCATGGCGATCTCGGCCTGCCGGGCCACGGACTGCTGCAGACCCTTGGCGTCGGGTTCCCAACCGCCGGTGTCCTGCACCAGGAATTTACGTCCGGCCCAGGTGGCCTCGTACGAGATGCGGTCGCGGGTCACGCCCGGCACATCCTCGACCACCGCTTCGCGGCGGCCCAGAATACGGTTCACCAGCGTCGACTTACCCACGTTCGGCCGGCCGACAATGGCCAGCGTCGGCATGGGCACATGCTCGGCGTCCTGCTCGCCCTCGAATTCGGCCAGATCCCAGTCGGTTTCGTCCGACCAGATGCCGTCACCGGCGAAGGTGTCCTGCGTCACTGCGCGCCTCCTGCCGAAATCTGCTGCCGCACAACGCGAAACAGCTCGTCGATAACCTCGTCCTTGTTCAGCTCGCTGGTGTCGACCAGCACCGCGTCCTCGGCGGGACGCAGCGGCGACACCTTGCGGGTGGAGTCGAGATTGTCGCGGCGCTGCACATCGGCCAGCACCGCCTGATAATCATCGCCGCGACCCTCGGCGATGTTCTGCGCATTGCGCCGCTGCGCCCGCGCCTCTGCGGACGCGGTCAGATAGACCTTCACATCGGCCGCGGGCAACACCACGGTGCCGATATCGCGGCCCTCCACCACAATTCGGCCCGCGGCGGTCACCATATCGCGCTGCAGGGCGACGAGCTGCTCACGCACCTCGGGCACCGCGGACACGGCGGAGACGGCCTTGGTCACCGCATTGCCGCGGATCTCGCTCGACACATCCTCACCGTCGAGCAGAATCACCTCGCGGCTCGGATCGGTGCCGATGGTCAGCGGCAACTCCTTGACCGCCGCCACGATCGCGTCGGCGTCATCGAGATCGACACCGCTGCGCAGTACGCGCAGCGTCGCCACCCGATACATGGCGCCGGTATCGAGATAGCTCGCCTCCAGCCGCGTCGCCAGCTTGCGCGACACGCTCGACTTGCCGGTGCCGGACGGGCCGTCCATGGCGACCACCAGCGGGGAGATACCCGTCAGCCCGCCGAGCCGATCCTTCACAGATCCCACACCGTTCACAACGACACCGCCTCGTAGAGCTTCCCGATTTCGTCACGACCAAGAACACGCAGCGCACCGGGGCGCTGATCACCCAGGGCCACCGGACCCACATGGGTGCGCACCAGCGCGGTCACCGGATGGCCGACCTCGGCCAGCAGGCGACGCACAATGTGCTTACGCCCCTCGTGCAGCACGATCTTCACCAGCGACTTGCCCTGGCCGACCTCGAGCACCTGGAACTTGTCGGCCTTGGCCGGACCGTCCTCCAACTCGACGCCCTCGCGCAGCAGCTTGGACACGTGGCGCTGATTGACCTCGCCGTTGACCGTCGCCAGATAAGTCTTGGAGACCTCGTAGGACGGGTGCATCAGGCGGTGCGCCAGATCGCCGTCATTGGTGAGCAGCAGCAGACCCTCGGTATCGGCGTCCAGGCGGCCGACGTGGAACAGGCGCTGCCCGGCGGCGATGCGCTCGGCGACGATATCGCCGACACACGGGCGGCCCATCTCATCGGACATGGTGGACTGCCAGCCCTTGGGCTTGTTCAGCGCCAGGTACACCTGCTCGTCCCGAACCACGACACGCACACCATCGACACGAACGACCGCGTTCTCCGGATCGATGCGCAGACCCTGCTCGCGCACGATGCGACCGTCGACCTCGATACGACCGGCCTCGATCATGTCCTCGGCCACGCGCCGCGAGGCGACACCGGCCTTGGCCAGCACCTTCTGCAGGCGCTCACCCTCGCCCCACGGAAGCTTCTTCGGGGTCTCGCGCGACTCCTCGTCGACATGCTGATGCCGGGCGGGCTTGGCATTGCTGAGCATCACCGGCAGCGCGGGCGACGGGCGATGCACCTTGGCCTTCTTGGGGGTCGGCGAGGTGCTCGGCGCGAGCGGCCGCCCGCCACCGATACGACCGCGCGAGGCATTGCGATCCTGTCCGAATCCGGTGCGATCGGCACCGAATCCGGTGCGGCCCTGCGTACCTCGCGAATCACCAGCGCGCGGGGCACCGCCACGCGGGGCCGAACCACCGCGAGCCGACGGGGCCGCGCCACGCGAATCACCGCGTGCGCCTTGGTATCCGCCGCGCGAACCCTCGTAGGAGCCGCCGCGAGATCCACCGCGCGAGTCGAACGAACTCGATCCGCCGCGCGAATCACCGCGCGAGCCTTGATATCCCGAGCCAGCACGCGAATCCGGACGCGAACCCTGGTAACCGGAGCCACCACGCGAATCACCGCGCGAACCCTGGTACCCCGAACCACCACGCGAATCCGGACGCGAACCCTGGTAACCGGAGCCACCACGCGAATCACCGCGCGAACCCTGGTACCCCGAACCACCACGCGAGCCCTCATAACCGGAGCCGCCGCGCGAATCGCGCGAACCCTGGTATCCGCCGCGCGAACCTTCATTCGATCCCCGGGACGAGCCGCTCCCCCACGACTGCGAGTCTCCGCGAGATCCACCGCGGGCGGCCGAGCCGCCCCGCGAACCACTGTTTCCATATGAATCGCCGCCCCGTGCGGACCTGTCGGTCCCTCGGGCGGACTGCGAACCGCGGCTGGGCGGTTCGAATCCACGTTTCCTACGTTCCGGTGTGCCATCTCGGCGAGCGGGAGTATTCACGTTGTCCTATTTCAATCCTCGGTGCCGAGGTCGATATCCGCCTCGGCTGGTTTTTTCAGCCTGGTGTACCGGGGGTCGGTGTCCAGGCTCTCATTGATCTCGTCGATCAGGTCGACGCCCGGGAGCAGCGGTGCCAGCGGCGGAAGATCCGCCAGGGACGCCAGCCCGATCCGTTCCAGGAACAGTTCGGTCGTGACGTACAGGGTGCCGTTGGTCTCCGGGTCCGTTCCGGCCTCCGTGAGCAGCCCCCGCGCCAGCAGGGTTCTGATCACGCCGTCGATATTCACGCCGCGCACCGCACTCACACGGGCCCGGGTAACCGGTTGACGATAGGCGATAACCGCCAGGGTTTCCAAGGCAGCGCGAGTGAGCTTCGAACGTGCGCCGTCCAACAGCATACGTTCCACGTAGGGCGCGAACTCCGTCCGCGTGTAGTAACGCCACCCGTCGCCGACGAATCTGAGATCCATGCCACTGTGGCGCTCGGTCAATTCGCGCGACATCAGGCGCAGGGTGGTCTCTACCCGGCGCGCCGAGTCGTTCAGAGCCGAGGCCAGCAATTCCACCGGTGCGGGGGCGTCGACGACCAGCAGCATCGCCTCCAGCGCACTGCGGAACTCGGCCTCATCGAGGGTGTCCGAGTCCGATTCGCCGACCTCGTCACCGAGTTCGAGGCGGGTCTGCTCGGGCACCGCCGGCGACTCCGTTTCGACGGGGCTCGATCCGGCGGCGCTCTGCCGGGCGGCCGCGATGATCGCCTCGGCGACCGATGTCACTCGGCCCGTATCGTGGGCAATATCACCCAGGACATCGCTCACGGCACCGGTGTTCTCGGTCGCGTCGCCCACGTTCGGCACTGACTCGGTCAACCCCAGTCCTCCTCTACGGTGATCGGTTCGGGTCGGTCGCCCGGCTCGCCCACGTAGCTCACCGAGAGCGGGCCGAGCGGATCGGACTGATCGAACTCGATCGTCTTACCGCGGTACAGCTCCAGCAGGGCCAGGAAGCGGGCCACGATCTGCACCGCGACCTCACAGTCGTGGCAGATCTCCGCGAAGGTGGTCCAGCCGCCGATACCGCGACTCTTCAGCATTTCCAATACCAGGGCGGCCTGTTCGGCGACCGAGATGGAGTGGTTGTGCAGGTGGTCCAGGCCCACCGTAGGAGTCGGGCGGGGGCGGAACGCGGCCGCGGCGACCTCCGCGAAGCCCGCGGCATCCACTCCCAGCGTAACGTCCGGCAACAGCTCCAGGTAGCGCTCTTCCAGGGAGACCGCGCGCGGATAGCGTTGCAGCGCAGCCGCCTCGAGCTCGCCGAGCAACTCCGCGACCTGTTTGAAGGCGCGGTACTGCAGCAGGCGGGCGAAGAGCAGGTCGCGGGCGGAGAGCAGTTCGAGGTCTTCCTCATCGCTGACCTCGCCCGAGGGCAGCAGACGCGCGGCCTTGAGATCGAGCAGGGTCGCCGCGACGACCAGGAATTCGGTGGTCTGATCGAGGATCTTGTCCGCGCGCAGGCCGGTCTCCTCGGACATGCTGGCGGTCAAAGCCTTGGTGTAGGCGATGAATTCGTCGGTGACCTTGTGCAGCGCGACCTCGGTGACATCGAGCCGCCGGGAGCTGATGAGCTGCAACAGCAGATCGAACGGCCCCTGGAAGTTACTCAGCCGCAGATGGAATCCGACCTTTTTGTCCGAATTGTCGGATTCAGCAGGCAGTTCCGCCGCGGGTTGCGCCACCGCGGGTTCTTCGGCCGCCACAATATCCGCGACCACATCGGAGGTCGCGGGTTCGAGCGCATCGTTCAACGGCCCGACCGGAAGATGACTTCCCGCGCCATGGCCCGATACGCTTCCGCGCCACCGGATTTGGGCGCCCAGGTGGTGATCGGCTCACCGGCCACCGAGGCGTCCGGGAAGCGCACGGTACGCGAGATCACCGTGTCGTAGACCAGATCACCGAAGACCTCGACCACACGCGTCATCACCTGCCGGGAATGCAGGAGCCGGGCATCGAACATGGTGACCACGATGCCGTACAGGCTCAACTCGGGATTCAACCGGTCCCGCACCTTCTCCACGGTGTCATTGAGCAGCGCCAGCCCACGTAGTGAGAAGTATTCGCACTCCATCGGAATGATCACGCCATCCGCGCAGGCCAGCGCGTTCACGGTGAGCAGACCCAGCGACGGCTGGCAGTCGATCAGGATGTAGTCGTAGCGATCGCGCAGCGGGCGGAGCGCCCGCCCGAGGGTGTGCTCACGGCCGACCTCGTTGACGAGTTGGATCTCCGCCGCGGACAGATCGATATTGCTGGGCAGCAGATCCATCTGCTCGACCTTGGTATTGATCAGCACCTGATCCACCGTGACCTTGCCCGGCCCGACCAGCAGATTGTGCACGGTCATATCCAGATCGTGGTGTGCCACACCCAATCCGGCCGAGAGCGCGCCCTGCGGATCCAGATCCACCAGCAGCACCCGGCGACCGTATTCGGCCAGTGCCGCACCGAGATTGATGGTCGAGGTGGTCTTGCCGACGCCGCCCTTCTGATTACACATGGCCACAATGAGCGCGTCCCCGGTGTGGTCCGGGGCCGGGGGCTCCGCGATCTCACGCAAAGGGCGCCCGGTCGGACCGACCGCACTGCTGGCGGCCAGTTCCGGCGCCTCCCACAGGGTTTGCGCGGCGGTTTCGATCCGCTGGCCCGCACCACCGGCTTTCGTCACGTCCGCTGCTCCTTCGACGTTCCTGCCCTTGCCCCGCCCGCTCCGGTATGCCGGTGGACGGCGTGCCCGACCGCGTGTGCGGTCCGGTACCTAACAGACGCTACCGCCTGCCGGCACCAGACCTACGTTCGGACACGCACCCTGAACCTGCACTTCAGCCCGGCTAGCGGGCACGTGGATGGGCGGTTGCCCACACCTCGTGCAGCGTGCCGACGGTCACCAGAGTGTAAATCTGCGTGGTCGTTACCGAGGCATGACCGAGTAACTCCTGTACCACGCGCACGTCCGCGCCACCGTCCAGCAGATGCGTGGCGAACGAATGTCGCAGCGTATGGGGTGAAACGTGCGCGGCGATCCCGGCGCGCCCCGCGGCGGAATGCAGGACCTGCCAAGCGGTCTGACGGGAGAGCCGGCCGCCGCGATGATTCAGGAACAGCGCGGGATTGCCCCTGCCGAGCACGGACAGCGCCGGACGGCCGCGCACCAGATAGTTGTCCACCGCGGCGAGCGCGGGCCGCCCGATGGGGACCATGCGCTGCTTTCCGCCCTTGCCGCGCAACAGCACCGCGCGTTCGGCGGTGTCGATATCGTCGACATCGAGGCCGACCACCTCGGAGATGCGCGCGCCCGTGGAGTACAGCAACTCCAGCAGCGCGCGATCGCGCAGACCACGCGGGGCATCGGCGATATCACCGCCCGCCGCGTCCAGCAGCCGCGAAATCTGGTCGTACGGGAGCGCTTTGGGTAGTCGCCGCGCCGGTGTGGGCGGTTTCACCGGATGCGCGACATCCGCATCGGTCACCCCCTCGGCCGCGGAGAACTTGTGCAGGCCGCGCACCGCGACCAGGGCGCGCGAGGCCGAGCTCGCCGCCAGCGCCGGATGATCACCGTCCCCCGCGCGCAGCGACACCATGAAATCGGCGATGTCCTGTTCGGAAACCCGCGCGAGCGTATCGATCCCGCGCCCCTCCAAAAATCCCCTGTACCGCACCAGATCCCGCCGATACGCCGCGAGCGTATTGCGCGCGGCGCCCCGCTCGACCGTCAAATGGTCGAGGTAGACGTCGATCTGGCGGCTCAGCACACCGCACATCATGGCAGTCGACACCGACAGTCGACCGCACCACGACAAATCCGGCGCGGCCCGATGCGCACTGTCATCCCGACACAGCACCCTCGTCAATCCGGGCACCGGACACCCTCGTCAATCCCGGCGCGTTTTGGCCGGAATCCACCGGCCGCTGTGGATCCCGGCCAAAGCATGCCGGGATGACGGGGTGGGTGTGCACGCCGAGTTGTCAGCCGTGCGACTAGTCCTGTGCCGCTTTGCGTTCCAGAAACGCGGTGGGCATGCCCGGCCACAGGGCATCGGCGGGGCGGAGTTCGGCTCCGCTGGCCCGGGCGGTCATCAGCGCCGTCACACCTGCGACGGCTGTCGCATTGGTGATCTCACCGGCGAGGGCGGCGCGGACCGCCTCGGCGAGCGGCACGCGGACCAGTTCGATATCCGCTTCTTCCAATTCGGGTTCGGGACGGTCGGTTTCGTAGAGGTCGGTGGCCAGGTAGATGCGCAGCGCCTCATCGGTGAAACCCGGCGAGAGGGCGATATCGACCAGCACCGACCATTCGCGCGCCGCCAGTCCGGTCTCCTCGGCCAGCTCACGCTTGGCAGCCTCGAGGGGATCCTCCCCCAGCTTGTCCAGCAAACCCGCCGGAAGCTCCAGCAACCGCCGTCCGATCGGATGCCGGTACTGGTTGATCAGCACGACATCGTCGTTCTCGTCCAGCGCCGCGACGGCGACCGCCGCATGATGCTCGATCACCTCGCGTTCGGCGACGCGCCCGCCGGGCATGGCGACCTGATCCAGGCGCAGCGCCAGAATCGCTCCCGAGTACGCGGTGTGACTGGAGACAGTGTCGAATTCGTGTGTTCCGGGCGCGGATTCAGCCATTGGGCAACCTTATCTGTCGAACGGGCTCGGAAACGCCGATGGCCCGGCGGAGCTGGTCCCCTCGGGCGGGAACGGGCTCTGCCGGGCCGTCGTACAGCGTGACAAACGTCAGCTGGTCACTTTCTCGCTTTCGGCGGCCTCCGGCATATCCACCGGAAGCTGCTCGGCGAGTTTGTACTCCAGCGCCGCCGCGATGAGCGCCGCGAACAGCGGATGCGGACGCGTCGGCCGGGACTTGAGCTCCGGATGCGCCTGAGTGGCGACGAAGAACGGATGCTTGTCCTTGGGCAGCTCGACGAACTCCACCAGCTTGCCGTCCGGCGAGGTGCCACTGAACTTCAGGCCACTCTTGGCGATCTTGTCGCGGAAGGAGTTGTTCACCTCGTACCGGTGCCGATGCCGCTCGGAGACCTCGGTCGCGCCATACGCCTGCGCCACCACCGAACCCGGCTCCAGGATCGCGGGGTACGCGCCCAGTCGCATGGTGCCGCCGAGATCGGCCTCACCGGCCACGGCCTGCTGCTGATCGGCCATGGTCGAGATGACCGGGTACTTGGCGTCGGGCTCGAACTCGGTCGAATTCGCATCGGTCAGACCGACCGAACGCGCCGCCTCGATCACCATGCACTGCATGCCCAGACATAGGCCCAGGGTCGGAATCCCATGGGTGCGCGCGTAATTGATCGCACCCACCTTGCCCTCGATACCGCGGATGCCGAAGCCGCCGGGCACCAGCACCGCGTCCACATCGTGCAGATGCTGCTGCGCGCCCGCGGGCGTCTCGCACTCATCCGACTGCACCCAGCGGATATTCACCTTGGCCCGCGAGGCGAAACCGCCCGCGCGCAGCGCCTCGGTGACCGAGAGATACGCGTCCGGCAGATCGACATACTTGCCGACCAGCGCCACGGTGACCTGCTCGCGCGGGTTGTGCACCCGATCCAGCAGGCCGCCCCAAACGGTCCAGTCCACATCGCGGAAGGGCAGTCCCAGGCGGCGCACCACGTACGCGTCCAGGCCCTCGCGGTGCAGCACCTTGGGGATGTCGTAGATCGACGGCGCGTCCGGGGTGGAGATGCAGGCGTCCACATCCACATCGCACATGAGCGCGATCTTGTTCTTGAGCGGCTCCGGCACATCGCGATCGCAGCGCAGGATCAGCGCATCGGGCTGGATACCGATATTGCGCAGCGCCGCCACCGAATGCTGGGTCGGCTTGGTCTTGAGCTCACCCGACGGGCCCAGGTAGGGCACCAGCGTGACGTGCAGGAAGAAGCAGTTCTCGCGACCCACCTCGTGGCGGATCTGACGAGCCGCCTCGAGGAACGGCTGCGATTCGATATCGCCGACGGTGCCGCCGATTTCGGTGATCACCACATCGGGCACCTGACCGTGCAGGTCCGGACCGGACATGGCGACGATCCGAGCCTTGATGGCATCGGTGATATGCGGAATGACCTGCACCGTATCGCCGAGGTACTCGCCGCGTCGTTCCTTGGCGATGACCGACGAATAGATCTGGCCGGTAGTGACATTCGCGATCCCCGAGAGATCGCGATCGAGGAAGCGTTCGTAGTGACCCACGTCGAGGTCCGTCTCAGCGCCGTCCTCGGTCACGAACACCTCACCGTGCTGGAAAGGGTTCATGGTGCCGGGATCGACGTTCAGGTACGGATCCAACTTCTGCATCGTCACGCGCAAACCGCGTGAGGTGAGCAGCTGACCGAGGCTGGAGGCGGTCAGACCCTTACCGAGTGAAGAGGCAACGCCACCGCTGACGAAGATGTGTTTCGTGGCCGCGCGCGCCGGAATCCGTGATTGACCCACGGGACTTCACGGTAACACGGATTCGGTATGCCGATCGAATGCCACGCGCGGCGCTCCCATGCTTATCCGCCCATCCGCCGAGCGATAGCGCCGATATTGCCGGTGTCGACGGTGAATCGGTCAGCGCGGCATGGCGGCGACTGTGAGCGAGGTCGCCTTGTCGCCGGTGCCGTATCGCCCGGTCCCACCGTTCAGCTGCTCGGTGAGACCGAGAACGGTGGTGATGCGGCCGATCTCGTGATCCACATTGTCGACCGTGGTGATGGTCGCGAGCGCGGCCTCCGAGCGTGCCACGGCTATCGGTCCGGGGCCCTCGGCGGCACCGTGGCGGCCCGCGAGCACCACCCCGGCACCGTGTGACCGCAACCCTCCGGCGAACCTGGCGATGATGGTCCCGCGATTGTTCTCATCCGCCCGCGCACCCGGACCGGTGACCACCACCGCCAGTTGCGCGGGCTTGACATCGGCGAAGGTGAGGAAGCCACCGCCACGCAGGGTCTCCAGCGCCAGACCGCGTTCGGCCTCGGTGCCGCGCGGCTGATTGCCGACCGGATCGGTGAGCAGCACCTGGCCCAGCAGATCACCGCCCAGGCTGCCCTGGTCGGCGGCGTCGATCTTCAACTGCGCGCCCGCGGGCACCACATTGGTGAGCGCGGTGCGCAGGCGATCGCCCTCGGAGGAGTCGGTGAAGGCTCCGGTGAGCGCGACCCGGCCGGTGACGGTCGCACCGGCGGCGGTCAGCGCGGTGGTGACGGCATCCACATCCGCGCCGTCGGCATCGGGGGTGGTGAAGACCAGCACGGTCTTGTCGCCGAGACTGCCCGCGAGCACCTTGGCGGCGGCGCCGGTCAGGAAATCGTCGGCCGCCTTCAATTGCTCTGTGAGCCTGGCATTCTCGGCGGTCAGCGCGTCGACCTGCTGACGATCCGCGGAGCCGGGGAAGAAACCCGCGCTGTGCGTGCGGGTGCCGAGCACCACGCCGACCGCCAGGGCCAGGAAGACGGCCGCGATCGAAACCGCGTGGTGGCGAAAGGAAATCATGGGTCCCCTACTTGAGATGCCGGTCGAGCTGGACCTGTAACCAGTGCGAACCGCGATGCCAGGTGTCGGTGAGCCAGGTGGTGACCTCGGCACCGGAGTGCGTGGCCAGCATCGCGACGATCAACGCGACCAGCGCGGCCAGCACCACCAGGGCGATGGCCCAGCCCGAACCGCGGTGCCGGTACAGCGCCGCAACGGCTTTCGCGTCCATCAGCTTGGTGCCGATCTTCAATCTGGTCAGGAAGGTCGCCGGATTGGAGTCGCGGCGGCCGCGGTCGAAGAAGTCGTCGAGCGAGACCGCGGCACCGGCGGTGACGATCAGGCTCGCGCCGTGATGATCGGCCAGCAGCAGCGCCAGATCGGCGGGCGCGCCCGAGGACGGGAAGGTGGTCGCGCCGATCCCCAGATCCTGGATGCGCTCCAAACCCTTGGCATGGCCGTCGGTATCGGCGGGCAGGATCACCTCGGCCCCGCATTTGAGTGTGGTGGCGGTGATCTCCTCCGGATCGCCGACGATCAGATCGGGGCGATATCCATTGCGGGTCAAGGTATCCGCGCCGCGACCGACGCCGATGAGCACCGGCGCGTACTCCTTGATGAACGGTTTGATGCGCTTGAGATCCTCGGCGTGATCGGGTCCGTCACCGACCACCACCACATGCCGCTTCTTCATGTCCAGCACGACATCGGGGACGCCGATTCCGTCTATCAGCAGCGAGGATTCGGTGCGAATGAACTCGATGGTGTTGCCCGCGAACGCCTCCAGATGATCGGCCAGGCCGTTGCGGGCCTCGACCATGCGCTCGGCGATCCCGGCCTCGGTGAGCTCGATGCCCTCCACCAGCGCCTCGGGTTCCTTCTTCACCACCTTGTCGGCGAAGACCACACTGCCGTCGATGCGAACCTTGGCGCCGTCCTTGATCTTGGTGAAGACATCGGAGCTGAGCGCGTCCAGGAGCAGAATCCCATTGGCCACCAGCACCTCCGGACCCAGATTCGGGTAGCGGCCGGAGATGGACGGCGAGGCATTGATCACCGCGGCGACACCGGCTTCGACGAGCCGGTCGGCGGTGAGCCGATCCAGGTCCATCTCATCGAGAACCACCACGTCACCGGGTCCGATGCGCTGCAGCAGACGCCTGGTATTGCGGTCGACCCGGGCCATCCCGGCGATTCCGGGCAGCGTTTCGGAGGTGCGCGACAGCAGGGCCAGCATCTTCATAACGATCGATCTTTACCGCAAACTCTCAACCATTGGTGGAGGCGCGCCGACCGGGCGAACATTCGTCACTGTGATGCCAGTGGGGCACAAGGGACTTATCACCCTCGAGACAGTGAGACCAAGACTGTCTTCTTACCCGACGGTAAGGATAAGCTCACGCCAACGGTTCGAGAGGAGACCCACCGTTATGGCCAGCACCACCGTCGATACTGTCCTATCCGCTCCACGCGAGGTCGTCTACCAGCTCTTCAGCGATCGCGATGCGCTCAGCTCCTATCTGCCGGTGCAGATCTCGCTGAAGAAGCCTGGCATCGGCAGCCCGTCCGGCGTCGGCGCGCAGTACCTCATCGGCCTCGCCGGTGTGGGCGTCACCGAGGAGACCACCGAACTGGTCCCCGGCGAGCGCATGGTCTACCGGATCATCAAGGGCGCACCCGTCAAGCGACACGTCGGCACCATCACCTTCGCCGATGCCCCGGGTGGCACCCGCGTGGTCTACACCATGGAGTCCGACCCCAGCCTGCCCGTCCCGGCCAAGGTACTCGAGGCCGGACTCAAGGGCCTGATCAACACCTTCCTGAGCGGCGCCCGCAAGGCCGTCAAGTAGGTCGAAACCGGTGCACGGCCCGCGGATTCGTTCCGCGGGCGGTTTTTTGACGAGCAGGCGCTCGTCCGCGGCGCTATTCGGCTCGCGCCGGTCCGCCAGGCCCTCGCCGAAGCCGAAGTGGCTCAGCCTGATCAGTGCCCCTGCGGCGAATGCCCGATAAGCTACCCCCGGAGATCAAGACAGGGGGCCGCGGCGGTGGACAGGCTGGAGGGAGCTGTCTTCGCCGGATATCGGATCGAACAGCGACTCGGTTCGGGCGGGACGGCGGTGGTGTACCGCGCCCGCCATCCCCGGCTACCCCGCTACGAAGCGCTCAAAATCCTGGTCGAAACCCATTCCGACGACCCGGAATTCCAGGCCAGATTCCTGCGCGAGGCCGAAATCGCCTCACAACTGGACCATCCCAATCTGGTGTCGGTGCACGATCGTGGAATCCACCACGGACAGTTGTGGATTGCCATGCAGTACATCGACGGCACCGATGCCGCCGCACTCATCCGGCACGGCCGCGCGGCGCTACCGCCCGAACGCGCCATCGCCATCATCGCCGAAGCGGCACGCGGACTGGACGAAATCCACCGCTCCGGGCTGGTGCACCGAGATGTGAAGCCGCACAACATCATGGTGACCAAGGGCCGCGACGGCAATGACCGGGTGCTGGTCACCGACTTCGGTATCGCGCGCAGTGCCGACGCCACCGACACCCTCGGCGATGCCGGATCCATGGTCGGCACCCTGGCCTACGCGGCACCGGAACAGCTCGAGATCGCCCCCGTCGACCACCGCGCCGATATCTACGCCCTGGGCTGCACCCTCTATCAAATGCTCACCGGCACAATGCCGTTTCCGCGCACCGATCCGGGTGGGATGGTCCGCGCCCATCTGATGTCGCCACCACCGCAGCCCTCCGCGACCGGGCTCGGACTTCCACTCGCGCTCGACGCAGTCATCGCGCGCGCCATGGCGAAAGACCCGGCCCACCGCTACCCCAGCTGCGGCGCACTGGCCGCGGATGCCGCTGTCGCGCTGCGTAATCCGGCAACCGCGCCCGCACCGCCGATGCCACCCGCGGCCGACATGGCAGGTGGATCGGCCCAACCGACGATCGCATTTCCACCGGGCTCCGAATCTCGACGCGCCCGGTCGAGTAACCCACACGGGCTCGTCGATGCGCGCCAATGGCCTTCGAATACGGCACCGGCCTCCGAACACGCCCTCACCCAGCTCGGTGCCGCCTCAGCGACCGATGTCCGAGCGGCTCGGACCCGGCGGATGCGGCGGGCACTCGGAATAGGTTCCGGCGTAGCCGTTCTCGTACTGGTCGCGGCGATCTCCGCCGTGGCCCTGCGAGACATCGGCGCCCATCCCACTGGACCGAGTAGTACGACCACCACCGGGGCCGCCGCGACCACCCCGCCGACGACGGCGCTCAGTGTGGCCGACTATCCGGCGTGGAAGTCATACGCCTACATTCCCGCGGCCTTCCCCGGCCTGCTGCCCAAACAGCCGAACGCGCTGGGGATCGGCGGGTCCGGCAATTGTTTCCCGGTCGACACCGAAGGGAAAACGCTTACGGTGGACCAGGTCTCGGGCGCGACCGCCGACATCTTCTGTGCCGGTGTCACCCCGCCGGCCGAAAGTCTGCTGTTCATCTGCCTGGCCGATCGCACGCCCATGCCCGTCGCCATCGCACCGGACGCCACCCCGGAGGGCAGTCAGGAGTGGACCCGGGCCTCGGGGTCGGGCCGCATGCTGTGGGGGCACGGTGAGACCAAACCGGGTCGCGTGCGCGGTGTGCTGCAGGTGTTCTTCGACGCTCCGGCCCGCTACTTCTGCTCCCTGACCGTCACCGGCGCCTCCACCGGCGAGGAACTGCTGCAACGCTGGTGGCCGAGCGCACCCCTCTAGAGAGTGATGACAACGGATGAAGACCTTCGGGAGGCGCGCGCTCACCGCGATCGGCGCACTGCTGCTCACCACCTCGTGCGGTATCGCCGGGCACCCGGTCGAGGCCGGTCCGGCACAGCATCTCGACACCGGCAACTATGACACCGCACCGCTGATCGAACCGGTCACGCAGGACGGAAAATACGGCAAGATCATCGAATCGATGCGCATGGGCGAGGCGATCATCGATCCGGTGGTCGCCGATCCGGAGGCGAAATACTCACTCGGAGTGGGCATCGCGGTGCTGCCCACCCCGGACTACGCCGCACTGCGGCTGGGCGCCGCCGTCCGATCGGTGCTCGAACAGGAGCGCATGCTCGCCGGATTCTGGACCGGCGGCAGCGATACGGCGGGATCGACGGCGCAGATCGGCCGCATGCACCGAGTATCGGTGGTGCTCTTACGCTTTCCGGACGATGCCACGGCACAGCGCGCGGCCGCGGGGATCGATACCGCCGACGCCGCCGTCAGCCCGGAGAATGTCGCGGCGCCGATTCCCGGATACGATGCGGCGCACAGTCATCGACGGCCGGACGTGCCGACGCTGGCCTCGACACTCGCGCACGGCTCCTATGTCGTCAGCCTGTTCATCCAGTTGCCGAGCACCGATCTCACCGCGCTCACCGATGTCGCCGCGAAAGCCTTCGCCGCACAGCTCCCCCTGTTGGACACCTTCGCCGCCACACCGGCGGACCAATTCGCGAGCCTGCCGCTGGACCGCGACGGCATGCTGCGCCGGACCCAGCCCAACACACCCGGTCAATGGCCGTATCCGGTGCTGAGCTCGGTACCCGAATTCCTCGGGGCCAGTTGGGATAACCCGATCATCGACTCCGGCGTGATCCTGGGACGGAACGCGATACACCTCAAATACGACCGCACCACCCCCGGTGACCTCACGGCCGACGCCTTCGCCAAGGTCGGCCTCGGCGGCGTGCTGCGCTTCGCCGACGCCACCGCCGCCCGCAAATACATCTCACATACCCCGGACCCGACGAAATACCGGCTCACCGAAGTCCCGGCCGGGGTCCCGGACGCGCGCTGCATCGAAGACCTCGGCACCGGCGCCGATACCCGGGAGGTGAAGTACTCGTGCAAGATCCTGGTGCACCGCTATGTCGGGTTCGTCATCGGCGGCGACCTCCCCGACCTGCTCCGCAAGACCGCCGCCCAGTACCTGTTGCTGATCGCGGCGGATACCAAGTAGTACGCACCGACGAGCCCGCACCGTCACGGTGGGACGAGGGGCTCGCCTGCCGCCCCACGCCGAATCGGGCGACCGGGCACAGGGCTCTCCCCGTCTTCCCGGCGTGCCGGTGGCCGGGATCCACATCCCCTGCGGCCCATCGGTTCTCGGTCGATCGCAGGTTGATGTTTCAGCTCGCGGCGGTGACCTTCTCGGCATCGGCGGTGGTGAGCAGCTCCCAGGCGTGGGCGCGACCGGTTTCGGTGTCGTCGAGACCGGCGAGCATGCGGGCCAATTCGACCACACGCTCATCCCTAGTCAGGGCTCGGACACCGGATTTCACACCCTTGCCGTCGTCGACCTTGTCGACCACCAGGTGAGTGTCGGCGAAGGCCGCGACCTGCGCGAGGTGAGTGACCACGATGACCTGATGGGTACGCGCCAATCTGGCCAGGCGACGGCCGATCTCGACCGCGGCGCGACCACCGACACCGGCATCGACCTCGTCGAAAACCATGGTGGTGCCGTGTTCGGAGCTGGCCAGCACCACCTCCAGGGCCAGCATGATGCGGGAGAGCTCACCACCGGAGGCGCTGCGGCTCAAGGGAAGTGGCTGTGCGCCCGAGTGCGCGGCGAGCCGGAACTCCACCTCGTCCACACCCGTGGATCCGGCGTGCAGCTCCTTGCCGTCGACCAGCAGCGGCGCGGAGTCCTGCACCCCGGCGGGCATGGGGCGCACCTCGACCTCGAGGCGAGCGCGGCCCATGGCCAGACCGCCGAGTTCGACGCTGACGGCACTGGCCAGCTTGCCCGCCGCCTTGGTGCGCGCGGTACTGAGTTTGCGGGCGGCCTCGCGCACCTTCACCGCGGCCGTCTCGACCTCGGCGGCGAGGGCGGCCAGCGCCTCCTCGGAGACATCCAGGGACTCCAGCCGGGTGCGGGACTGATCCGCCCAGGCGATGACGCCATCGATATCCGGCGCGTATTTCCTGGTCAGCGACTTCAATTCGGCCTGACGGGTGAGCATCGAATCCAATGCGCCCGGATCGGACGGCAGATCCGACAGATATGAGCTGAGCTCGGTCGCCATATCCACCACCACCGAAATCGCCTCACCCAACCGGGGAGCCAGGGCGGCGAGCGCCGGATCGTCGGCGGACTCCATGCGCGCGCGAGCCGTGCCGAGCAGATCCAACGCACCCGAACCCTCGCCGGGCGTTTCGGCGGGACCGGCGAGCGCGTCATGCGCGGCCGAGGCGGCCTCGCGCAGTGAATCCAGATCCGAGAGCCGGCGCACCTCGCCGACCAGGCGCTCATCCTCACCGGGTTCCGGTGCGATGGCGTCGATTTCGTTCAGCGACTGGGTGAGATGATCGGCCTCCAGGGCCAATTCGCGGCTGCGCGCGGTGCGTTCGAGCAGCTGATTACGCGCGTCGAGCCAAGCTTTGCGCACCTTCTGATATTTGTTCAGCAGGGCGGCGACACCGTCACCGGCGAACTGGTCCAGGGCGTGCAACTGCTGATCCGGCCGCTGCAACCGCAGCTGATCGTTCTGGCCGTGCACCGTCAGCAGCGGTGTCGTGAAATCCGACAGCACCGAGGCGGGGACGCTGCGCCCACCCAGATGCGCGCGCGAACGACCGTCGCTGCCCACGGTGCGCACCGCGATCACACTGCCGTCGTCATCGCGTTCGGCGCCGGAGGCTTCGAGCACCTCCTTGACCTCGGAGACGGCTCCCTCATGCACCTCGTCCACGGTGAAGCGCCCCTCGACCAAAGCGCGGGACGCGCCGAGCCGAACCCGGCCCGCATCGGCGCGGGCACCGCTGAGCAGGTGCAGGCTCGTCACCACCATCGTCTTGCCCGCACCGGTCTCACCGGTCAATACGGTCAAACCTTCGTGGAATTGCGCGGTGGCGGTGGAAATTACGCCCAGCCCGTCAATCCTGATCTCTGTCAGCACTCGTGCTCTCCGTTCGGCGGTTCTCATTCTCGCCTGCACTCGGGCGCTGCGTGGTTACGCGAGCTACCGCCTCCGCGCCTGACCGCGCAGACGGGCGGCCTCGCCAGCCTGTCACGGGCAATTGGAACTTGCGCACCATCCGGTCTGCGAAGGGTGCGGAATCCAACCGCACCCAGCGCACCGGCTCGGTCCCGCGGACCGCCTCGACCCGGCCGCCCCGCGGCAGTGCGAGGGTGCGTCGACCATCGAGGAAAACTATCGCATCATGGCCCGTCGCAACGGTTTCCACCGCTATCCGGGACTCCGGGCTGGTGACCAGCGGGCGCGCGAACAGGGCATGGGCATTGCTCGGAATCACCAGCAGCGCCTCGAGTTCGGGCCACACCACCGGACCACCGGCGGAGAAGGCATAGGCCGTCGAACCGGTGGGCGTGGCGATCAATACGCCATCGCAGCCGAAGGAGGAGACCGGTCGGCCGTCCACCTCCAGCACCACCTCGAGAACGCCCATGCGCGCGGCGTTCTCGATACTGGCCTCGTTCAACGCCCAGCCCCGCTCGACGATCACATCGTCGACCCGGACGCACACATCGATGGTCATACGCGTCTCGAGGGTGTAATCCCCGCGCACCACCTGCGATAGCGCCTCGTCCAGATGCTCGGCCTCGGCCTCGGTCAGAAAACCTATGCGGCCCAGATTGATTCCCAGCACCGGCACCGACGCGTCACGCGCCAACTCGGCCGCGCGCAGGAAGGTGCCGTCACCGCCGAGGGCCAGTACCATCTCGCAGCCGACGGCGGCATCCGGACCGTGCGCCATCACGCGCACCGGATATCCGTTCGCCGCCCCGCCGTCGTCGAGATCGAAACGCGTGCTGTATGCCTCGTCCTCGAGCACCCGCAGCCCGATACCGGCCTCGTCGAAGATCTTGGCCACCCGATGCGCGGTCTCGGTGATCTCGGACCGCCCGGGATGTGCGACCAGCAGGATTTCCCGTGCGGCGCCCCGCGAATTCACTGTGGTCCCTCCTCCACCGCCCGATCGATCAATGCCGCCACTCGAGCCTGTTCCTCCGCACTGTATGCGGAGGGGACAGAGCTCGCAGCGGACACCGTATCTCCCGGCACCGACAAGCTTTCAGCAATGGTGACAACACCATCCGGTTCCGTCGCCTCTTTACGCAACCAGAGAAAGTACTCGACATTCCCCGACGGGCCGGGCAGCGGACTCGCCACCACACCCCGGGAGCGCAGACCCAACTTGGCCGCGGCGGCCGCGACCTCGCGGACGGTCTCCGCGCGCAGCGCCGGATCACGCACCACGCCGCCGGATCCGAGCCGATCCTTACCGACCTCGAACTGCGGCTTCACCATGGGCAGCAGATCCGCCCCGGGCGCACAGCAGGACGCCAGCGCGGGCAGCACCAGCGCGAGTGAGATGAAGGACAGGTCTGCGACGACCAAATCGACTGTGCCGCCGATGAGTTCCGGGGTGAGAGCACGAACATTGGTGCGGTCGTGCACCTTTACCCGGTCGTCGTTCTGCAACCGCCAAATCAACTGGCCGTAACCGACATCCGCGGCCACGACCTCCTTCGCGCCTTTGGCGAGCAGTACATCGGTGAATCCGCCGGTGGACGCGCCCGCGTCCAGGCAGCGCTTACCGTCCACCGAAACACCCTGTGCCTCGAACGCCTCGAGCGCACCGAGCAACTTGTGCGCACCGCGCGAGGCCCACCGCACCTCATCGGGCTCATCGCGGACCAGCAGTGCGGCCGCGGTCTCGACACCGGTCGCCGGTTTGGTGGCGACACTTCCATTGATCAGGACACGGCCCGCGTTGATCAGCTCGACCGCGTGCTCCCGCGACCGCGCCAACCCGCGGCGAACCAGTTCCGCGTCCACCCGTGCGCGTTTGGCCACCCTAGATCTTGTCCACCGTTGCCAGCGCCCGCACCAGCACATCGTGCGCCTGCTCCAGAATTTTGGCGCGGCGCACCATATCGGTGCCATCGGACGCCGCGTCCCGCGCGCCCGCCGACAATTCGGCCAGCAGCGCGTCCACCTCCGAGCGCACCCGCGCCGGATCGGCGAACTCCTGATTCGCACCCGCCAAATGCTGCCCGGGCAACGGCATCCCCGGACGGGGTCCCGGCGCGGGAGACTGCGGATAAGACGTGGGCATACTCATCGTGGGACCAACGCTACCCGAACTCGCATTCGAACAGTATCCAGCCCACAAGGTTCATTTCGTGTCCGCCCACGCACCCCGGCTTCAGCACGACGGGCCGCGATCCGGCGGAGACACGGGGCCGATCAACTCGTCGGCGGACATCTCTCGCACCTGCGCGATGCCGGGCATCGGTCGTCGGTGACGCGTCGGCTGGATTTCGTCCGCGGCGATCTCCCCAGCAAGGGCAGCCTCATCGAAGTAACGGTCGGTGGAGCCACAGCTGCGGAAAATCGGTGGACTCGACTGGCAGAATCGGGCAAATGGACCGCAACTTCGAGGAGCTGATCGCGGAGGCGGATACCGTCTCCGTCGCGGGATGGGACTTCTCCTGGCTGGCGGGACGAGCCGCCGAGAAGCGTCCGTCCTGGGGTTATCAGCGGCAGCAGGCGGGGCGCTTGGCCACCGCGCGGGCGGCCCTGGATATACAGACCGGGGGCGGCGAGGTGCTCGCCGAGGCCGAGCACTTTCCGCGCACCATGGTCGCCACCGAATCCTGGCCACCGAATCTGGCCAAGGCGACCCGGCTGCTGCATCCGCGCGGAGCGGTGGTGGTGGCCGATCCGGACGAGCCACCGCTGCCGTTCGCCGATGAGGCGTTCGATCTGGTGACGAGTCGGCATCCGGCCACCATCTGGTGGGAGGAGATCGCGCGGGTACTCGAACCGGGCGGGGTGTACTTCGCACAGCATGTGGGGCCCGCGAGCGTCTTCGAACTCGTCGAATACTTTCTCGGGCCACAGCCGGAGGCACGCAAAGGGCGCGATCCGGAGATCGAGGCGACCGGGGCGCGCGCGGCCGGGCTGGAGATCGTGCAGACGCGCACGGAGCGACTTCCCATGCGGTTCAACGATATCGGGGCCGTCGTGTACTTCCTGCGCAAGGTGATCTGGATGGTGCCCGGATTCACCGTGGCGCAGTATCGGGATCGACTGCGTGAGCTGCACGAGGAGATCACCGCGAACGGGCCGTTCGAGGCCAACTCGGCCCGCACGCTCTTCGAGGCGCGAAAGCCCAACTGAGGCTTGATACTTCGGTCGGGCGGTACGCCCGGCCGAAGTGTGGATTCCGGCCAGAAGCATGCCGGGATGACAGGGGAAGCGTCCGCCGGATAACGGGGGGAAGCGTCCGCCGGATTACGGGGAAGTACCTGCCGGCGGATGACGGCGACATACGCCGGCCGGGCGGCGGGTTCATCGCGCCCGGGAGATCAGTCCTTGGCGGCGGGCGGGGCGGAGATCGCGATGGCGCGGCCGGGGTGCTTGGCCAGCAGGGCCGTGATCACCTCGGCGATATCGCCGTCGCCGGGGGTGACGGGGGCGGTATCGGCGATCGGATGGTTCAGGGCGTCAAGGGATTCCGCGATGTACGTCGGGAGGTGCTCGACCGGCTGGGAGCGCAGGTCCGCGAGGGTGCTCACACCGGTGAGGACCATGAAGGACTCCAGGCCGACACAGTGCGCGCCGTCGATATCGGTATCGAGGCGATCTCCGACCACCAGCGCATCGCGGGTTCCGGCGCGTAAGAGCGCGTCTTCCAGCAGTGGCGCATAGGGTTTGCCCGCCACGATCGGCTCACGCGCGGAGGCGGTGCGCAGGGCCGCCACCATGGAGCCGTTGCCCGGTGCCAGACCACGCTCGTTCGGCAGGGTGGCATCGGTATTCGCGGCCACCCAGAGGGCACCGCCGCGCAGCGCGTAGGCGGCTTCGGCCAGGTCGGGCCAGGCGGTCTCGGGGGAATGGCCCTGGACGACCGCGGCCGGCGATACCCCGTTGAAGCGGCGGATCGGTTCCAGGCCAACCGCATTCACCTCGGCGGCCAGATCATCGGTGCCGACGATGAGCACCGTCGAACCGGGCTCGAGTCGAGCGGCCAGCAGGTGAGCGGCGGCCTGGGCGCTGGTGACGACCTCGTCTTCGACAGCGCTGTAACCGATTTCGCGCAGATGCACCGCGACGGCGGCGGCCGAGCGGCTGGCATTGTTGGTCACGTAGACCAACTGCTGCGCACCCGCGGCCGAAAGCGCTTCCGGCGCACCCGGAATCACCTCGGGCCCGCGATACAGCGTGCCGTCCAAATCCAACAGTAGTGCGCCGAATCGATCCCGTAGCCGCATGATGCCGCCCCTCTTCCAAGTTCCGAGCCGTCACATACAGGTCGGCCGCCCCCATCTGGGGACGGCCAGCCTACTAGGCCGAGGTCACAGCCTGTCTTCGTACGCCGAACACCTCGGCCGGTTACTACTTCTTGTTATCGCCGTCCGCGACGTCGCCGTCCTTGTCGGCGACGAAGTCGTCTTCGTCATCCTCCGCGTCGGCGTCCTCGTCATCCTCGGTACCGTCCTCGACCTGGGCGGTCCAGTCCGGCTCGTCGGAGTCGTCCTCGTCCTCGGAAACCTCGGCGGTCCAATCGGATTGGCCCGAACCACCCTCGGCCAGATCCGCGGCGCGGTCCTCGGCGTCGGTCTCACCCTCGGCATCGGCGGAGGCGGCGTTCATGAACCAGGTCAGCGCCTCTTCGCGGCGACCGGCGGCCAACAGGGCCTCGGCATAGGCGTAGAACAGCCGGGCCGAGGCCGATCCGGTGCGCGCCGGGTCGAGCTCCGGGGTCTGCAGGGTGACCACGGCCTGGTCGTACTGACCCAGATCCATACGCGCGCCCGCCACGACAATGCGCAGCTCGGTGGCCTCATCGCCCTTGAGCAGCCGGGCCTCATCGCTGCGACCCAACTCGATGGCGCGCTCGGGACGACCCAGACCACGCTCACAGTCGGCCATGACCGCGAGCAGCCCGGAACCACCGGACATACGCCGCGCGGTGCGCAGCTCGGACAGCGCCTCGGCCCACTCACCCGCGTGGTAGGCCGCGACACCGGCGGTTTCGCGCACCACGGCGATACGACCGGCGCGCTGACGAGCGGCACGGGCATGTTCGAGCGCCAACTCCGGATCCTCATCGAGCAGCTGCGCCACCATGATCAGGTGCCGGGCGACCGATTCGGCATTGCTCTTGTCCAGGCTCAGCAGATCGCGGCGTACCGCCGGATCGAGATCGGCGGCCTGCACCTCATCGGGCAGCTCCGGCTCATCCGGGCGACCCGTCCGACGCTCGCCACCCCGGGCGCCGGGACCACGCGCGCCTTCGCCGCCACGCCGACGATCCGAATCGTCGCCGAAGGACCGCTCGGGACGCTCCGCACGCTCGGGCTTCTCGAAACGCTCCGGCTTCTCCGCACCTTCGATGCCTTCGACCTGGTCGAAACGCTCGGACTTGGGTGCGCTGTCTGACTTGTCGAACCGCTCGCGAGCCGGGCGGTCACTGCGCTCGGGGCGATCGCCACGATCACGGTTGAAACCGCCGCCGGAATTGCCACGATCGCCGAAACCGCTGCGGCCGAAGCTCTTTCGATCATCGCGCTCGCCGCCCCGGCTATCGCGGTTGAAGTCACGGCCACCCTCACGCGAGGAACCGCCACGGCTGTCACGATCGCGGTTGAATCCCCCGCGCTCGCCGCCACGACTGTCGCCACCACCGCTGCGGTTGAATCCACCACGGGAATCGCCACGGCTGTCGCCACCACGGTTGTCACGATCCCGGTTGAATCCACCGCGCTCGCCACCACGACTGTCGCCACCGCGATTGAATCCGCCACGATCGTTATCGCGATCGCGGTTGAATCCTCCGCGCTCACCGCCACGGCTATCGCCACCACCGCTGCGGTTGAACCCACCACGGGAATCGCCACGGTTGTCGCCACCGCGATTGAATCCGCCGCGGTCACCGCCACGATTGTCGCTGTCGCGGTTGAATCCGCCACGACTGTCGCCACCACCACGGTTGAACCCGCCACGGCTGTCGCCACCACGGTTGTCACGATCGCGGTTGAATCCCCCGCGCTCGCCACCGCGGCTGTCGCCGCCGCGATTGAATCCGCCGCGATCGCCTTCACGCCGCTCGCCGCCCCGGAAACCGCCGCGCTCGTTGTCGCGACCCTCACTGCGATTGAATCCGCCGCGGCTGTCGCCGCCACCACGGTTGTATCCACCCCGGTTATCGCTGTCACGGTTGAACCCGCCGCGCTCACCGCCACGGCTGTCGCCGCCACCGCGGTTGAAGCCACCGCGACCACCGGAGTTGCTGTCATTGTCGCGGTTGAAGCCGCCACGATCGTTGTCCCGGCCCTCGCCGGAGCGATTGAATCCACCACGCCCGCCGCTGTCACCGCCACGGTTGAATCCACCGCGCTCGCCACCGCGAGAATCGGAGCTGCCGCGGTTGAATCCGCCGCGCTCACCATCACGGTTGTCGCGGTTGAAGCCGCCACGGCCGCCGCTGTCGCCACCTCGGCCGGAACCACCACGACCACCGGCATTGTCGCGGCCACCGTTGTAGCCGCCGCGCTCGTTATTGTCGCCGCGGCCCGCGTTATCGCGACCACCGCGGTTGAATCCGCCCTCCGGACGATCGGATCCGCCGCTACGGCGGAAAGGTTTGCGGCCGTCGTTATGCTCCGCCACGGTGATCCCTCTCTATAGTTTGCCTGCGGTACCCGGCCGCGGCGCTGGCGCGCGTGACGGTCGGCGGGACGTTTTGTTCCCACCACCACAAATTCAATCACGCACCGCTGAGCCGCCAAGCGGCACCGGGTCGTATCCCGGCTCGTCTATCCGACCGTATTGCTCTCGGGCTACCAAACGTGAAAACCACGAAGGCCCCCAGCATATGCTGAGGGCTTTCGGGAATGATGTTCCGGCGGTGTCCTACTCTCCCACACCCTGTCGAGTGCAGTACCATCGGCGCAGGTGGCCTTAGCTTCCGGGTTCGGAATGGGACCGGGCGTTTCCCCACCGCTATAGCCGCCGTAACTCTATGAAACTATGCACCGCGAGCGGAGCCGAATTCCCTTGCCCCTCACAGGGTTCAGGAGTCCGTCTCAACACACGGCAGTGTGTTGTTTCAGATACCGCACAGTGGACGCGTAGCTTCTTTGTTGGTAAGTCCTCGGCCTATTAGTACCGGTCACCTGCACCCGTTACCGGGCTTCCAGTTCCGGCCTATCAACCCAATGGTCTGTTGGGGGCCTTAACCCCTCGAAGGGGGTGAGAAACCTCATCTTGGAACAGGCTTCCCGCTTAGATGCTTTCAGCGGTTATCCCTTCCGAACGTAGCAAACCAGCCGTGCCCTTGGCAGGACAACTGGCACACCAGAGGTTCGTCCGTCCCGGTCCTCTCGTACTAGGGACAGCCTTCCTCAAGTTTCTGACGCGCGCGGCGGATAGAGACCGAACTGTCTCACGACGTTCTAAACCCAGCTCGCGTGCCGCTTTAATGGGCGAACAGCCCAACCCTTGGGACCTACTCCAGCCCCAGGATGCGACGAGCCGACATCGAGGTGCCAAACCATCCCGTCGATATGGACTCTTGGGGAAGATCAGCCTGTTATCCCCGGGGTACCTTTTATCCGTTGAGCGACACCGCTTCCACTTGCCGGTGCCGGATCACTAGTCCCGACTTTCGTCCCTGCTCGACCTGTCGGTCTCACAGTCAAGCTCCCTTGTGCACTTGCACTCGACACCTGATTGCCAACCAGGCTGAGGGAACCTTTGGGCGCCTCCGTTACATTTTGGGAGGCAACCGCCCCAGTTAAACTACCCACCAGGCACTGTCCCTGAACCCGATCAGGGTCCGAGGTTAGAGGTCCAATACGATCAGAGTGGTATTTCAACGACGACTCCACCAACACTGGCGTGCTGATTTCACAGTCTCCCACCTATCCTACACAAACCGTACCGAACACCAATACCAAGCTATAGTGAAGGTCCCGGGGTCTTTTCGTCCTGCCGCGCGTAACGAGCATCTTTACTCGTAATGCAATTTCGCCGAGTCTGTGGTTGAGACAGCTGAGAAGTCGTTACGCCATTCGTGCAGGTCGGAACTTACCCGACAAGGAATTTCGCTACCTTAGGATGGTTATAGTTACCACCGCCGTTTACCGGGGCTTAAATTCTCAGCTTCGCCCTTGCGGGCTAACCGGTCCTCTTAACCTTCCGGCACCGGGCAGGCGTCAGTCCGTATACATCGTCTTACGACTTCGCACGGACCTGTGTTTTTAGTAAACAGTCGCTTCTCACTGGTCTCTGCGACCTCACCCAGCTCGGGCAGCACGTGCCGTCACCAGACAAGGCCCTCCTTCTCCCGAAGTTACGGAGGTATTTTGCCGAGTTCCTTAACCACAGTTATCTCGATCGCCTTAGTATTCTCTACCTGACCACCTGTGTCGGTTTGGGGTACGGGCCGTGTACCAACTCACTAGAGGCTTTTCTCGGCAGCATAGGATCACTGAATTCGCCTCAATCGGCTACGCATCACCTCTCAGGCCATATGAGACACGGATTTGCCTATGTCTCGCCCTACAGGCTTACACCCGGACAACCATTACCGGGCCCAGCTACCTTCCTGCGTCACCCCATCGCTTACCTACTACACCCGGGGTCATGTGCAGCCACGTTCCCTCCACCCGAAGGTGGATAAGACCGCTTTTGGACATTTAGCACAGATGATTCGATATTTGGCGCGGATACACGGGTACGGGAATATCAACCCGTTGTCCATCGACTACGCCTGTCGGCCTCGCCTTAGGTCCCGACTCACCCTGGGCGGATTAACCTGGCCCAGGAACCCTTGGTCATTCGGCGGACGAGTTTCTCACTCGTCTTTCGCTACTCATGCCTGCATTCTCACTCCCATGGCCTCCACGGCTGGATCACTCCGCCGCTTCCCTGGCCACAGGACGCTCCCCTACCCATCCACACTCCTGGCCCGAAGGCGGGATAATGTGTGAATGCCGCGGCTTCGGCGGTGTACTTGAGCCCCGCTACATTGTCGGCGCAGGATCACTTGACCAGTGAGCTATTACGCACTCTTTCAAGGGTGGCTGCTTCTAAGCCAACCTCCTGGTTGTCTTCGCGACCCCACATCCTTTTCCACTTAGTACACGCTTAGGGGCCTTAGCCGGCGATCTGGGCTGTTTCCCTCTCGACTACGAAGCTTATCCCCCGCAGTCTCACTGCCACGCTCTCACACACCGGCATTCGGAGTTTGGCTGACTTCGGTAAGCTTGTGGGCCCCCTAGGCCATCCAGTAGCTCTACCTCCGGTGTGAAACACGTGACGCTGCACCTAAATGCATTTCGGGGAGAACCAGCTATCACGGAGTTTGATTGGCCTTTCACCCCTACCCACAGCTCATCCCCTCAGTTTTCAACCTAAGTGGGTTCGGGCCTCCACGACGTCTTACCGTCGCTTCACCCTGGCCATGGGTAGATCACTCCGCTTCGGGTCCATAGTGTGCGACTAACTCGCCCTATTCGGACTCGCTTTCGCTACGGCTACCCCACACGGGTTAACCTCGCCACACACCGATGACTCGCAGGCTCATTCTTCAAAAGGCACGCCATCACCCCACACAACAAGTTGCGAAGGCTCTGACGGATTGTAAGCGCACGGTTTCAGGTACTATTTCACTCCCCTCCCGGGGTACTTTTCACCTTTCCCTCACGGTACTAGTCCGCTATCGGTCACCAGGTAGTATTCAGGCTTATCGGGTGGTCCCGACAGATTCACAGCAGATTTCACGGGCCCGCTGCTACTCGGGAGTTGCTCACGAGAGCCGTTGAGTTTTCGTCTACGGGATTCTCACCCTCTACGACGGGCCGTCCCAGGCCACTTCGACTAACACAACGGTTTCTGACTCTCGCCCGATTCGGCAGAATCGGGAAGAACAATCCCACAACCCCGCATGGACAACGCCTGCCGGCTATCACATCCACACGGTTTAGCCTCTTCCGCTTTCGCTCGCCACTACTCACGGAATCACTGTTGTTTTCTCTTCCTGTGGGTACTGAGATGTTTCACTTCCCCACGTTCCCTCCACACCACCTATATATTCAGTGGCGGGTAACACGACATCACTCGTGCTGGGTTTCCCCATTCGGAAATCCTCGGATCTCAGCTCGTTTGACAGCTCCCCGAGGCTTATCGCAGCCTACTACGTCCTTCATCGGCTCCTGGTGCCAAGGCATCCACCGTACGCTCTTACACACTTACTAACAAAGATGCTCGCGTCCACTGTGCAGTTCTCAAACAACACACCCGCATCGAATCGCATTTCACAGGACCGGACCGAAGCAAGCTTCGCGGTATCGAGGAAGATCCGAGCGGATCGTTATCTTGCCTGGAAAGAAAGACTTACGTCTGTTCTTTCAGGACCCAATAGTGTGTCGGTATATCCCCGAAGGGAGTTAGTCAGTGTTCCACCCATGAGCGTCCGCCGGACTACATTCGAGTCCGAAACGGTCTCTGCCAGAACCACTCTCACCTCTGTGAGGGGCATCTGGAGATGTGCTCCTTAGAAAGGAGGTGATCCAGCCGCACCTTCCGGTACGGCTACCTTGTTACGACTTCGTCCCAATCGCCAATCCCACCTTCGACGCCTCCCTCCCACAAGGGGTTAGGCCAGCGGCTTCGGGTGTTACCGACTTTCATGACGTGACGGGCGGTGTGTACAAGGCCCGGGAACGTATTCACCGCAGCGTTGCTGATCTGCGATTACTAGCGACTCCAACTTCACGGGGTCGAGTTGCAGACCCCGATCCGAACTGAGACCGGCTTTAAGGGATTCGCTCCACCTCACGGTATCGCAGCCCTCTGTACCGGCCATTGTAGCATGTGTGAAGCCCTGGACATAAGGGGCATGATGACTTGACGTCGTCCCCACCTTCCTCCGAGTTGACCCCGGCAGTCTCTCACGAGTCCCCGCCATTACGCGCTGGCAACATAAGATAAGGGTTGCGCTCGTTGCGGGACTTAACCCAACATCTCACGACACGAGCTGACGACAGCCATGCACCACCTGTACACCGACCACAAGGGGGGCCATATCTCTACAGCTTTCCGGTGTATGTCAAACCCAGGTAAGGTTCTTCGCGTTGCATCGAATTAATCCACATGCTCCGCCGCTTGTGCGGGCCCCCGTCAATTCCTTTGAGTTTTAGCCTTGCGGCCGTACTCCCCAGGCGGGGTACTTAATGCGTTAGCTACGGCACGGATCCCGTGGAAGGAAACCCACACCTAGTACCCACCGTTTACGGCGTGGACTACCAGGGTATCTAATCCTGTTCGCTACCCACGCTTTCGCTTCTCAGCGTCAGTTACTTCCCAGAGACCCGCCTTCGCCACCGGTGTTCCTCCTGATATCTGCGCATTTCACCGCTACACCAGGAATTCCAGTCTCCCCTGAAGTACTCTAGTTCGCCCGTATCGACTGCAAGCTTGGAGTTGAGCCCCAAGTTTTCACAATCGACGCGACGAACCGCCTACAAGCTCTTTACGCCCAGTAATTCCGGACAACGCTCGCACCCTACGTATTACCGCGGCTGCTGGCACGTAGTTGGCCGGTGCTTCTTCTACAGGTACCGTCACTTGCGCTTCGTCCCTGTCGAAAGGGGTTTACAACCCGAAGGCCGTCATCCCCCACGCGGCGTCGCTGCATCAGGCTTTCGCCCATTGTGCAATATTCCCCACTGCTGCCTCCCGTAGGAGTCTGGGCCGTGTCTCAGTCCCAGTGTGGCCGGTCACCCTCTCAGGTCGGCTACCCGTCGTCGCCTTGGTAGGCCGTTACCCCACCAACAAGCTGATAGGCCGCGGGCCCATCTCGCACCAGTAAACCTTTCCACCAAGGAACATGCATTCCCTGGTCGTATCCGGTATTAGACCCAGTTTCCCAGGCTTATCCCAGAGTGCGAGGCAGATCACCCACGTGTTACTCACCCGTTCGCCGCTCGTGTACCCCGAAGGGCCTTACCGCTCGACTTGCATGTGTTAAGCACGCCGCCAGCGTTCGTCCTGAGCCAGGATCAAACTCTCCGTTGAAGACTCTCAATCGCTGCCGAAGCAGTAATTGGAAGAATTAACCAGAGTCCGAAAACCTTGGCAAAATCAAACGCCAGCAAAAGTATTTGCTGACTAAATGTCCGACACAATCTCACGGGGGTGAGAAGCATCGGAACCAATAAATTATTGGCACTGACATTCATCGACACACTATTGAGTTCTCAAAGAACAGGCGCACACAGAACTTCGCGGGCTCTTTGTCCCGGTTAGTCTCTGAGGCAACTTTTCCAGCCTAACGGCCGAGTCCCACCGAGTCAAGCTCGGGGTTCTTGATCGTTTTGCAGGCTGTCAGGCGCTCCTCGTACTACCTCGTTTTCCGGATCCCGTTTCCAGCTTCTGAGCTGGGCGTTTGGCACCCGGTCGGTGTCCGTGTCGCTCTGACCTGGAATAAGTTACGTGGCGGGAAACGGAACGTCAAATCGCCTGGTCACGGGCGTGTCGTCGCAGGTCGCGAGGGCGCGCGCCGGGCCTTTTCCCGACCTGGGCCACCTATTTGTGACCCAGGTCATGAAAAAGCAAGATCAATCGGCTTTGCGGACGCCCGCGAAGTTCTTCTTACCGCGGCGCAGGACCAGCCAGCGTCCATGCAGGTAGTCCGATTCCGACGGAGTCCACTCGAGATCGGAGACGCGTTCGTTGTTCACCGATGCGCCACCCTCATTGACAGCACGGCGTGCCGCGGCGCGACTCTCGGAAAGACCGCTGGATACCAGCAGGTCGACAATCGTCGATTCCGAAGTGGCCTCGGCGACCTTGCCCTCGACCGCGGCCTCGGTGAGCGCGGCGGCGAGGGTCGACTCATTCAGGTCGCGGAGCTCGCCCCGGCCGAACAGCGCCTGGCTCGCCAGCTGTACCGAGCGGGTGTTCTCCTCGCCGTGCACGAGTGTGGTCATCTCCGCGGCCAGGCGGCGCTGCGCCTCGCGGGCGTGCGGGCGCTCGGCGGTCGCGGTCTCCAGCTCGTCGAGCTCCTCGCGGGACAGGAAGGTGAACCAGCGCAGGTAGCGGACCACATCGGCGTCGGCGGTATTCACGAAGTACTGGTACCAGGCGTAGGGGCTGGTCATCTCGGGATCGAGCCAGAGGCTGCCGCCACCGGTGGACTTGCCGAACTTCTTGCCGTCGGCCGAGGTCACCAGGGGAACGGTGAGGGCGTGCACGTGCGCACCGTCGACGCGGCGGTTCAGCTCCACGCCCGCGATGATGTTGCCCCACTGATCCGAACCACCGACCTGCAGCGTGCAGCCGTGATTGCGGCGCAACTGCAGGAAGTCGTTGGCCTGCAACAGCATGTAGGAGAACTCGGTGTAGGACATGCCGTCGCTCTCCAGGCGGCGCTTGACCGTATCCCGAGCCAGCATGACGTTCACCGAGAAGTGCTTACCGATATCGCGCAGGAAGGAGACCGTGCTCAGCGGGCCGGTCCAATCCATATTGTTCGCGATGATCGCGCCGGTGGGCGAGTCGTCGATATCGACGAAGCGCTCCAGCTGCGAGCGGATGCGCCCGGCCCATTCGGCCACGGTGTCGGTCGAGTTCATGGTGCGTTCGCCCACGTCACGGGGGTCGCCGATGAGGCCGGTGGCACCGCCCGCGAGCACGACGGGGCGATTGCCCGCGCGCTGAAAACGCTTGAGCGCCAACAGGGGAACCAGATGCCCGGCGTGCAGGCTCGCCGCGGTGGGGTCGAATCCGGCATAGAGGGTGATCGGCCCCTTGGCCAGCTCCGCACGCAGTGCGTCCAGATCGGTGGACTGCGCGATCAATCCGCGCCAAGTCAGTTCATCAATGATGTCGCCGTTCACTGTGCTCATTCTGCCCTCCGCTTCGCTCCGGGCCTGTTCGCGGCCCCCCCAAGTCTCACTTCTTCCCTCCCTCCGCTCCTCCGCTTCGCTCCCCCGCTCCACTCAGTCCAGAAGCGAGACGGGCCGCGAACGACCGGGTGAGAGTCACCTGTACACAAAAAATCCGCCGCCGATTGCTATCGGCGGCGGATCTGTGAGCGAGGGATTATTCAATTTGCGATCTGCTCGCACGGTGTCCTTCAGTGCTTCACCAGCGAGGTGAAGGTGGCGAAGGAGGCGCGGCGCTCGTAGGCGATCCAGGCGAACATGACCGCCAGGATCAGCGGGAAGGGGGCCAGGGCCGGGGCGTCGAGCAGGAAGATCTGGGTGAGGGCGGCCAGCACGGTGGTGATGGACAGACCCGCGGCGGCCGGACCGCTCAGGCGGGGAACCAGCAGGCCGATACCGCCGGAGACCTCGACCACGCCGGTGAAGTAGCGGAACCATTCGCCCCAGCCGATGGTGCGGAATGCCTCGACCGCGTCGTGCTGGCCGACCAGCTTCGGCAGACCCGAGGCGATGATGAAGAAGAGGCCGAACACGATCTGCAGGGTCCACAGCACCCGGTTGCGGGTCTTGCCGGGGGTGGCCGAGGTGGTGGCGGAGATGGTCTGGGCGGAGGCGGTGATGGCGGTCATGTCGAGTGTCCTTCTGGGGCTTGCGAGTTCGGGGTTGAACTCGGTCATTGGTACAGACGGGGCCCGGTTCGGAAACTCATCGGCGGTGGCGAAGAAATTTTCCAAGATTGTGTTTTGCCTGGTCAGCGCTTGATTCGCTAGCCGAGGGCGACCTTGAGAGCGGTCAGGTGGACGCGGCTGGCGGTGCCGGCGGCCTCCGGCTTGCGCGCGCGGATCGCTACATAGAGGTCTTCGTGCGCGTGCTGGTCGGCGGCCGGGTTCGCGATGGGTTTGATGCGCAGCATCTCCACCATGGCGCGGCGCAGGCGCGGGACGAAGGCATTGAACATCTCGAGCAGGATGTCATTGTGCGCTGCGACGATGACCGTGCGATGGAAGGCGGTATCGGCGTCGACGAGGGCCTCCGCAGAGTCGCCCGCTTCGGCGCGAGCGGTGAGGGCGCGCAGGATGTTTCGCAGATCCGCGGGGGTGCGGCGGTCGGCGGCCAGGGCGGCGGCCTCGGCCTCGATGGCTATGCGGGCCTCGATGACGGCGGTGATGTCGGCACGGCGTAGTACCGCGTCCCAGTCCTCCGCCACATCCAGGGCGGTGACGAAAACGCCCGCGCCCTGGCGGCTTTCGAGCACGCCCTTACCCGCGAGTTCGCGAATGGCCTCGCGCAGGGTGGAGCGGCCGACGCCGAGCTGAGCGGCCAGGGTGGTCTCGCCGGGGAGCCGGTGGCCCAGCTCCCACTCCCCCGCGCGCAGCCGATCGAGTAGCACCTCTGCGGCTTGCGCGGCTAGCGGGTGCCGCTGGACCTGGGACATATCCGTTTCGCCTCGCTACTTGTCTGAGGAGTGAATCCCCTCTAGTCTAAGCCACATGACACAGGGTGTGCTGCTTCTCCTTCTTCGCCGCGGCGGGGTTTGATCGACCGGCACCCCGCCCGCGGGTTGAAGTGCTGCGCCGGTCTGCCTTCCGACGCGAAAGACAGCGAACCGTGTTTACTTCCCAGAACTGGAATCGTCAGCAGCCCTCCCCCATGCCATCGCATCGGTATCGCGATGTGTACGAACGGGTTTCGGTGCCGCTGACCGACCGGCAGTGGCCGTCCAATCGCATTACCGAGGCGCCGCTGTGGGTGCCGGTGGATCTGCGGGACGGCAATCAGGCCCTGACCGAACCGATGGATCCCGATCGCAAGCGGCGGTTCTTCGAAATGCTGGTGGCCATGGGCTACAAGGAGATCGAGGTCGGGTATCCGAGCGCATCACAAGCCGACTTCGACTTCGTCCGGCTGATCGGCAGCGAGGGGCTGGCCCCCGAGGATGTGTCCATCGTCGTATTCACCCCGGCGCGACGGGATTTGATCGAGCGGACCGTGGAGTCGGTGCGCGGGATCACCAATGATGTTGTGCTGCACATGTATTGCGCCACCGCGCCGACCTGGCGGGAGGTGGTGCTGGGTGCGTCCCGCGAGCGGGTGGCGGAGCTGATCATGGCGGGCGCGCGCGACATTCTGGAGCTGGCGGGGGATCTGCCCAATGTGCGGTTCCAGTTCTCGCCCGAGGTGTTCATGCTGACCGAACCGGATTTCGTCCTGGATATCTGCGATCGGATCACCACGCTGTGGGATGCGCGACCGGAGCGGCCGGTGGTGTTGAATCTGCCCGCCACGGTCGAGGTGGCGACTCCGAATGTGTACGCCGATCAGATCGAGTACATGCATCGGAATCTGGCGCGGCGGGACAGCGTCATCCTGTCGGTGCATCCGCACAATGACCGCGGGACCGGTATCGCCTGCGCCGAGCTGGCGGTTTTGGCGGGGGCGCAGCGCGTGGAGGGCTGTGTCTTCGGCAATGGTGAGCGCACCGGCAATGTGGATTTGGCGGTGCTGGCGTTGAATCTGCATGCGCAGGGGGTGAATCCGATGGTCGACTTCTCCGATATCGACCGGGTGCGCGAGACCGTGGAGTACTGCACGCGGCTGCCGATTCACGATCGTCATCCCTACGCCGGGGATCTGGTCTACACCGCCTTCTCCGGGACGCATCAGGACGCCATCAAGAAGGGGTTCGCCGAGCATCGGGCGCGGGCCGAGCGAATGGGGCTGCCGGAGCGTGAAATCCCTTGGCAGGTACCGTATCTGCCGATCGATCCGGCCGATGTGGGGCGATCCTATGATGCGGTGATCCGGGTCAATTCACAGTCCGGCAAGGGCGGTATCGCGTATCTGCTGGAGCAGGAGTACGGGATCGAGATGTCGCGGCGCCGGCAGATCGAGTTCGCCCGGCATGTGCAGGGGTATATGGATCGCATCGGCACCGAGGTTTCCGCGCAGACACTGCGTGAGCTGTATGCCCAGGTGTACGGGGTCGATTCGACGGTGTGATCAGGACTCGCCGGAGGCGTCACCGAGCCGCTGTTCCAGCTCGGTGACGCGATGTTCCAGCGCGGCAAGGCGCTGTTCCGTGACGGAGGCGGCGCGCGGTGGCCGGGCAGCCATGGAATCCGCTGCGGGAGCGTGCAATTCGAGTACCCGAACACGTACCGCGTCGGAGTGCACGTCCATAGTGTTCAGCACCTGCGCGGCCACGCCATGACCTTCGACGATCAGGCCGAGCAGCAGGTGTTCGTCGCCGATCTCGCGGTGCCCCAGCTGGATTGCCTGTTGCAGTGAGATCTGGAGCACCTGTTTGGCGCGCGGGGTGAAGGGGATATGACCGGTGGGCGCGTGTTCGCCTCGGCCGATGATGGTCTCGACGCGGTCGCGGACCTCCTTCAGGTCCACGGCGAGATCGCCGAGCACCCGCGCGGCCACACCCTCGCCCTCGCGCAGCAGTCCGAGGAGCAGATGTTCGGTGCCGATGTAGTTGTGGTTGAGCAGTTTGCCCTCGTCTTGGGCGAGTACGACTACCCGGCGGGCGCGATCGGTGAAACGCTCGAACATGGACGGACCCCCTAGTACGGCTGTGTTCCCCATCCACGGTAGACCGGCTCCCGTCCGGGTTTGCCGAATCGACTGCCGCCGGTCGGGATGCTCAGGCCGGGCGGTCCAGGTGCGGGGCGCGCGGGCTGCGGCGGTAGGCCGAGACCGCGGGGGAATCGGTGAGCCAGAGTCGCCAGGGGCGGTCGGCGGCCAGGCGCACGCCGACCCGGGGTCCGGCGGAAACCGCTGCGGGGTCGTCGATTTCGGGTCCGAGCTGGAGACGGATCGGCGATTTCGGGTCGAAGAGGTCGATTCCGTAGTCGCTCAGGGCGATTCCGAGGGCGCTGCCGACATTGCCCGGACCTTTGGCGAGTCCGGTGTCGGTGCGGGCGGCGGGGCGGCGGGCCCGGGCGTGCTGGTGTCCGGCGATGATCTCGCCCGCGCGAATCAGGACGGCGCTGGCGGTGCCGTCGGGTCCGGTCACCACATTCACGCAGGTGTGCATGCCGTAGCTGAAATAGACGTACAGCACGCCGGGCGGGCCGAACATGACGGCATTGCGCGGGGTGCGGCCGCGGCCGGAGTGCGCGGCGGGATCGTGCCAGGGTCCGGCCGGATCTCCCCCGTATGCCTCGACCTCGACAATGCGCATGCCGACTGGTCCGGACCACAGGGTCGCGCCGAGCAGTCGTCGGGCGGCGAGCAGGGGTTCGACGGCCAGTTGTTCGGCATCCACGACATGCCATTGTTCCCGAGCGCCGTCCCGGACCCCGAGTCGGGACGGCGGACCGGTCAGCGAGTTACAGCCACTTCGATACGCCGCCGTGGTGCGAGCAGGTGCCACGGTGATTCCGGCTGAAGCTGTAGGTGCCGTCGCCACAGCGGGCGGTCGCGCCATTGGGCGCGGTATCCGATTCGGTCGGGCGCTGGACGCAGTTGCCCTGGACGTTCTCGTACTGGCTGGACGGGCAGGCGGTCTCCATGAGGACCGGTGCCGCGCCGGCCGGGGCCGAGGTGAGGGCGGCGGCGCCCAGGACGGCGGCGAACAGGGCGGGCAGGGCGGAGCGCTTTACCAGCGCGGTGGACCGGCCGATCAGGGCGGGTCGGGTTCCCCCAAAACGCATTCGGAATCCTTCTAGCGGTGCGGTTTTCGACCGAGGAAACGAACGTCCCCCCGGATTGAGCCGCGCCAGCGTAACGCGCGTTCACCGCCAGTTGCGAACTGCCGGAACGAGATTGGCACGCGATGGCAGCGGGTGCGCCTGGAGTGGCGTATTCCGTCGGTCGCACGCCCGAATGGCTACCTCACCGCTAATCCGTTGCGAGTTGCGGGGTTTCGTCCGCATTCGATTGCAACCTGACCAGCTTGTCTGGATTGACCTGGAAGCGCAGGTTCTCGATGCGGCCGTCGACCATATCGAAGGTGAGCGCGCCGACGACATGGTCGCCGATCTTGCCGAGAATGCCGAGTTCGCCATTGATGACGGCGGTTTCGAGGCGAATGCCCGCGCTGATCGGTTTCGCCATGACCCCGAGCATCCAGCGCGCCACATGATCCGGACCGTGCAGCGGACGGCGCGCGGCGGTGATCTTGCCACCGCCGTCGTTCCACAATGTCACTTCCGGGGCGAGCAACTCCATCAGAGCATTGACGTCACCGCCGTGACAGGCGGCCATGAACTTGCGCGTGATCTCCTGGCGCGCGGTGTCGTCGGCGTCGAAACGCGGTCGCCGGGCGTGCACGTGATCGCGCGCGCGATGCGAGATCTGCCGCACGCTGGGCTCGGGGCGGTCCAGGAAACCGCCGATCTCGGCGTACGAGTAGCCGAAGACCTCGCGCAATACGAAGACCGCGCGTTCGACCGGGGTGAGGGTCTCCAGAACCACGAGCATGGCGGTCGATACGGTCTCGGCCATCTCGGTCTCCTGGGCGGCATCGGCGGCGGTGGTGAGCAGCGGTTCGGGCAGCCACGGGCCGATATAGGTCTCGCGAGTGGCGCGGGCGGAGGTGAGGCGGTTCAGGCACAGATTGGTAATTGTGCGGACCAGGTACGACTTGGGATGCTCGACCGATTCGCGGTCGGCGGCATGCCATTTGATCCAGGCGTCCTGCAGGATGTCCTCGGCGTCGGTGACGCTGCCGAGCATCTGGTACGCGGTGCCGAACAGCAGTCGGCGGTGCTCGACGAAGGGGTCGGTGTCGTGGTCCCGCATGACATTCATATCTACCGGGCCTCGCCTGCGGAAGTCATGTTCGCGGTGGTCGGATAGAAGACAGGACCGGCTGCGCAAACGTGACAGGGTGCGGGGTGAGCCGTGTCACCGTGGAATCTTCGGCGGGTGCCATCGGTTGGAACTTCTCGGTGGCCGGGTCTCCGGCCTGCGAATTTCCGCTATCGAGTGAGGTGTGATGGCCGTACAGGTCGAGATCTGGACCGATATCAACTGCCCGTTCTGCTATCTGGGCAAGCGGCGGTTCGAGGAGGCCCTCGAAGCGTTCCCGCACCGCGACGATGTGCGGGTGGTGCACAAATCCTTCGAGCTGGATCCGACGCTGCCGCGCGATCACAGTGATGCGGTGGTACCGCATATCGCGGAGAAGTACGGGATCAGCGAGGCGCAGGCCGCGGCGAATGAGCGCGGAATCGGTGCGCAGGCCGAGGCGGCGGGGCTGACCTATCTGACCTCGGGCCGCGACTTCGGCAATAGCTTCGATATGCATCGGCTGCTGCACTTCGCGCTGGAGCAGGGGCGGCAGGAGGCGCTGTTGGACGCGCTGTACGCCGCCAATTTCGCGGAGGACGCACCCTTGTTCGGGGATGCCGAGCGGTTGGTCCGGGTCGCGGTCGGGGCCGGATTCGAGGAGGCGGCGGTGCGCGCCGTACTCGATGACCCCAATGCCTTTGCCGAGGCGGTGCGGTCCGATGAGGCCGAGGCCGCCGCGCTGGGTGCGCGCGGTGTGCCGTTCTTCGTGATCGATCGCAAGTACGGGGTCTCCGGTGCGCAACCGCCCGAGGTGTTCGCGCAGGCGCTCGAACAGGCGTGGAGTGATCATGCGCCGAAATTGGTGACCCTGACCGGCGCCGAGGATGCCGAGGCGTGCGGTCCGGACGGTTGCGCTGTGCCGGAACGGAATTGACGATCAGCTGAGTTTCGCGCGGGTGGTGTGGACGCGGCGCAGGGCGACCGCGACCAGGAGCCATACCACCGCCAGCGAAATCGACAGTCCCAGCACGTAATCGCGGTTCAGAATAGTCGGATTACCGGAAAGCGCTCCGGCCCGGCCGATGACCGGCACCGCGATGAGTGCCAGCGTGACGGTGCATACCGTGCCGCAGGCGACCGGCGCCCACCACGATGCCGGGAGCACGCGGCGGGCGGCGACGCCGAGAGTTGCCGCGATCGGGGCGAATACGCCGTCGTGCAAGAGGATTCCGCCCGCGAACCACAGCGCCACCGAGCGCAGATCCGTCGGATTCATATCCAGTAGCAGGCTGATGCCGTACCAGCCGAGCCATACTCCCAGCGCGATCAGCAATATACGAATCACCGTCATGACAGCACCTCGATGCTCGAAAGCCATTTGGTTTGCAGGACACCGGGACGGTTGGGGGCGATCAGACGGCAGGGGTAGCCGTGATCCACGGTGAGGTCCTCGCCGTTGAGGCGCAGGGCCACCAGGGTGGCGGCGTCGATCGCGTGGCGGCTCGGCAGTACCGAGGTGCGGTAGAGACCACCGGATTCCAGGGATTCGAAACGCACGTCACCGCCGTGGAATTCGCCGACCGCGGCGAGTAGATCGCGCAGGCGGACACCGGTCCACCGAGCCTCGGCGCTCCAGCCTTCGACGCAGGCGATCGGGAGTTCGGCCGCCGTCTGAGGTAGGGCGGCGAGATCGGCGCGGGTGAACTCGCGTTGTCGACCGCCGACCCTGACTTCGAGACGGTACGCGGGATCCCGCGCCGTGGTCTCCACACCGGCGTCGGCGGCGGAGCGGTTGACCGGAACGCCCTGCGGCCCTTGGCCACTGCGCGGTGCGAGCACCGAAATCCAGCGTAGGAACGGCACCGTCTGCCCCGCCACCGCCAGGCCCGCGACCACCGCCGCGATTCCAGCCGTGCTCAGCACCGCGCGCCGGGAGATGCCGGTGGATGCCACCGGTGTACCGGGCTGCTGCTGTGCGACTTCACCTTCCGGCCGGTGCGCACCTTCGGGATCGGGCTGTCCCGCGGATTCGGACTCGGGCGGTGCGACCACCGGTCGACTCAATGCCGTGTGCACGATGGGGAGCTTCACCGCCAGGTGTATCGCGAGCGCGCCCGCCGCGACATACGCCATGGCGTAATGCGTTGTGGTGAAGAAGAACTTCCACGGATAGAACTGGGCCGTATTGAACAGCCCCGTAACCAGCTGGAAGATCACCGAACCCACCAGCAGCGCAATGGAACCGCGCTCCAGCATCCGCACCGGATTGCCGATGAGCGGGCGACCGAACAGCCGCGGGTACACCGCCCACAGCTTGACCAGCAGCAGCGGCATCGCGATAACTCCCGAGATCACATGCGCGCCCTGGGTGAACCGATACAGCCACACCGGATTCGCGGGCCAATAGAACCACGTCGGCGGATGCTGAATCCAATGACTGATCAGCCCGGTCAGGAAGCAGAGGGTAATGCTGACACCGAGCGCGATCCCCACCCGCGCCGCCACCGCCGGACCGCGAGCAGTCGAGATCCGCGTAGCGATGGACTCGGGCAGGATCAGGGCAGAGGACATCGGAGGCATATGCGCCAGCGCTCCGGCGGCCACACGAGCACCCGCACGCTTGCCCCGCACATGATCGCCCGAAGAGGTCGCGGGCGAACGACCACTCGAATGCGCCGGGGGCACGGGTTCGACCGGATGCTGTGCCGATACGGGAGCGCTCACCTCGGAGACAGTGGCGTCCGATCGCGTGGTCCGGGCTCCTTCTACAGCCCGGGTATCCGCGCCGGAGGGTTCGTCGAGATCGGGCCGTTCGACCGATGCCGTGGAGCTGGCCGGTCCGTCTGCCCGCGATTCACAGCTGCGAGATGATTGCATGCCTTGCTCCATCGCATCCATTGCGCCGGACGCGTTTTCGGGGGTAGTCGGCTCGGTGGGCATGGGTTACAGCAGCGCCGGGGTGTGCGCCGCACTGAGCCTTTCGAAGGTGGTGGCGAAGCGGCCGTGGGAGTGCGCGGCGACGGTCAGGGCGTCGTCGTAGGTATCCACATCGGTGAGGATGGGGAGGCGGTGGACGCGGTATCCGCAGCCGCGCACGGCTTCTCGGGTCAAGTCGCCGGTGCGGGAGGTGGACATGGGGACCTCGACGAGGAGGCGGGCGGGGCGGGGGTCGGTCAAACCCAGTGCCCACCAGCCACCGTCGGCGGCGGGGCCGAGGACGGCGTCCTCGCTGGCGATCAGGTGGGTGGCGGAGCGGGCCAGGAGTTCAGGGCCCGCCTGCGGAGTGTCCATGCCGATCTGCAGGACCGGGAGGCCGAAGTGGGCGGCGTCGGCGTGCGCGTTGGCGAGGCGCTCGCCGAAGCTGTTGCCGCGCTGGGGAACCACGGTGAACTCACGCAGGGTGTCGGCGAGGGTATCGGCCTCCTCGGCGGCGGCGAGGGTGCCGGTCCAGGCGACCATGCGGTGTTGAATACCGCTGGCACGCACCGCGGTCAGGGTGTCCAGCAGGGACGCGGCGGCCAGTCTGGCCGCATCGCGGGGTGAGAAGGGTGGTGTCAGACGGGTTTTGGCGAAGCCCGCGATGGGGGCCTTGGCGATGATGAGCAGGGTGGCGGGGATGGCGGATGGCCTCATCGGACGCTCCAGAAGTCTTTGGCGGCGCGGATGGTGCCGCGCCACGA
Organism: Nocardia sp. NBC_01503; assembly: GCF_036327755.1. NCBI lineage: Bacteria > Bacillati > Actinomycetota > Actinomycetes > Mycobacteriales > Nocardiaceae > Nocardia > Nocardia sp. NBC_01503. The sequence continues at coordinate 7,843,880 of NZ_CP109596.1, forward strand.
GCCGGAAACCTTGGACTCACCGTGGGTGCGTGGCCGGTAGGTGATATCGCGTTCGACCAGTCGCCAGCCGGAATGCGCCGCGGCGACCAGCAATTCGAGCGGATAGCCGGAGCGCCGGTGCAGTGGCCCCAGGTCCAGCAGGCGGGCGCGGTGCACCACGCGCATGGCCGCCACATCGTGGACGGCCAGGCCGTAGCGATGGCGCAGCCGGGCGGCGACGATCTGATTGCCGAGCCGGGCATGCCACGGCCAGGCGCCGGCGCGGTGTGGGCGACGACGGCCCACCACCATGTCCACATCGGGGCCGAGTTCGGCTACCAGGGCGGGTAATTCGCGCGGGTCCATGGAGCCGTCACCGTCCAGGACCGCCACCACCTCGGTACGGGCGGCGTGCACGCCCGCTTGAACGGCGCTGCCGTAGCCCGGCTCGGGTTCGGCGACGACGGTCGCACCGGCGAGTCTGGCGACGGCGGCGGTGGCATCGGTGGAGCCGTTGTCCACCACGATCACCCGATAGTCGCGTGGGATTGCCGAGAGTACGCCGGGCAGTGCGCCCGCTTCGTCCTTACACGGGATCACGACGGTGACTCCGCGTTCCAGCTTGGATTCGGTCACCCCATGACCGTAGGGCCGCACGTGCGGTTTTCACCGGAAGTCACCGGTGACGAAAGTGTGACGAGACCTGGACCGACGCTCATTTCACCGCGAGTCGGGGGATTGCGCGGCCTAGGGTGGAACCCGTGCGGAACGCCCCCGTCCTGACTCCCCCACGCCGCCTCACCGGTCGCGCCGATCTGTACTGCGCGATCGCCGGAGCGGTGCTCGTCGCGACCGCTTTCCTGGTCCCGCGAATACTCGGCGAACGCGAGCGCGGGCGGTTGTTCGCGGGAGCCGCACCGATCTTCGGAAACTGGCTGCCGCATATCGGCTGGGGCACCGCCCCGGCGATCGGCATCGCCGCACTGGTCATCGTCTACGGTCCGGAGCTCGCACACCGCCTCCCCTGGCGGCGCGCCCTGCTCCTCACCTGGGTGACCGCCGCGGCCTGGGCGTTCGCACTGGCGATGGTCGACGGCTGGCAACGCGGCTTCGCCGGTCGCCTGACCACCCGCGACGAATACCTGCACGAGGTCGGCGGCGTCCACGACATAGCCGCCATGTTGCGCGGATTCTCCAGTCGCATACTCGATTTCCAGCCCGACTCCTGGACCACCCACGTCTCCGGACATCCGCCGGGGGCGTTGCTCACCTTCGTGCTGCTGGACCGCCTGGGGCTGGGCGGCGGAGCCTGGGCAGCCCTGCTGTGTGTCCTCGTCGGTTCCAGCGTGGCCGTGGCCGTTCCGGTGACGATCCGCGTTCTCGGAGCCGCGAGCACCGGCTCCGAGAACACCGGTCGCCCAGGTCGATCCGAGATGAAGACGGTAATCCGGGCGGGGCACGCAGACCTCGGCGCGCCACCGGTGGAGTCCGGCCCGGCTGATCTCGGCCGTCGCGCGGGCGGCGCGACTCCCCGAACCAGCGCCACCACCCCAGGTTCCAGCGCGAACCGCGAAGCCGTGAGTGCCGCGGAATGGCGGTCGCGGGCGGCACTGCCGTTTCTCGCGCTCGCCCCGGCGGCGATCTGGATCGCGGTCTCGGCGGATGGGCTGTTCGCCGGAGTGACCGCATGGGCGGTGGCGCTGCTGGCCATTGCCACTCGGCAGCAACGGAATTGGGTGCTCGCGGCCATCGGTGCGGGACTGCTCTTCGGCTACGGGATATTCCTGAGCTACGGACTTGTGCTGATGGCGGTTCCGGCCGCGGCCATACTTATCGCTCGGACACTGCGACCGGCCGTGCCAGCGCTCCTGGGCGTACTGCTGGTGGTATTCGCGTTCAAGGCGGCCGGATTCTGGTGGCTGGACGGGTATCACCTTGTGGTGCAACGGTATTACCAGGGCATCGCAAGTGATCGGCCGTACTCATATTGGGTGTGGGCCAATCTCGCCGCGACCGTATGCGCGGTGGGGCTGGCGTCCGTCGCAGCCTTGCACCGGGTGGCGCGTGGGCTCGAGTTCGACACGCTATGGGGCAAACGAGATCTGCCGATGATGCCCCGATCGTCCACGCCGAAAACACCGACGCGTGAGCCACTCGTGCCGGTTCCCGCGACCGCCCCGGCCGCGGGGACCGCATCGGCTCCGCCGCCGTCGAGCGCCGGTTCGGCCGTATCCGCACCGATTTCGGCTGCCATCAGCCCACCTGTCATGGGGGCCGAGCGCTCGAAGCGCAGCGCTGCCCGGCCGGGCCCGTTCGTATTCGCGCAGGCCGCTGCCGGGTGCGTGGACCGGGTCCGGCGCTGGCGGGCCGCGGTCGATCCGGTGGCGCTGGTGACTGCGGCCGGGGTGATCGCACTACTGCTGGCTGATCTCAGTGGGTTGAGTAAGGCTGAGACGGAACGGATTTGGTTGCCGTTCGATGTGTGGGTGCTGGCGGGGGCCGCACTCTTGCCCGCACGGGGTGTGCGGGTGTGGTTGGGGGTGCAGGCGGTGGGGGCGCTCGTACTTGTTCATGTCATTCTGACGAATTGGTGATACGTATGCGCATTCTGGTGGCCGATGACGATCCTGTTGTCCGCGAAGTTGTTCGGCGGTATCTGGAGCGGGATGGGCTCGAGGTGATCGAGACCGCGGATGGCCCCGCGACCGCTGAGGTGTTGGCGCGCAATGAGATCGACCTCGCGGTATTGGATGTGATGATGCCGCCGCCGGATGGGATCGATTTGACTCGGGCGGTGCGGTCGGGGCCGAATCCGGGGACGCCGATCATTCTGCTCACCGCGCTCGGGGATGAGGATGATCGGGTGATCGGGTTGCAGGCGGGGGCCGATGATTACGTCACCAAGCCGTTCAGTCCGCGCGAGTTGGCTTTGCGGGTGGCCTCGGTACTGCGGCGGGCGAATCCCCCCGTCACCGGGGATCAGGTGTTGCGCAGTGGGAGTGTGGAGGTGCGGCGGGCCGCGCGGGTGGTGACGGTGGATGGTGTGCCGGTGGATCTGACGGCGCGGGAGTTCGATCTGCTGGTGTTCCTGCTGTCGAATCAGCAGCGGGTGTTCAGCCGGGATGAGCTGCTGGCGCAGGTATGGGGGTGGAGCTTCGGTGATCAATCCACCGTGACCGTGCATATCAAGCGGTTGCGCGCCAAACTCGGGGCGGCGCATCGCATCGATACGGTGTGGGGTCGCGGATACGCCTGGGGCCGTACCGATTCCGAGGAGGATGGCCGTGCCGACTGATTTGCCGGGCCTGATCGGCTACGCGCTGGCCGCGTCACTGCCGGTGGTGGTGCTGGGCGCGCTGCTCATGCGCTATCTGCGCAATCGCGCCATGACCACGAGTATGGCCGTGCTGGTATTGATTCCGACGGTCGCCACCCTCTGCGGCGTGGTGGCGGTGAGCGGGCTCATGTTCACCGACGAGTTCGAGAAGTTCGCGGTGGTGCTGGGTGTGGTCACGGCGGTGACGGTGCCCGCGGCGATTCTGCTCGGGCGGGCGCAGGCGCGAACCACGGTGTGGGAGCGCGAGATGCTGGAGCAGGAGCGCGCCGCCGAACGCTCACGGCGGGAGTTGGTGGCGTGGGTGAGTCATGATCTGCGCACGCCCTTGGCCGGGATTCGCGCCATGGGTGAGGCGCTGGCCGACGGGGTGGTGGCGCAGACCGCGGATGTGGAGCGGTACGCGAATCAGATTGTGCGCGAGACCAATCGGCTCTCGACCATGGTGGATGACCTGTTCGAGATGTCGAAGATCAACTCCGGGGCCCTGCGACTGACCCTGGAACCGGTGGATCTACGTGAGCTCATCGATGAGGTGCTGGCGGCCAATCAGCCGACCGCGCGGCGCGCCGGTGTGACGCTCACCGCGCGGCAGCCGGAGCATCGAATCCTGGTGGCGGGCAGCGATCACGCGCTCAGCCGGGTGCTCACCAATCTGGTCGCCAATGCGATCGCGCACACCCCGCCGGACGGGCGGATCGATATCTCCACCGGGATCGACGGCGGGTACGCCTGGGCCCGGGTGGAGGACACCGGTCCCGGTATCGCGCCCACCGATCTGCCGCGCATCTTCGAGGTCGCCTACCGTGGCACCTCCGCCCGCTCCCCCTCCGCCGATGATCTCGGCAGTAGCAGCGGAATGGGTTTGGCCATCGCGGCCGGGCTGGTCGAGGCGCACCACGGCGATATCAGTGCCGAGAATCGCGAGCACGGCGCACGATTCCAGGTTCGGTTGCCGCTACTCGCCGACGCGAATTAGTCGCGGCACCGCGGGTGTGGATCCCGGCCGAAAGCATGCCGGGATGACGGAGGGGGCCTACCCGAGTCACCGCCATGTGGGGGCACCGACACCCGCGGCCGCGCGCAACGGGGCATGGGCGAAGTCGGTCAAGCCTGCCTGAGGTGTGATGGCGGCGGTGAAACCCAGGGTGCGGTGGGCTTTTTCGGGGCTGGCGACGATATGCCGGACATCGCCGGAGCGGTATTCGCCGGTCACCACCGGAGGTTTGCCATCCGCGGCGGTGGCGAGGACGGCGGCTACCTCACCGATGGTGATGGGGTGGCCGGAGGCGATGTTCAGTGGCGTGAAGGGGGCGAGGGGTCGGGTGAGGGCGGCTACGTTGGCGGCGGCTATATCGCGGACGTGGACGAAATCCCTGGCCTGGCGGCCGTCTTCGAAGACGCGTGGGGATTCGCCCGCCTCGAGCGCTGAGCGGAAGATGGCGGCTACGCCGGAATACGGTGTATCCCTGGGCATATCGTCGCCGTAGACATTGTGGTAGCGCAGCGCCGTCACGGTGGAGGCGGTCGCGCTCGCCCAGGCCAGGGCGTAATGCTCCTGCGCCACTTTGCTCGCCGCGTAGAGGCTGCGCGGGTGCAGGGCGGCGGATTCGTCGATGGGGGTCCAGTCGAGCGGTTCACCCGAGGGGGCACGGTGGTCGAATATGCCGCTGTCCAGATCGGTGCGCGAGCGCGGGCCGGGGATGAAATCGGCTGGGGTGTCGCGGTATCGACCCTCGCCGTAGACCACCATGGAGGAGGCGAGCACCAGGTGCCGGCAGTGCGCGCGATCCATGGCGGCCAGCAGCACCGCGGTGCCGAGGTCATTGTGGGCGGCGTAGGCGGGGGCGTCCTGGGCGCTGACCCCCGCGCCGACGACCGCGGCCTGATGACAGACGGCGTCGATACCGTGCAGCCGCGCGTCGAGGGCGTCGGGATCACGCACGTCGAGCCGCTGTACGCCGGGTGGCGGGGTGGCGCCGAAACCGTGTGCGGCGGGCAGCATGAGATCGACGGCGATCACCTCGTGCCCGGCCTCGGTGAGCGCGGTGTGAATGTGCGAGCCGATGAATCCGGCCGCGCCGGTGAGCAATACCCGCATGTCAGGCCCTTCCGATCGATCGGAGGCTGTGATTGCACGTCATGCGGTCGATTGTGGGCGAGTGCGCCCGAGCCGGCTCGCTCACGCACGGCGTGGCGCGGATTCGTCAGCGTTTGGTCATCCTCTGGCGCGCGCCGGGCTAGCCGCGGGGGCGGCGGGCATGCAGGGTGTCGAGGTGCGTGCGCGCGAGGTACTTGCCACCTTGTCCGTCTCGGATGCTCAGGACGTCGTCGAGGATGACGAAGCCGTAACCGACCACGACCAGAATGGCGAGCTGAGCCCACGCCACCCAGACGACGCCGATCGGCGCGGTCGCCAGCACCGCCACCGCGGCGACGAGCCGCAGCCAGGGCCGCGCCAGTCCGAGCACCCAGCGGAAGCAGACCTGCCCGAAGAAGTACAGCGCCACACCCCCGGAGAGTGCCAGCGCCGCAGCGGTACTCGCCGGTTCGTTGCCGTGCGCGATGGTCATGCTGATGCCCGCGGCGGCGAGGATGATTCCGACCAGCAGCGCGTAGAAGGCGTAGTCGTAGGCCGCGACCGAGGCGCGGGTCCGCTCTGCGGTGGGCAGCGATTCCAGGACGTGTTCGCCGCGTTCGTCGTCGATGCCGAAGAAGGCCCACCACAGCACGTAGACCAGGGTGAGTCCGAGCGCGACGGTGGCGACCAGCGGGACCGTGATGTCCTGTCCGGCGAGCCCGGTGCCGATGGCCACCACTGATTCGCCCAGCGCGACAATGATGACCAGGCCGTGTCGTTCGACGAAGTGACTGACCCGCACCACGAATCCGCCGCCGTGGATGATGTACGGCGAGACGATCTGCACGCCGAAGGCCAAGGCCCACAGCAGATATCGCGGCCAGCCGTGAATAAGTCCGCCCGCCAGTACGAGGCCCGCCGAGACGGCGTTGAACGGGGCGATCCGCAGAATCGCGGAGGCGCCGGCGGAGCCGGAGGTGGCGAACATGGCCGCGTGTACCGCCACGATCAGGAGGTAGGCGAGGCCGAAGGCCAGGCCCGAACCTCCGAAGGCTCCGGGAATGGCCAGGGCGAGGACGAAGAATCCGAACATGCCGACCAGCAGCCAGGTTCGGCGGTTGGAGCTGTTCGGTGCGACCTCATTGGTGAGCCAGACATATCCGGCGTACATCCACCAGATGACGCCGAACATGAGCGCCACCTGCGCGAGCGCCTCCCACCCGGGGTGATGGGTGAAGGCATGGGTCAACTGGGTGATGGTGAAGACGAAGACGAGGTCGAAGAAGAGTTCCAGGGTGGAGGCGCGTACCTGGCCGCCCTCGGTAGCGTCCTCGGCGGCATTGGGATAGTCGCTGGTCACGCCGGAGAGCGTAAAGGTTCGGCGCGCCATTCACCATTCCGACCAGCCGGTATATCGGAACTTCTTCGGGGTCACCTCGGGGTCGATTCGGTTGCGAGATGGGTGCGCTACCCGATGTGCCGCGCGGCCCGGACTTCCTACCGTCGACCCATGGCGGTTCCCAGGTCGCGGATGCGGCGAATTCTCTTGATTCTCGGTGGGATTCTTCTCACGGTAGCGCTGGTGGTGGGCGGCGGTATGACATGGATCTACACCACTGCCGACGTATCGACGGTGGGCAAGGTCGAATTCCGGCAGGAGTTGAGCGTGCCACCCCTGGCCGACTCGACCGTGGAGGCGGACGGGACGCGGGTGTTCCAGCTCGATATGCGCTCGGGGACAAAGGAATTCCGTCCCGGCCAGGTCACCGACACCTGGGGGTTCAATGGGGACTACCTCGGACCCACCCTGCGCGCGCGACGCGGCGAGCAGGTACGCGTGCAGGTGCGCAATGGGCTGCCGGACGCCTCGACGGTGCACTGGCACGGTATGCATCTACCCGCCGCCATGGATGGCGGACCGCATCAGATGGTGCGGCCCGGAGATATCTGGACCCCGGAGTGGCGGGTCGATCAGGCGGCGGCGACGCTCTGGTATCACCCACATCCGCACGGGGCCACCGAATCTCATGTGCGGCGCGGGCTGGCGGGCATGTTCATCCTCGATGACGAGACCGGGCCCACTCCGGAGCTGCCGCACACCTACGGCGTTGACGATGTGCCGGTCATCGTGCAGGACGTGAAATTCAAGGGCGCGCAATTCGACACCGGCCGTGGAATATTCGCCGATATCGGGGTACTCGGGGACCGCACCATGGTGAACGGCGTGCTCGCGCCGTACCGGAACGTCGGTGACGAGTTGGTGCGGTTACGGCTGCTCAATGCCTCCACCGCACGGATTTACAACTTCGGGTTCTCCGATGATCGGCGGTTCACACTGGTCGGCACCGACGGCGGATTGCTGGCACAGCCGGAAAGCCTGGGAAATATTCAGCTTTCACCGGGTGAGCGCGCGGAGATCGTGGTGCGATTCCAACCCGGTGAGCGGGTGACCCTGCGCAGCGATCGCGTGGATGCCGGACTGGACTTCTTCGGACAGCGGTTCAGCGGTGGCGACGACCGGTTCGATGTACTGGAATTGCGTGCGGCACAGACGCTTCGGGCCTCCCCCACACTGCCCGCTACCCTGCCCGCGGCGGCACTGCCCAAGGCGACGGATTCGGTGCGACAGCGCGACTTCACGCTGACGTTCGGTCAGATCAACAATCGGCCGATGGCCATGGATCGTATCGATGCCACCATCACGCGCGGCAGCACCGAGACCTGGACGGTGCGCAATGCCGACGGTATGCCGCACAACTTCCATGTGCACGATGTGCAATTCGCGGTGGTCGAGGTGGATGGTCACGCACCACCGCCCGCACTGCGCGGAGCGAAGGACACCGTCTTCCTGCCACCGAACGGGACGGTGCGGCTGGCGCTGCGGTTCGACGGGCCCGCCGATCCGAATACGCCGTACATGTTCCACTGCCACCTGCTGTGGCACGAGGACCTCGGGATGATGGGCCAGTTCGTGGTGGTCGAGCCCGGTCAGCAGGCCGGGCAGCCGCCCGCACACCAGCACTCGGGGCACTGAAGCCCACCCCTCGAGCGTGTCGCCGCGACCCGCGGCGACACGCTTTTGGCATTCGACACACGCCGGGGTCTTGCGCGAACGGCCCGGCCGGGCGCACAATTCATCACGTAGTGAATTCAACACTCGATGAATTGAGGGTGACCCAGTGACGGCACCGAGCCCATCGCCCGCCATAGCGATCGAACACCTGCGGGTGGATCGCGGCGGACGACAAGTCCTGCAAGATATTTCGCTGACCGTGCCGAAAGGCAGCATTACCGGGCTACTCGGGCCGTCCGGCTGCGGTAAGACCACGCTCATGCGCACCATGGTGGGGACGCAGATCATTGCCGCGGGCAGCGTGCGAGTACTCGGCGACGAGGCCGGGTCCCCCGCGCTGCGGCGCCGGGTCGGGTATGTGACCCAGGCGCCGAGCATCTACGACGATCTGACCGTCACCGACAATGTCTCGTACTTCGGTGCGCTGTACGGCTGTTCGGCCGGTGATGTCGAATCCGCCATTGCCGCTGTCGGATTGAGCGGACACGCCGGGAATCGAGGCAGTCAGCTCTCCGGCGGGCAGCGCACCCGGGTCTCACTGGCCTGCGCGCTGGTCGCCGATCCCGAACTGCTGGTGCTGGACGAGCCGACCGTGGGCCTGGATCCCGTACTGCGCGCGGATCTTTGGGAACAGTTCGACGCTCTCGCGAAGCAGGGCCGCACCCTGATCGTCTCCAGCCACGTCATGGATGAGGCCGAGCACTGCGATCAACTGCTGCTCATGCGCGAGGGGCTGCTGCTCGCCCAGCTCAGCCCCGCCGAATTGCGCGCCGACACCGGCGAATCCAGCCTCGAGAATGCCTTCCTGGCGCTCATCCGAATGGGAGAACAGTCGTGACCGCCACCCTCGCGCGCCCGGCCGGACCGAAGCCGCTGCGCTGCTATGCCGCCACCACCGTGCGCATTCTGCGCCAGTTGCGCGCGGACCGCCGCACCGTCGCCATGATTCTGCTGGTGCCCGCCCTGCTCATGACACTGCTGTACTTCGTGTACAAGAACTATCCGACGATGCCGGGTGCGCCGCGGCTCTTCGATCGGGTCGGGATCACCATGCTCGGGGTGCTGCCATTCGTGGTCATGTTCCTGATCACCGCCATCGCCATGCAGCGCGAACGGGTTTCGGGCACCCTCGAACGGCTCATGACCACACCGCTGTCGAAAATCGACCTGCTCGGCGGGTACGGCACCGCGTTCTCCGTCGCGGCCGCGGCGCAGGCCGTGATCGCCTGCGTGGTGGCGTTCTGGCTACTCGGCCTGAACGCGGCGGGCAGTCCGCTGCTGGTGGTGTTGATCGCCGTGGTCGATGCCGTACTCGGCGTGGCCCTGGGCCTGCTGGCCAGCGCCTTCGCCCGCACCGAGTTCCAGGCCGTACAGTTCATGCCCGTGATCGTGCTGCCCCAGTTCTTCCTCTGCGGACTGCTGGTTCCGCGTGGCCAGCTGCCCGGCTGGCTCGAGGCCATCAGCAATGTGCTGCCGCTCAGCTATGCGGTGGACGCCCTGCAGCAGGTGTCCACGCACACCGGGGTCACCGGCCTGATGTGGCGGGATCTGGCGGTGGTGGCCGGATTCGCCTGTATCGCACTGGGATTGGGCGCGGCGACGCTACGGCGGCGTACCGCGTGAGTGTCGGCAATCCCCGGAGCGGCCGGCGACCCGGCCGCTCCGGCACCCGCGAAGCGATCCTGGACGCCGCCCGCGAGCGCTTCGCCGAGGCGGGTTTCGACCGCGCCTCCATCCGCTCCATCGCCACCGCGGCGAGCGTGGATCCCGCACTGGTGCACCACTATTTCGGCACCAAACAGGAGTTGTTCACCGCCGCACTGGAACTCCCGATCGATCCGGAGGTGGTGCTGACGCAGGTGGCCGCCGCCCCCTTGGAAGAGTTGGGCGAGACGATAGTTCGTGCCGTGGTCACGGTCTGGGACTCCCCCGTCGGTACCCCCGCGGTAGCGGCGTTCCGCTCCCTACTCACCAATGCGGACCCGGCCCTGGCCCGCAGCTTTCTCCTCGAGATAGTCCTGAAAGACGTTCGCGCCCGCGTGGATTCACCCCCCGGCACCGGCGATAAACGCTCGGTCCTGGCCGCCTCTCAACTGGCGGGCCTCCTGGTGACCCGCAAACTCCTGCACCTCGAACCCATCGCCTCGATGCCCGTCGATGAGCTGGCGAAAGCCGTCGGCCCGAATATCCAGCACTACCTCACCGGCGATATCGGCTGACCCGGACCCGCGGGGCCGGGAGCGCTCCCGTGACGGCTGTCGCCGATCTCAGACCTGGGTGAGGAAGGTGGTGTGCTCCGTGTCGGTGACGGGGCGGGCTTCGTCGGCCAACAGGACCGGGATGCCGTTGTCGATGGGGTAGGCGATGCGGAGGCGGGAGTTGTACAGGACCGGGTCGCCGGTCTCGGTGTGGACCAGTTGCAGCGGGCCCTTGTCCTGCGGGCAGGCGAGCAGGGTCAGCAGGGTGGGGTCCAGGATTTCCTCCGACATGGTCGACAACCTACCGGTCCGTCGGAGCGGGGTGGGAATCGGTTCGGCGGAAGGAGATGTGGCGGTGGCCGAAGAAGCTGGCAACCGCCACCAAACCCATCACCACCACGGCGGCGGGCTTGGCGGGGGCGTGCAGGATCGAGACGGCGAATTGCAGTAGGGCCATATTCAGGACCATGCCGACCGAGTTGACGCCAACGAAGGCCACGAAGTCGCGCAGGAGGTGGCCGCGGACCCGGAAGACCAGGGTGCGGTGCAGGGCGAAGGCGATGAAGACGCTCACCGTGTACGCCAGGGCCACCGAGAGGGCGGCGGCCACATCCTCGGAGACCATGCCGTTCAGGACGGTCAGCCACACGATGGTCAGGACCATGCCCAGCAGCGTGTTGAAGCCGCCCACGAGTGCGAAGGCGATCTCCTGCCGCCGCACCAGTCGAAGTAACGGGCCCGGCGTTTCGGGTTGCGCCACAGCCGGATCCGCGGCGGCGGCAACCGTCTCGGCCGCCACCGCGTCATTCGAGGGCATGGACTGCTCGGTGGTCACGAAACCGATTCCACCAGTTCGCGTTTCGGATCGGGATGCACGGGGGTGACATCGTCGCCGCCCTCGCCGCCGTCATCACCGCGACGGCGCGAGCGCAGGTAGAGCCACTGCAGGACACCGACTCCGATGACTCCGGCCGCGGCGGAGCCGATGCCGATCTTCCAGCCCGGCGGACGCCAGCTGACCTCGAGTTCGGCGTTCTTGGTCCCCGCGGGGATATTCACCGCGACAAAGGATTTCGCGACGGTGGTGAACGGGATGGTCTTACCGTTCAGCGTGACGCGGTAACCGGGCCAGCCCAGGCGGGCGAAGGTGACACGACCGCCGGCCTCGGACGAGACGCGCACCACGCTGCCGGTGCCGGATTCGGAGACCGAGGTGGCCTCGACACCGGTGGCGTCGCCGACGCGGCCGTTGACCGTGGAGATCGGGCCGTTGTCGCGCTCGAGCACCCAGATGTACTTCTCATGTCCGGGCACGTCGACGAAGTGCCAGCCGTCCGGCGCGGGCTGTGTCCCGGCGTCGGGGAACATGGCCTTCTGCAAGACGATTCGGTCGATCAGCATGAGATCGGCGAGAACGCGTCCGGTGGTCGGTTCGGGGGTGAACATGCGCCGGTACGCGTCGGGGCAGGTGCTGCCGTCCCAGCGCATGCAGAGCATTTCGCCGAAGTAGAAGTGCCCGTTGGGCGTATAGCCGTTCACGTAGTCGAGCTCGAGATCCTTGGCGTAGTTGCCCCACACCAGCGAGCCGTACGCACCGTCGAGACTCTTGTCCGCGGGTTGCAGCAGGCCGCGATCACCGAGCTGAAGTGTGGTGCCGCTGTTGAACTTCGGGAACGCGGCCTTGGCCTCCTCGCGATTCGCGGGCAGGTTCCACGACATGGGTGTTGGCTGCACACCGCGCACCTGGAAGTACGTGATCGGGAACATGGCGATGATGGTCAGCGCGACCGCCGCCGCGGTGCCCCGGGTGCGGCCCAGCCACACCACGCCCGCCACCAGCAGCCCCACCACCACCGCGGAGAGCACATGCCAGAGCACCCGATGCGGATCGGCGGAGAAGGTGCGCACCCACAGCAGCAGTATCAGCACGCCCGCGGCGATACCGCGGTTACGCCAATCGCGCACCGTGCCGAAGCGACCGAGCAGCACGCACACCAGCACCAGCAATCCCAGCGCCAGCATGGGCAGCACGCGCGCGGGCCAGCGCAGCGGGCCGATGGTGCCGGGCCCGGCGGTCCACATGAGCATCACCATCGCGAAGATCGCGATGGAGACCAGCTCCTTCCAATACGCCTTGGCCGCACGCCAGTCGATGAACGCCAGCGCCGGAATCAGGAACCAGGCGATATAGACCATGGGCAGCGGCTGGATATACCCCCACCAGGAGTTGAACGCGGGCAGCGTGCTCGGCAGGCTGGCGTTCAGCGACTCGGACCACGGGACCGTGAGGAACTGGTCGTTATTGATCTGCGAGGTGCCGCGCCAGCTCACCTTGGCCGAGAGCATGCTCGGCAGGAAGGTGATCAGACCCGCCCCACCCGCGCAGGCGGCGGCCGCGGTCAGCCGGGTCAGCGGCGCCCAGGCGGCGCGCCCGCGCCACACCAGTTCACCCACCGCGACCGCGACCAGCATGATGGCGGCCTCGACCGCCGGGAATACGTACTGCACCGAAATGGCCAGGTACAGGTAGACGAAGACCGGGATCGGCCCGCCCTTACCGCGGGCGTAGCGCACCGAGCAGGCCCAGGCGTGGATCATCCACGCGGTACCGCTCATGGCGGTGAACCAGCTGGCCTCGTCGAAGAAGAGGAAGAAGCCGGTGAACGGGAAGGCCACACCCGCGACCGCCGCCCACTGCGCGCGACTGCCGTAGGCCAGGCAGACGCGGTACACGCCGAGTCCGGCGATGATCGCGAAGACGAGTTTGACGATGGTGGCGTACACCGCCAGGTTCGGCACCGAGGGCGCGATCAGATCGATCAGCAGCTGCGGCGGGTTGAACAGTCCCGCTTCCTCATTGGTGTAATTGCCCGACATCCACTGCTGCGGAATCAGGAACGGGAATTGGCCGTCACGGAAGGCGCGCCCGAAGAACACCCATAGACCGGTGTACTGGGATTCGCTGTCGTCGGTATAGAAGTGGCGGGCATTGGCCAGCAGGACCGCGATATAGCCGAGGGTCACACCGATCGCGGTGACGACTCCCCAGCGGTACACCTCGCGCTTGTCCGAGCTGTCCGATGGCCCGGTTCCGGCGGTCTCCGCCACCGTCGAAAATGCACTTTCCACCACGAGTTCCAGACCCTACAGGGCGTCGCGCTCAGCGGCATCAAGCTGTGTGACAAGAATGATGGGGTGATGATCTCGCACCCCGGAAGCCGCCACCTGCACCGTGTTAGAGTTCAGCGCGGTTCGGGCTCTGTCATTCGCCGTGGAGTACCGGCACGCACCGTCATCGAAAGTCGATCCAGCTGATGCCGATTCCGTCTCGCCCGCTCCGGTCGCAGACCGCTCCGAGCGTCACCTCCGGTCCCCACGGACCGATGCGGGTGCACGCCGTCTCCGTCGTCGTCCCCGTCTATCGCGGACAGGACACCATTGCCGCGCTCGTCGCCGAGCTGGACAAGTTGAGCGGACCGGTGCGCACATCCGCGGGCGCGGAGTTCACGGTGAACGAGATCGTGCTGGTGCACGATCACGGGCCGGACCGCTCGGATGTGGTGTTGCAGGAGTTGGAGCAGACCTATCCGCAGGTGCGGGTGGTGTGGATGAGCCGTAATTACGGTCAGGACGCCGCCACCATCGCGGGTATGGCCGCCGCCACCGGCGACTGGACCGTCACCATGGATGAGGACGGGCAGCACGATCCGGCGTTCATCGCCGATTTCCTGGACGCGGCCATGGCGCAGCGCGCGGATCTGGTCTACTCCAAACCGGTCAATACCCGCCCGCACGGGTTCCTGCGCAATATCACCTCGCGCGGCGCGAAGATCGTGCTGGCAACGATTTTCGCGTTCCCGGATTCAACCCGGTTCGAGAGCTATCGGCTGATTCGCGGCGATATCGCGCGGCAGCTGGCGCAGGTCGCCTCCAATGGCGTGTATCTGGATGTGGCGCTCACCTGGGTGGTGAGCGATGTGGCGCAGGTGCCGGTGCAGTTGCGAGCGGAGGGGCGTGAGGAGTCGGGGTACAACTACCGGCGACTGTTCTCGCTGTTCTGGAAGATGGTGCTGTGCAGTGGAACTCGCGGTCTGCGCCTGGTGAGCATGCTCGGGGTGACCCTCGCCCTGGCGGGTGTGGGAATGGCGACGTGGGTGGTCTATCGCGCGCTCACCAACAGCGGCGCCGATCCCGAGGGCTGGGCCTCGCTCATGACGGTGCTGCTGCTGTGTTCGGGCGCGGTGCTGTTCTCACTCGGCCTGATCGCCGAGTATCTCGGTGTGGCCTTGCACGTGCTCGTGGGCAAACCGCTGTATTTGACGGTAGATTCGCCGACACCGCGACCGGTGCAACAGCATTCGCGGGACGCGGGCCAGGATGTCCGGTACAGCAACGCAGGAGCGAGGGGAATCGACCCGGGTGAGCACTGATCGCATCATCTTCAGCCGTCCGTTCCGTGCCACGGGTGAGCTGGCGAATGTGGAGGCCGTGCTGTCGTCGGACCACAGCCACGGCGACGGCCCGTTCACCGCGGCGGCCACCGCCAAGCTGCGCGGTATCACCGCCGCGCCGTACGCGCTGCTGACCACCTCGTGCACGCATGCGCTCGAAATGGCCGGGCTGCTGCTGGAACTCGGACCCGATGACGAAGTGATCGTGCCGAGCTTCGCCTTCACCTCGACCGCGACGGCCATGGCTTTGCGCGGCGCCACGGTGGTCTTCGCCGATATCGATCTCGCGACCGGCAATATCGATCCGGAATCGGTGGCCGCCGCGGTGACTCCGCGCACCAAAGCCGTGGTGATCATTCACTACGGCGGCGTCGGCGCGGATATGGAACGGCTGCAACAGATCGCGGACGCGCACGGTCTGGCGCTCATCGAGGACACCGCGCACGGCCTCGGCGGCACCTGGCGCGGACGCCCGCTGGGCACCATCGGCACGGTCGGCGCGCTGAGCTTCCACGACACCAAGAACGTGCACTGCGGTGAGGGCGGCGCGCTGCTGCTCACCGATGAGATCCTCATGGCGCGAGCGGAGATCGTGCGCGAGAAGGGCACCGACCGCGCGCGCTTCCTGCGCGGCGCGGTGGACAAGTACTCGTGGCAGGACATCGGCTCCAGCTATCTGCCGAGCGAATTGAACGCGGCCGTCCTGGACGCCCAGCTCGCGGAGTTCGACACCATCCAGGCCAACCGTCACCGCGTCTGGGATCACTACGCGGCCACGCTCCCGGACTGGGCCGCCCGCAACGACGTTCAGCTCATGACAGTCCCCGCGGACCGCGAGCACACCGCCCACCTGTACTTCCTGCGCGTGCCCACCGAGGACCGCCGCGACGACCTCATCAGACACCTTGGCGCACAGGGCATTTCGGCCCCGTTCCACTACATCCCGCTGGACTCCAGCCCCGCGGGCCTGAAACTGGGCCGCACCCCAAACCCCTGCGTCCGCAGCGCCGAATTCTCCGGAACCATTGTGCGCCTTCCCCTCTGGCCCGGCCTCACCGAACAACAGCTCGACCGGGTCGTCGAGGGTATCACCGCCTTCACCGTCTGACCGGTAGCACACGGCACCCGATCGGCCGGTCATCACGAAGGTGACCGGCCGATCGCCGTTCAGACCGCGAAGAGCAATGCGGCGCTGATCAATACGGTTACGGCCGTGGCGAAATGGATTCCGAAGGCCACGGCCTTCGTACCGCCGTGCCGCAGGACGATGGCGGTGTCACCGAGCGGGGTGAGCGCGACGGCGAGCATGAACCAGCCCTCGGCGGATGCGCCCGCGAGGGCGAGCAGAGTCAAACCGATGACACCCGAGGTGAGATCGCGCAAGCCCTTGATGCTCAGGTAGGCGGCATCACCGTCGGCCTTCGCGGGTACGCCGTAGGCCGCCGCGGCGGTCTCCGGAGCCAGCAGGAACCGCACTCCGACAAGGATGATCATGAGGTTGAGCACAATGGCCAACCCATAGGCGAGAACTGTCACGGTGATTCCCTAGCTCGCCAGGACGGCTTGTCCGGCACCGGATTGCACGGCGGTACGACGGAAACGTAAGAGCGCCAAGGAGAAACAGCCCAGCGCTGCCACACTCGCGAGGGTGCGGGCGATATTCCAGGCCTCCCACGGCCCCTCGAAGTCCGCGCGGACAGCGGCCAGATCGGGGATCTGCGCCGGATCGCCCGCAGCGGCCAGCTTGTCGTTCAGCGGGACGTTCGCGCCGCTGGTGATCAGGAACATCACTACGTAGCAGGCGAATCCGGCGATGGCCCAGTATCGGACCGCCGGATCACCGGAGCGCCAGTTCGTCACCACCGCGGCCAGCCCCACCGCCAGGCCGCCCATGAACAGGGTCATGAAGAGCGGATTCACAATGACCACATTGATGTTCTGCATGACCTCGATGTACGCGGCGTCGCTGCCGCGCTTCAGACCGGGCATGACGGCGTAGGCGAATCCGGCGAACAGTCCCGCCATCAGACCGGCCGTTATGGCTGCGGCGACCAGGGTCGCCGACCGCGCCGCCCTCATCGGGCGCCGCTTTTCATGTTCTCGGACATGGCTTTTCGTTCCTCATCTCACTCGTGCTACTGCACCTCAAAGGATTCAGCGAGCGAGTCGAGGGAACAATGCCTCGTTGACCAACCACCGTTTAGCGATACTGAAGGGTCCATATGGAACAAATTCGGGATCGCGCCGGTAGTTCGTAGGGCCTCGAGTCGATGGGCCCGGTGACCCGACATGCCGAGACCGCCGGGACCTAGCCACGGCCGCAATGATTCCAGCTTCGCCCGTATCAGTTCTTGGGGCGGGCGATGAGAATGTGACCGGGGACCGGTTTGTGGTCGACGATGCGGACCTCCACCACCAGACCGGCCGCTTCGAGCGCGACGATGACCTCGGCGACCGGGCGCAGTCGGAAGCCGAATTGGGTGAAGGGCATCTTGGCCATTCCGTCCGGATCGCCGATGCCGATGGCTACCCGGCCCTGCGGGCTGAGCACGCGCGCGAATTCGGCGCAGACGCGGTCCAATTCGGAGACGAAGTAGATGGTGTTCACCGTTATCGCGGCATCCAGGCCGGCCTTGGCGAACGGTAGTTCGGTGAGGGAACCCTCCAGCACCTGCAATCGGCCCGCGCCGATCGCGGTCGCGAGGTTGGTCTTGGCGCGATTCAACATATCGGATGAGATCTCGATGCCGTGCACGGTTCCGGTGGGCCCCACCCGGTCCAACAGCAGCGAGAGTCCGACGCCACCGCCGAAGCCGATATCGGCGACCGTCTCCCCCACCACCGGCGCGGCCGCGGCCACCGCCTCGTCGATCAGGAATCGATTGACCCGATTGAGCATGAGGGCGGTGCCCTTACCCAACAGGCCGTGCGGATTACCGAGTTGACCGGCAACAGTGGACATCACACGTGCGGCAAGGGGATTCACCTTCTCGATGCTACCGCCGCGCCGACAGTGTCAACGGTGCGAAAGTGTTGACCGCTACCGAGCCCCCGAATTTCGGGGATGCGAGCTCGGTCCGGCGATCTCTAGACTCGTCGGTACCGCGGCGATCGGCCGGACCCCCGACCCGGCCGATCGCCGTTGGCATCTCCCGAGACCGCGATCAGGCGAACAGACGTGCGGCGAGCTCCTCGGTGAGGATCTCGTAGGACTCCGATTCCCGGTTGTACCACCAGGTTCGATCGCCGGGCGCGGGACGCCCCGCGGCCTGAACCGCCCGGGTGGAGGGCCGGAAAGTGGAGCTGCGCGGGATCTCGTCCACCACGTAGATGAGATCGGGCCGCTGATCGGGAACCAGATCACGCAGGGCCTCGGTGACATCCTTCGGCGACAGTCGCAGACCCTCGCGAATGCTGACGGCCGCCACCGCGAGGGTGCGATCTCCCGCGGGCAGACCGTAGGCGACTTCCATATCCACCGCGGTGATGTCGTTCAACAGGTCGACGATCGGCTGGGTGTAGACCGGGCCGCGCGGCGTGTGGATCACCGTGTCGCGACGGTCCATCAGCCAGTAATCTCCATCGCTGTCGCGGCGGAAGAGGTTCTCCGTAGGCATCCAGGCATCACCTGGGGTGAAGACGCCGCGCAGCCCGCCCGCGGAGACATCCACCGTGTCCGAGGCGGTACCGATGAGCAGCCCGACCTCGTTCTCGGCGCAGCGGCGCGCGAAACCCGAATCCTCCACCTGGATTTCGTCGGTGAGCGGATCGTAGGCGATGAGCTCGACCTTGGCGGTGCCCGGAACCGGGCGGCCCTTGGAGCCGATCTTCGCGCCGGAGACATTGGCCAGCACCACATCCCCCTCGATGGAGGCGTAGAACTCCAGCACCCGGGCGGGGGCGAAGCGCTCCTGGGTGCGCCGCCACAGACCCGCGGGCATACCCGAGCCGATGAACAGCCGGATCGGATGCGGATGCCCGTTGGGGAAGGTGTCCGCATCGAGAATGTCGCGCAGCATGGTCCAGGTGTAGGTGACCACCGTCACGCCGTACCGGTGCACCTCGGCGGCGAACTGCGCCGGATCGAGCGAGCGGGCCAGCGCGATCCGGCTGCCACCGGCCACCGCGCCACCCAGGCTCACCAGCAGACCGGAGGAATGATGCAGTGGCGCAAGGCAGTACACGGTGTCCCGGCGGCCGAGATCGGCGGCCGAGGCGGTACCGAAGGCCGACAGCGCCCAGCGGTGATTGGTGACGTACTTGATATCGAAGCGATCCCCGGTGCCGGTCACCAGAATGAACGCCAGCTCTCGGGCCAGGCCCGGATTGGGCTGGTACCAGCCGGGCAGGGTGACCTCGGCGGGATCGATCTGCTCCAGATCGGTGACATCGCATCCGGCCGGAATATCCAGTCCGCGCGCATCGCCACCGCCGAGCACCAGTACGCGGGTCCCGGTGGCGGCCGCGTCCTTCAGATTCTCCGGATCGGTGATCAGCAGTTTCGTCCCGGTCAGCGCGACGACCTTGGTCAATTCACTGCGGGGCGCGAGCAGTACCGCGACCGCGCCGAGCCGCGACAGCGCGGCAATGGCGACCATGGCGCTGGGCCGGGTCTCCATGACCACGCCGACCCGGGTGGCCGGTCGCACCCCGACCGAGATGAGCCCGCGCACCACGTTGTCGATGCGCTGATTCACCGCGAAGTGCGTGTGCACGCGATCCTCGAAAAGGAAAGCCTCCCGGTCCGGTCCGCGCCGCGCCTGTTCGGAGAGCAAGCGGCCCAGCGAGATTCGGGTGTGCGGCTGGATCATGCCCAGGCGGGTGAGGCGCGGTAGCGCGCGGGCCGCCTCACCGGTCAATTCGACCGTGCCGCGCAGGGTTTGGCTGGCGACGCCCTCGATGGTCTTGCTCAGGCCCGCGCCCGCCTCGGCCAGGCTGCCGACGGCGTGTACGGCGCGGGTGAGTCCGGTGCTCGGCCCCTTGCGTGCGACCTCCTGGCTCATCGGCACGATCTGCGGGGGCAGTTCACCCCGGTTGCTCAGCCAGTTCACCCAATCGCGCACCACCGGCCAGGTGTGCTTGGTGGCGGTGGAGCCCGAGACGAGCCCGAAATGCCCCGCCACCACGCTGGCCTCATACACCTCGGCATTGGGTGCGGCGCGCACGATACCGCGGACGGCGGCGGGCTGGCCGATATCGTCGACCTCGCCGACGAACGCCAGAATCGGGCACTTGAGATCGGCGAGTGAGATGGGCTGGTCACGAATGACGAAGCCACCCAGCATCATTCGATTGTGCTTGATGAACTGCCGGAGCAGATCGGTGAGCGCGGGCCCGGGATAGCCGAGCCAGCCGTCGGCCTCGAGGAAGCGGCGCTGGCGCTCCTTGGGCAGCAGGGCCTCGCGATCGTGCAGCTGGCGCAGGAAGTCGATGCGCGCCTTGGCGGTCTTGACCGGGTCCAGGGCCTGGAAGCCAAGGCGCACCATGGAGTCGGTGATGGGCAGCCGGTTCAGCACATGATCGGCGAGGAACTCCGCCGCGCCGGAGGCGACACCGTAGGGAATACCGAACGGGATGCCCGCGACCGCGTCCACGGGGCTGCCGAAGGTGACGATCGACTCCACACCGCCACCGAGCCGGTAGGCCGCGGTCTGGTAGGCGAACATGCCGCCCTGCGAGTAACCCATGAGATGGACACCGCGGCCGGTCAATTCATTGACCGTATCGATGGCGCTGCTGACCGCGAGGACGTGATCGGCGAGATCGCGATCCCAGCCGCCCTCCTCGGTGGTGGGTGAGCCGAAATCGACCACCCAGCAATCGATTCCGGCGGCGTGCAGAATGCCGACCGCCCCGTCGGCGGCATTCACGTCCCAGATCTCGGCGGTGACCATGATCGGCGGCACCAACAGCACAACCGGACGGTCGGTTCCCACCGCGTCCGGGAAGTAATGCCGCAGCCGATACATGCGCTTACGCTCGGCGATCTCGTACGGCGAGGATTCGATCTCGTGAACCAGTCCCCCGAACCGGATCACCTCGAGCCCGTTCTGAGCGGTCGCCATCAGGCGCTGCATCGGCCCCACAACGGACTTCGTATTGAATTTCACGGCTTCGCTCCCAGACATAATCTGCTCGTGACCTGCGTCATCCGCCCCAACGCGTCCAGATGAGCTTGCCATAGAGCCACCCTATCGCGTGGGCGCTGTGACCAGCACCATGCGAGCACACCCCCGGGCGCGGCGAATTCTACGAACAGCCCGGTCGGTTCCGCTATTTTTGTGAAGCTGCGAATGCCGAGATCATCACCTATACGCGGCCGGTCAGCACACTGGTCGAAGGCCCGGCTGAAATGCCTGCGAACGCACGATTGCGAGGCCGCGAAGTCACGACACCCCGGCGATAGCAATACACCAGACATCATGTTTATGCATTTCGCTGCGCTTATGCGATTGCCCGCCCTACCATCGGTATCGCTGGAACGCACTGTCGCGCTTGTCATTTCATCCACATGTCTAGTTTTCGCAGGCCCATCTCGGGCCTGCCCTATCGCCGTGGATTCCACCGCTTGTATACGCGGTGGCCCTTCGAGGTGAGGACCGCAGCATGACCATTGAATTGCCCCTCCAGACCGACAACCACCAGCGCAAAACCCTCAGCACCGCCGCCGCCAGCCAGCTCGCGCACACCACCAAATCCGAACCTCAGATGCAGGGCATCAGCTCCCGGTGGCTGACCCGCAGCCTGCCGTGGACCCAGGTCAAGGGTGGTGTCTACCGCGTCAACCGACGCCTCACCCACACCGTCGGCAATGGCGAGGTGGAGTTCATCATCAATGGCCCGCACGCCCGGGTCATTCCACTCGAACTGCAGGAACTGCCACAGCTGCGCGGCTTCACCGACGAAGAGGTGCTCTCCACCGTCTCGCAGCGCTTCGAACAGCGAGATCTGGCCCCCGGCACGGTGGTTGCCGAATTCGGGAATCCGATGGATCAGGTGCTGCTCATCGTGCACGGCAAGCTCAGCAAGATGGGCACCGGCGAATACGGTGAGACCACCAAGCTCGGCATGCTCGCCGGCGGCGACTTCTACGGTGACCAGACCCTGGTCGATCCCGATGCCATCTGGCCGGTCACCATCAAGACCGTCACGCCGACCACCATGCTGGTGCTGACCCGGCAGGCCCTGGAACAGCTCAATGACCAGATCCCCGCGCTGGCACAGCATTTGGAGTCGGTGGCGAATCTGCCCGCCGCACCGCAGAACAAATACGGCGAGGCCGAGATCGTGGTCGCCTCGGGTCACTCCGGTGAGCCGCTGCTCGACGGCACCTTCGTCGACTACGACGATCAGCCCCGAGAATACGAGCTCAGCCTGGGACAGAGCGTGCTGCGGGTACACACCCGCGTCGCCGATCTGTTCAACGATCCGATGGATCAGATCGAACAGCAGCTGCGCCTGACCATCGAGGCCATGTACGAGCGGCGCGAATACGACCTGGTGAACAATCCCGATTTCGGGCTGCTCCACAACTGCGATCTCAAGCAGCGCATCTACACCGAGTCCGGCCCGCCGACCCCGGACGATATGGACGAGCTGCTCAGCATGCGGCGCGGCACCAAACTCTTTCTGGCGCACCCGAAGGCGATCGCCGCGTTCGGCCGCGAATGCAGTAAGCGCGGCCTCTACCCGGATCCGGTCGAGGTGGACGGCCACCGCGTACCCGCCTGGCGCGGGGTGCCCATCTTCCCGTGCGGCAAGATCCCGGTGAGCGGCACCCAGACCACCTCGATCATGGCCATGCGTACCGGGGAGAAGGATCAGGGCGTCATCGGCCTGCACCAGACCGGGATTCCGGACGAGTACGAGCCCAGCCTGAATGTGCGATTCAAGGGCATCGACGACCAGTCGATCATCTCGTACCTCGTGAGCTGCTACTACTCGGCTGCCGTCCTGGTCCCCGACGCGCTCGGCATTCTCGACAATGTGCTGGTCGCCCGTCAGTCCGACTGATCGGAGCAGGCCATGTCGGTGCTGTCCCGCGCCGCCGCGCCGCCCGCCACCCACGAGGTGGCGGCGGCCGTCGCCGCCCTGCTGAAATCCTTCGATCCGAACGCGCCGTCCCGGCTGGCAATTCCGGAGACACCGGAGAGCCGAGGCGCACTGGATGATCCACGATTGGGCGAATCGGATGCCGCCGAGGCGCATCTGCCGCCCAAACGGCTACTCGGTCCCATGGGGTTGGGGTCCGCGAGCCTACTGGTGAATCTGCCCACCTCCGGGACGATCGCGGGCGTCGCCGACCAGGCGGCGCATCCGGTCACACCCGCCGGTGGCGTGGTGCCCGCCCTGCGTCCTACGCCACCGACACCCGGTGTGGGACAACCGCTTCGACCGATACCCCGGGCGAACAGCTCGGGGCGGGTACCCACTCCGCCCACCACACCTCGGGCGGCACCGAAATCCGCCGGACCGGGCACACCATCCGGTAGCGGGCGAATACCACGGGGCCCCAGCGGACTCGGAGCCCTGTCGGCCGCCCGGCGGGCAGCGATATCCGGCGCGGCGGTGGGGGCTACCCCCGCCACCGCCGCGGCGGCGTCTCCCCCGGCCACGCCTGCTGTCGCACCTCCCGCTACGGCATCGTCCGCGGTCTCGGGCGCTCCGGCGGTACCTCACGCCCCCAACGGAATCGGCACGGCATCGGTGCGGCGCACACGCCAGGCCGGGCAAGCGATTCCACCGCTGTACTGCCCACCTCCGGTGCGGGACAATCCGGAGCTCGGCGAGGCGGTGAATGTCGGAATCCTGTCCTGGGCCAAGGAGATCGGACTCTACGAGGGTCGTCTGGACGAACTCCGCAAAGCCGATTTCGGGCGGCTGATCATGCTCGCGCATCCGGACTGCGATGACGCCGACCGGCTGCTGGCGGCGGCCAAATGCGCCGTCTCGGAGTGGTCGGTGGACGACTACTACTGCGAGGAGGATGCCAGCGATATCGCCCCGGACGGGTCGCACTCCAACGCCGCGGCCGAGCTGGGTCCCCGGCTCGAATTGGCCGCCGCGGCAATGGATCCGGTGCATCTGCCGGTCCGGTATCAGGCCGAGGTGGAGGCGGCCATGCAGAGCGATCCGATTCTGCGGGCCTTCCGGACCTCCTTCGAACACCTCTCGCGCTTCGCCTCCCCCACCCAGGTCGCCCGGTTGCGCACCGAGATCGCGGGCTGGTTCATCGCCCTCGGTGCGGAGGCGGGCTGGCGTGGGGCCAAGCGCATGCCACCGGTGTGGGAGTACCTGCTCAATCGCCAACCGCACAGCTTCCTGCCGTGCATGGCGCCCATCGACGCGGTCGGCGGCTATGAACTGCCCGCGGCGGAGTACACCGATCCGCGGGTGCGGCGGGTGGTCACCACCGCCGCACTGGCCAGTCAGATGGTGAACGATCTCTACTCGATGGCCCGTGAAGACCTCTCCGGCGGAAGGGAATTCAATCTCCCCACGGTGCTCGCGGCCGAGGAGAACTGCTCACGCGCCGACGCCGTACAACGCACCGCCGAGGTGCACGACGAACTGGTGCACCGGTTCGAGGCCGAGGCGGGCGCGCTCGCCGCTTCCGGCTCCCCCGAACTGCGCCGCTTCCTCGGCGGACTCTGGGCCTGGATGGGCGGTAATCGCGCCTGGCATGCCGGCAGCCGCCGCTATAACGAAACCAGCTGAGCTCCACGGTTTTTCGACTCTTCATCGGTACTCCCCAAGCGAGAGGATGAGCTGCCATGACCGCGCTGCACTCCGAGACCGAGGTTCTGCGCACCGACTATCAGAAGTCGGTCGCCGCGTACTGGAACAACAATCCCAATGACGACCGCGTCAATACCGTGCTCGGCGAGGTGGACGGGCTCTACCACCACCACTACGGCATCGGCGCGCCCGATCTGTCGGTCCTCGAGGGTCCGGAGGACACCCGCCAGCAGCGCCTGGTGCAGGAGTTGCACCGCCTGGAGACCGCACAGGCCGATCTGCTGCTCGACCATCTCGGCGATATCGGCCCGGGTGACCGGCTGATGGACGGCGGCTCCGGGCGCGGTGGCACCAGTTTCATGGCCAATCAGCGCTTCGGCTGCCGGATGGACGGCGTCACCATCTCCGAATACCAGGCCGGATTCGCCAATGATCAGGCGCGTGAGCGCGGTGTGACGGACAAGGTGCGGTTCCACTTCAAGAATATGCTCGACACCGGGTTCGAATCCGGTGCCATGCGCGGCATCTGGACCAATGAGACCACCATGTACGTGGACCTCTACGAACTCTTCGCCGAGTTCTCCCGGCTGCTGCGGCCCGGTGGGCGCTATGTCTGCATCACCGGCTGCTCCAATGATGTGTTCGGCGCCCGCTCGGCGGCGGTGAGCTGGATCGACGCGCACTACGGCTGCAATATCCATCCGCGCAGCGAGTACTTCAAGGCCATGGCCGCCAACAATCTGGTGCCGGTCTCGGTCACCGATCTGACCCCGGACACCATTCCGTACTGGGAGCTGCGCACCCACTCCGAGCTGGCCACCGGTGTGGAGAAACCATTCCTGACCTCGTACAAGGAGGGCAGCTTCCAATACCTGATGATCGCCGCCGATAAGGTAGGCCGGTGACCGGCACTCTCGACACTCCCGACGCCTCGGCGGCGGTCGATCGCGAAACCCTGCTCGTCGAGCTGGTGGACGAGCAGGGTCGCGCGACCGGATCGCTGCCGGTGGCCGCGGCCCATACCGCGCCCGGACGGCTGCACCGAGCCTTCTCGGTACTGCTCTTCGACGACAGTGGGCAGATACTGCTGCAGCAGCGCGCGGGCGTCAAAACCCGCTTCCCGCTGCTGTGGACCAACACCTGCTGCGGGCATCCCGCACCCGGGCAATCGGTGATCGATGCCGCCGCCACCCGACTGCGCGAGGAGATGGGGCTCACGGTCGAGCTGACCGAGGCCGGGACCTTCAGCTACCAGGCCGCCGATCCGGCCACCGGGCGCGTCGAGTACGAATTCGATCACGTGGTGCTCGGGCGCGTGGGTGACGAAGTGCCCGAACCGAATCCGGCGGAGGTCGCCGAAACCATGTGGGTGAGCATCGAAGAGCTGCGCACCGCCATGTCCGCGGTGCCCGCCGGATATACGCCGTGGCTGGCGCAGGTGCTCGATATCGCCGAGCGCAATCGCCGCTAGGCGGGCGCCAGCAGCCAATCATTGGGTGCGAAGAGCTCGAAATGTACTCTGCTGCCCGGAATTCCGGCGGCCAGCAGCTGACTGCGTATCCCCTGCAGGAAGCTGTTCCCGCCGCACAGGTAGTAGTCGGCGTCCCGTGGCAATTCGACCTGGGAGATATCCATCAGACCGTGCCCCTCGGCCTGATACCAGGCCCGGAAATCCGAATCACGCAGTCCCCCAACCAAAGTGGTGACGATGTCGCGGAGCGGATGGGCGGCCGCCGAACGGTCCGCGTGCAGGACCAGCGTTCGGCGGTCGCTCGTTGTCACGGCCAGATGCTCCAGAATGCCCGCCATGGGTGTCACGCCGATACCGGCGGAGATGAGCACCAGCGGAGTCGTGGCATCCGGATCGATGGTGAGATCACCGAAGGGCAGCGTGATCTCCAAAGTATCGCCCGCGCCGATGTTCTCGTGCAGCCATGCGGAGACCTCGCCCTCCGGAGTGCCGTCGGCGGCGACCACCCGGCGGACCGCGAAGGCCAGTCGATGCGTCCCCGGGCGATTGATCAGACTGTACTGCCGGAGCTGACGCGCACCGTCGGGCAGCCGCGCGCCGACCGAAATATATTGTCCGGGCAGGAAATCCGGTAGTGGCCGCGCCGGATCGGCGGATTCGACGACGAAAGTCGCCGCGCCGGAGGGATCGTCGACGCGCCGCACCACCCGGGTCTCGCGGAAGACCTCCCCGGGTGCCACCCCCGCCTCGGCGTAGAGCTTGGCCTCCAGATCGATGAGCGTGGTGGCCATCAACCAGTAGACCCGATCCCAGGCGGCGGCCACCTCGGCTGTCACCGTCTCCGCACCCAGTACCTCGACGATCGCGGCGAACAGATGCTCGTGCACGATGTGGTACTCGGCCGCGGTGACGCCCAGCGAAGCGTGCTTATGCCCGATGCGGGACAACAACTCTCGCGGATGCGGTAGGGCCGGATCGACCAGATGCGCGGCGAAGGTGGCGATGGAGGCGGCCAATGCCCGCTGCTGCGCACCCTGGGTCTGATTACCGCGATTGAAGCGGTCCCGCAGCAACTCCGGATGCGCGGCGAACATCTTGGCGTAGAACAGCGGGGTGATCTGGTCGATATGCGCACCGACCAGCGGTAGCGTCGCCCTGATCGCCTCGGCGTGTCCGGGGTCCAGCTCCGCGATGGCGTACGGCGCCGAATCCTGCGCGATGGTCATGGTGTCTCCTAATCGTCGATCAGTGCCACGGCCGGAAAGACCGGCAGATGCAGCAGCTCCACGGTCCGGCGGTCCACCAGATCGGCGAGGGTGAAGTTGTCGAGCTCGGCATAGAAGGCGCGCTGGGCCCGGGCGAGAATGCCCCGCAAACGGCAGGCACTCGCCAGCGGGCACGGATTCACGCCGAGGCACTCGACGACTTCGGCATCGCCTTCGAGTTCGCGGACAATACGGCCGAGTGTGGTGGACCGTCCGGCGGGCGTGAGGAATATCCCGCCGGTACGGCCACGCAACGACTCCACATACCCCAGTTCGGACAGGCGCGAGACCGCTTTGGCCACATAGTTCTCAGAGGCATTAACCTGTCGCGCAATGAGTTTGACGGTGACTCGCTCCTGTGCCCGATCACTGATCGCCAGCCGCATGAGGGCGCGCAATCCGAGATCGGTGAACCTGGAGAGCTGCATACCGATCACGCTACTAATTCCGCTCGAGAAAAGCAGGTTTTGCGGGTGTGGGCTCTAATACGCGAACCCATGCGGATTATGTAGGCGCCGTCACACTTTCATGGCAAACCTGGAGCGTTTGGCCAGGACGTAGTAGATGACCAGGGCCAGACCGCAGCCGATGAACCAGCTGTACTGCGCGGCGGTGTACATCCCGGTGAGGTTCTTGGCGAGCACCGGGAAGACGGCGGCCGCCGCGCCGACAATGGTGGCGATCACCGCTACCGGGTTGAAACCCTTTCTGTACCAGTAGCTTCCGGCGGTCGAGAGGGTGAACAGGTCATCGATGACGATGGTGCGCTTGCGGATCAGGTAGTAGTCGGCGATCAGCACGCCGAACAGCGGGCCGATGAAGGCGCCCAGCACCTCGAGGGTGTAGTGGATGACATCGGGATTGTTGTACAGATTCCACGGCGTGATGACGATCGAGCCGACCGCCGCGATCATGCCGCCCATCCGCCAGCTGATCTTCTGCGGGCTCACATGCGAGAAGTCGAAGGCCGGGGAGATGAAGTTGGCGACGATATTGATGCCGACGGTGGCGATGGTGAAGGTCAACGCGCCCAAGACAATCGCGAAGGTCGAGTCGATGCGCGAGACCGTCTCCACCGGATCGGTGATGAGCTCGCCGTAAACCGGAATCGTCAGCGATGCGGTGATGACCACGAGCAACGAGAAGGCCAGAAAGTTCACGGGCAGCCCGAGGAAGTTGCCGCGCTTCACCGCCCGCATCGACTTCGCGTAACGAGAGAAGTCGCCGAAATTCAGCATCGGACCGCAGAAGTATGAGACGACAAGGGCAATCGCGCCCAGGATTACCGGCAGGGCATCCCAGCCGTGGTACTTCACCGAACCCAATTGCAGATCGATCGAACTCCAGCCCGCCTTGTAGATCAGGTAGCCGCAGAGCACGAACATCACGACATAGACGGCGGGACCGCAGAAGTCGATGAACCGGCGAATGGATTCCATGCCCTGCCAGAACACGGCCGCCTGCACCACCCACAGCACCAGGTACGCGCCCCAGCCCAGCAGGGACAGCCCCAGGAAACCGTAGTCATCGGCCACCGCGTACGGGGCCAGGCTCGGGAGAAGCTTCACCGCGACGACTATCAGCGCCGCCGAGGCCAGATAGGTCTGGATTCCGTACCAGGCCACCGCGATCAGGCCGCGGATGATCGCGGGAATGTTCGCACCGCGCACACCGAACGCGCTGCGGCACATCACCGGATACGGCACACCCGCGTGCTGGCTGGGCGCGGCGACCAGATTGCAGAGAAAATATACGATGGTGATGCCGATGAGCAGGGCGGCCAGGACCTGCCAACCGGCCAGGCCGAGCGCGAAAAGACTTCCGGCGGTGACGTATCCGCCGACGCTGTGCACGTCCGACATCCAGAACGCGAAGATGTGGTAACTGCCCCAGCGTTGTTCACGGAGTGGGGCCAAATCCGCATTGGTGAGGGCGGGGTCGTAGACTGGGGCCGTCACGGGCGGTGAGTCCGCCGTGGTGGCAGGGGTGACGATATCGGTCATGGTGCATCCGATCCGAAGAGCAATGGTCGGACCAAAGTAGGAACGGGCTATTGCCCTTCCGTTGCACCTCTATTGCCCGCTTATTGCGGGATCGATATATCTTCCTGGGGCATCAGCAGGCCGATATCGGTTGGCAGCGTGGAGATCACCTGCTCCAGGCGCAGGTGGTGACGGCGCGCGATGGACAGCAGGCGATCGACATCGCGGTCCAGGAAGGCGTCCAGCATGAGGTTGTGATCGCCGTGCAGGCGCTCCCGATCCGCCTGTGACACATGGACCATGGGCTGTACCGGTTCGGTGACATTCCAGGCCGCCTCCAGCATGTGCACAAGCCGGAACATGCGCGACGGCCGGGTCAGGGCGAGATGGAAAGTGCGCGAATGCCGGTGGTAGGCCACCGAATCGTCTTCGTGAATCGCCTTCTCCAGCAGGGTGTTCGCCGCGACCAGCGCGGCACGGTCGTCGGCGCAGGCGTTGACCGCGGCCAGCGCCAGCGCGGCCTCCTCCAAAGTCTGTCGCACCACATACATTTCGCGCAGTTCAGCGGCGGTCAACTGGGCGACGGTGTATCCGGCGTGTTGTTCATGGGTGACCAGTCCCTCGCCGATGAGGGTTTTGAGCGCCTCGCGGACCGGAATATGGCTGACGCCGAAGAGTTCCGCGATCTCGCGCAGCGGAATCACGGTGCCGGGCGGAGCCGCGCCGTCGAGGATGACGCGGCGCAGTTCACCGAGAATGATCTGCGGGCGACCCGGTTGGTCGACCACCAGCGTGGCCAGCAGGGCGGAGCGTCGGCGTGGGGGCATAGCGCCACGCTATGTTTCCCGTGTTCACTTTCT
Organism: Nocardia sp. NBC_01503; assembly: GCF_036327755.1. Lineage (NCBI taxonomy): Bacteria > Bacillati > Actinomycetota > Actinomycetes > Mycobacteriales > Nocardiaceae > Nocardia > Nocardia sp. NBC_01503. The sequence continues at coordinate 7,874,311 of NZ_CP109596.1, forward strand.
CGGTCGGCTGTGTCACAACCGTGAAAAGTCGGCGCTCCGCCCCGAACCGCCGATTCAGCCCGGAATTCCTACAGCAGCGTGGCGGAGAGCCTGCCGGGGCCGGTCTTCACGCCGGTGCCGTTCACGCAGCCCATGACCATATCCGGTTCCAGCATTTCGTAGGTGGCGACCACCCGGACATGGCTGCCCTTGCCATAACCGTCGATCACCTCCATGGGACCGATGGTGGGTTGGGACATGCCGACCGGCCAGGGACCCCAGAGGGTGCTGACCTCGCCGTTGTCCCAGGTGATATTGACCGTGAGGGGACCGTCCGCGGGGTGCATACAGTCGGACCAGGCGATGTGAACGCCGGTGAAGGTGCCGCCGGAGATATTCGCGGGGCCGGTGCAGTCCCAGAGGCGGCCCACCGAGGTGAAGGTGAGCAGGGTGGGCTGCATGGTGATCGCGCCGTCGACCGCGGTCCAGCGGAAGTCACCGCCCGAGCAGCTGGAGATGGCGGCCGCGGCGGTCGGGGTGCCCAGCGGCATGACACTCACCGCGGAGGCGATGACGGCGGCCGCGAGAAGCTGCACTGCTTTCGGCACAGTTTTCCTCTCCCACTGCTCAAATTGGCACATCGTCGCAGGTCAGCGCGATTCGCCAGAAAGATAGCGTGCATGGGCGCCCGGGTCGGGGATTTCGAATCACGCGCGGTCCCCACGCGTGGCGGCGATATTCGCCGGGCGGTCCGCGCGATACGCGACAGTTCCGCTGCCAACTGGCAGCATGGCCGCCATGGACCTGATCGCGCGGATAGACGCGGCGGCGACCCTGCTGGCACCGGTGATTCGCCGGACCCCGGTGGTGGCCTCGCGGGTACTGGCCGAACGCACCGGGCATGAGGTGTGGCTCAAATGCGAGAACCTGCAGCGCACCGGATCGTTCAAACCGCGCGGGGCGTACAACCGGATCGCGAATCTGCCCGAGGCCGAACGGCGGCGCGGTGTCGTGGCCGCGAGCGCGGGCAATCACGCACAGGGGGTGGCCTGGTCGGCGACCTCGCTCGGTATCGAATCCACGGTGTTCATGCCGGTCGGGGCGGCACTGCCGAAACTGGTGGCCACCAAGGCATATGGGGCGACCGTGCATCAGGTCGGCGAGACCATCGAGGAATCACTCGCCGCGGCAAGGGAATTCGCCGAGCAGACCGGGGCCACGCTGGTCCATCCGTTCGACCACCCGGATATCGTGGCCGGGCAGGGGACGGTGGCGCTGGAAATCCTCGAACAGCTGCCCGAGGTCGGGACGGTGATCGTCCCGACCGGCGGCGGTGGGCTGCTCGCCGGAATCGCCGGTGCGCTACAGCAATTGGCGCCCCGGGTGCGGGTGATCGGGGTGCAGGCCCAGGGTGCGGCCGCCTGGCCGGTCTCGATCGAGGCCGGGAAACCCATTCGCCTGGAACAGATGGCGACCATGGCCGACGGTATCGCCGTCGGACTTCCGGGCGAAGTGCCGTTCGAGCACATTGTCGAATGCGCGCCGAGCATTGTGACCGTCGATGAGGATGCCCTCTCCAAGGCGCTGCTGCTCTGTATGGAACGCGCCAAACTGATTGTCGAACCGGCCGGGGCGGCGGCGGTGGCCGCGCTCATGGCCTGCGATCTCGCCGAGCTCGACCTGCGAGGTCCGGTGTGCGCCATACTCTCCGGCGGAAATATCGACCCGCTGCTGCTGACCCGTGTCATCGGCCACGGCCTCAGCGCGGCGGGCCGCTATCTCGCCGCCCGCGTCACCATCTCCGACCGTCCGGGCAGCCTCGGCCGCCTGCTCGCCGAACTCGGCCGCAGCGGTGCGAGCGTCCTGGACGTGGTCCATTCCCGCACCGGGGCATGGCTCGCGATCGATGAAGTCGAGGTCATGCTCACCCTGGAAACCCGCGGCCCCACGCATCGCGACGAGGTGATCGACGCACTCGCCGAAGCGGGATATGTACTGCGCGTGGAGGATTGAGATCCAGGTGGCGGCCCACACCGGGTCGCCACCCGCTTTCGCGGCGCGGTCTCAGTGCGCCCCACCGAGTTCCAGCGCCAGCACGCCCGCGATCACCAGTCCGATCCCGCCCACCTGCACCAGGGTCAGCCGCTCGTCCAGGAACAGCACCCCGATCACCGATACCGCCACCACACCGACCGCGGACCAGATGCCGTAGGCGACGCCGATCGCCATCCCGCGTTTGAGCGCCTGCGACAGGAACCAGAACGCCGCCCCGTACCCGAGCACCACGATGATCGAGGGCGCCAGCTTGCTGAATCCCTCGGAGATCTTCAGCGAGACGGTCGCCGTCACTTCGCAGGCAATGGCCAATCCCAGCAGCAGCAAGGTCATTGCCGGAGCGTAACCGGCCGAGCGGTACACGCCGCGATCACACTCCGCGAAAAAGGGGATGCGCGAGCGTCCGCGGTCTGGTTAACCTGATCCGCATGTGGATGCCACTGCACTTCTGAGCGCCTCGCGCCGCGCACCGTGAGCTCTCGTCTCCGCGTACCTTCGCGCGCTGTTCGGCACTGAACGCCGATTCCCGCCGCCTCGCGGCATGTACCCGTACTGACCGGCCGCCTCCGGTGAGTCGGTCACGCATCCCCTCAGGAGGACCTATGCCTGCCCATCCTTCGAATTCCGAATCGCATTCGCACGACGTCACTCCCGCCGAACGTCCGCTCTCGCGTCGTGAGCGGCGCGGTAAAGCCGCCGATCGGCAGCCGATCGGCGGTCGGGTGCGGAACGCCGGACGCGCGGCGGTCCCGGCCTCCAAACATATGAATTACCGCCGCGGATAAGGGAATCCGCGTCGATCAGCGCTCATCGTCGCCCTCGCCCGTCTCGTTCATGAGGCAGTCGAGGTCGCGCGGATCCAGGCGTTTGATCTTCTGTTCGAAGGCGCGGTCATAGTGCCGATCGTTCGGGTCCATGCCGTTGCGCCGCCGCGAGCTGCGGCCATACGCCTTCAGGAACGGTGGGATCTCGGCGCGCAACCGCTGCTCGCGTCTGGACATGAACATGACCGTAGCCGCCGTATTCCACGGCGGCTACGGGTTTTTCGGCAGGTCAGCCGAGCCAAGTACGCTGTTCGGCGGCGGTGGAGCGGACCTCTTCGAGCTGCTTGGCGACTTGGATTCCGGCGGTGCCGCCGCGGGCGTTACGGGAGGCGATGGAGCCTTCGACGGTGAGGACCTCGCGGACCCGCGGGGTCAGCGCCGGGTCGACGGCGGCGAATTCGGCATCGGTGAGTTCGTCCAGGCCGACGCCGCGGGCCTCGGCGGCGCGGACGCAGCCGCCCGCCGCTTCGTGCGCGACGCGGAACGGAACACCCTGGCGGACAAGCCATTCGGCGATGTCGGTGGCGAGGGTGAAACCGGCCGGGGCCAACTCGGCCATGCGGTCGGTGTGGAAGGTGAGGGTGGAGACCAGGCCCGCGATGGCGGGGAGCAGCAGCTCGAGCTGGGCCACCGAATCGAAGACCGGTTCCTTGTCCTCTTGCAGGTCACGGTTGTACGCCAGGGGCTGTGCCTTGAGCGTGGCGAGCAGGCCGGTGAGGTTACCGATCAGGCGACCGGCCTTACCGCGCGTCAGCTCCGAGACATCCGGGTTCTTCTTCTGCGGCATGATCGAGGAGCCGGTGGACCAGGCGTCGGCCAGGGTGATGTAGCCGAATTCCGGTGTGCTCCAGATGATCACCTCCTCTGCCATGCGGGAGAGGTCGACCGCGGTCATGGCCAGCACGAACGCGGCCTCGGCGGCGAAGTCACGCGAGGAGGTGGCGTCGATCGAATTGGCCGCCGCCGCATCGAAATTCAGGTCCGCGGCGATCGCCTCGGGATCCAGGCCCAGCGAGGAACCGGCGAGTGCGCCCGAACCGTACGGCGAGATGGCGGCGCGCTTGTCCCAATCGCGCAGGCGGTCGATATCGCGCAGCAGCGGATGCGCGTGTGCGAGTAGATGATGCGCGAGCAGCACCGGCTGCGCGGCCTGCAGGTGCGTTTTGCCGGGCATGACGGCATCGGGATGCGCGGCGGCCTGGGCGACGAGGGCATCGACCACATCCAGCACACCCGCGGCGACGCGACGCACGCCGTCGCGCAGCCACATCCGGAACAGGGTGGCGACCTGGTCATTACGCGAACGACCGGCGCGCAGGCGGCCACCGAGCTCGGTGCCGACGCGCTCGATCAGACCGCGCTCCAGCGCACCGTGCACGTCCTCATCGGAATCGGCGGGACCGTATGCTCCCGAGGCCACATCGGCGGCGAGCTGATCGAGTCCGATGAGCATGGCCTCCAGATCGCTCGCCGAGAGCAGTCCGGCCTTGTGCAGCACGCGCGCATGGGCTTTCGACGCGCGGATGTCATAGGGCGCGAGCACCCAGTCGAAGTGGGTCGACTTGCTCAGCGCCGCCATTGCCGCGGCCGGGCCGGAGGCGAATCGTCCGCCCCACAGCGCGCCCTCGTTCGTGCTGCCGCCCTCGGTCATAGCGTGTCGTCTCCTCGCGGTCGTATCGCGGTCATCAGAATGTGTGTGCTCAAATCCGGCAGTGCCGCCTCGACGACGGTACGGCCGCGGTCTTCCAGCAGGGCGGCCGGATCACCCTCGCGCACCAGCCAGCCGTGCATGGCGAACCAGGTCCGCGGGTCGGTGCGGCCCTCCCACGGATACCAGAGCTGCTCCAGGTCGACGCGAATTCCGGCCTCGGCCAAGGCTTCCGCGCGACGCTTACGGAATTCGTCGGAGAGCGCGCGCTCGCCGGTGCCGATATTCAGCGCCATCCGGCTGCCGGGGGCGCTGAGTTCGGCGACGTTCCCGAGCAACCGGTCCTGGGCGTCGCCGGGGAGGTAGCGGAGCAGACCCTCGGCGAGCCAGGCGGTCGGCCGGGTCGGGTCGAACCCCTTGTCCAGCAAGGCTTTCGGCCAATCTTGGCGCAGATCGATCGGTAGTTCACGACGATCGACCGCCGGAGTATCCGCCGCCAGCGCTTTCGCCTTGAAATCCAGCACTCTCGGCTGATCCAGTTCGAAAACCACACTGCCGGAAGGCCATTGCATCCGGTACGCGCGGGCATCCAGGCCCGAGGCCAGAATGACGAACTGGCGGACGCCCACCTCGATCGCATCGGCGAAGTACTTGTCGAAATAGAGGGTGCGCGCGATCAGGAAGTAGCCCATCACCCCCTGGATGAAGGAACCACCCTGCTCGCGCGGATCCTCGCGAGTACCCCGCAGCATCGCGGTCCAGTTCTCCGAACCGACGGCCTCGACCAGCTTGGCGGCATACGGATCATGGAAGAGCGCGTCCGCGCGATCGGTTTCATAGGCCCGCATGGCGGCGACGCCGATGGCGGTCGCGCCCACGCTCTCCGTGATGTCCCAACTGTCGTCATCGGTTCGCATGGGCGCCTCCTCAGGCCGGTCGAGTCCCGGTCGCAGGCTACTACTTCTTGCTGAGATCCCGACGCGCCGCAACCTTCGACGACAGGCCGTGGATCTGCACGAAGCCCTTGGCCAGGGACTGGTCGAAGGTATCGCCCGCGTCGTAGGTGGCCAGGTTGAAGTCGTACAGCGACTCGTCCGAGCGACGGCCGTTGACCACGACGCTGCCGCCGTGCAGCACCATCCGGACATCACCGGAGACGTGCTGCTGGGTGTCCTGCACGAAGGCGTCCAGGGCGCGCTTGAGCGGGGAGAACCACAGGCCGTCGTAGACCAGCTCGCCCCAGCGCTGCTCGACCTGCCGCTTGTAGCGGCCCAGCTCACGCTCGATGGTGACCGCCTCCATCTCCTGGTGCGCGGTGATGAGGGCGATCGCGCCCGGGGCCTCGTAGATCTCCCGGCTCTTGATGCCGACGAGCCGGTCCTCGACCATATCGAGGCGGCCGACGCCCTGGCGCCCCGCGCGCTTGTTCAGCTCGGTGATGGCCTCGAGCATGCTGACCGGGCGGCCGTCGATGGCGACCGGGACACCCTTGTCGAAGGTGACGATGAGCTCGTCGGGGGCCTCGAAATTGACGGTCGGGTCGACGGTGTAGTCGTAGACGTCCTTGGTCGGAGCGTTCCAGAGGTCCTCGAGGAATCCGGTCTCGACCGCGCGGCCCCACAGGTTCTGGTCGATGGAGAACGGGGACTTCTTGGAGACGTTGATCGGCAGCTTGTTCTCGGCCGCGAACTCGATGGCCTTCTCGCGGGTCCAGGCGTAGTCGCGGACCGGGGCGATGACCTTCAGATCGGGGGCGAGGGCGCCGATGCCGACCTCGAAGCGGACCTGATCGTTGCCCTTACCGGTGCAACCGTGCGAAACCGTGTCCGCGCCATGGTATTCGGCGGCCTCGACCAGGTGCTTGACGATCAGCGGCCGGGAGATCGCGGAGACCAGCGGGTAGCGGCCCATGTACAGCGCGTTGGACTGGATGGTCGGCAGGCAGTACTCATTGGCGAACTCGTCGCGCGCGTCCACCACGATCGACTCGACGGCGCCGCAGTCGAGCGCGCGCTGGCGCACATCGTTCATGTCCTCGCCACCCTGGCCCAGATCGATCGCGACCGCGACCACCTCGGCCCCGGTTTCCTTGGCGATCCAGCTGATCGCGACCGATGTGTCCAGCCCGCCGGAGTAGGCGAGTACGACGCGCTTGGTCATAGTCCGTGTGCTCCTCGATTAGATACGTGTAGGTCGGTTCCCCCGGCGTCCTGCAAATGATTATGCACGATGATGCAATCCCATTCATAACCGGGGGTGGGCACGGCCCATATCGTCACACACAACCGATCTGACCATTAGGTATAAATTATTGCCGATAGGTCGACGAAAATTCATACTTGCAGTGTGACCGCTCGACTAGCGCGCGTACAGGCCGCTACCCTCGGCTGTCTGCTCGAGAATCCCGACGCGATGCGGCAGACCGAGATCGCGAACGCGATCCACGCTACTCAGGCGCGAGTGTCCCAGGTCCTCGCCGAGACCGATCGTGACGGGCTGACGCTGCGTACCGCTGCCGGATGGCAGGTCACCGACCCGGCCGCGGTGTTCGACCTCTGCACCGGTCAACCACTCCGGCCGCTCCCGCCTCTCGGCTGGTACGCACTGGAACCCGGATTGCGGCAGGTGGAGTCGAGTATCGATGCCGCCACCCGAGCGCGGGCCGAGTATCGGCTCACGGGCGATTGGGCGGCGGATCTGCTCGCCCCGTGGCGGATTCCTCAGTTGGTGGTGCTTCATGTCGACAAACCGCTGGATCTCGAGGATGCCGGATTCGTCCCCGCCGAGTTGACCGATGCGACACTGCATCTCGTGGTCGGCACCGTCCCGCCCAGGTGGCGGACCGATCCGCGCATCGCGGTGCGCATGGCCGATTCCGAACCCGGGCGAAACCTCGCTCCGGTCAACGATATTGCCCGCCGAATCCGAGTCACCGGTGGGCCGGACGCCGCCGAGGCAGTAGCCGAATTGCGCCATCGATTCCTGCAAGCCAGGCGGGCGGTCGAATCCGAATCACCGCGGATATGAAGACGATACGAATCACCAGCGGATCCCGCGCCGAAGACGGGGCTTATCGCGCACTCGCCGATGCGGCCGACGCTGCGGCGGATCTCGACACCCCCACCTCCTGGCCCACCGGCCCCACCTTCACCCAAACCGCCACCCTCCTCACCGAACACTTCGACACCCCAGGCCGTGCACTCCCCTCCACAGGTCCGAACACCGCCACCCGCACCAGGATTCGTGCTCTGGTCCGCGCTCTACTCACCTGACACCTCCACTCGGAGTGGCGCTGATAAATCGTTTGCGAGACCGGGACCGGATTTCTAAGGTGACCTTCATGTCGTCCTACTGCTTCGTACGCGTGCGTTCCGCCCGGGCTCTGGCCCGCTAGCGGACGCAGGTAACCCCACCGCGTCCACCGGCGCGCCCAGGGCCCTTCGAGACCTATCCATCTCGAAGACCCGAAAGGGCAATTGCACAGTGGCGCACAACTTTTCCTCCCGGACATCCGGCTACGGGAACTTCTCCCACACCCAGGGCAAGATCGGCAATGGCGGTCGAACACCGCGCGATCGAGCCCGGCGAGAGTATTCGCAGAACTTTCTGGTGGATCGCCATGCGATCGACCTGATTGTCGAGACGGCGAGTCCGACCGGTCTGGTGCTCGAACCCGGCGCGGGCGAAGGCGCGATAACCCGGGCGCTCTCCGAACGCGGCGCACGGGTGACGGCCTATGAGATCGACCCGCTGCTGGCGGGCAAGCTCGCGGCGCGAACCCGGGAAAGCCCTGAAATACAGGTGGTACGAGGCGATTTCACCAAAGCCGCCCCACCACGTGAACCCTTCGCGGTAGTCGGCAATATCCCCTTCTCGGCAACCGCCGCAATCGTGAACTGGTGCCTGACCGCCCCCACCCTCACCTCGGCCACCCTGCTCACCCAACGCGAGTACGCCCGCAAACGCACCGGCGACTACGGCCGCTGGAGCGAACTGACCGTCACCACCTGGCCCCGCTTCACCTGGACCCTCCACGCCCGAATCAACCGCGAAAACTTCCGCCCCATCCCCTTGGTAGACGCGGCCATCCTCCAACTCCGCCGACGCCCCCACCCCCTGGTAGAAAACCACCAAGCCTTCAAAACCCTGGTGGCCCTGGGCTTCACCGGCATAGGAGGCTCAGTCCGCGCCTCCCTCCGCCCCCACTACCGCCACCTGGACCGCGCCCTCTCCACCGCCGGCATCACCCCCGACACGGTCGTCGGCTACGTCCACCCAGACCAGTGGCTAACCCTCCACCACTCCCTCCCCACCAACTCCTAACCCAACGGTCCGCGCCAATCCACCCGGCGAGTGTGCACCCACGGCGGTAAACCAGACATACCACCGCCCTGAGTACACACTCGCGGGCTAACGGGACGGGGCCTCGGCGTTCATCGACCCATCAGCCGTCGCAGATTCGCGAGCCCTGTTCGAGCCGCGGCCGAGAGACGGTCATCGTCGATCGACGATGCGATGGCCAGAACGGGGAGTTCACCACCGGAGTCGAGATTCTGCAGCATGTAGGCGATGTAGTCGACGTCCGGATCGTCCTCGCGCCGTCCCAAAACGTCCAATACCGACAGCAATCCGGATGGCCCGCCGACTTTCACGAGCACTTCCGCCGCGTCGACCTCAATGGTGACGATGTCGTCATCCATCAATTCCTCGAGCCGCTTCCGCGCCTCCGGGTGTTCGATGTAATCACCGAGTTCGATGATTGCCGCGACCCTGATCATGGCATCTGAACTCCGCGAGGCGTCCAGCGCGGCCTCGAGGCCAGAGCCCTTCGAATTGTCACTCACTACGGAATCTCCTCGGGGAGTGCAGGTCTGACACTATTGGGGAGGGTTTGACCGAAAATCTCGCCGGTGGCCGGATTGACATTTCGCCGAACGTCTACGACATGCGGAGTGGGAATATATTGACCGGTTGCCTTGTCGAGATGCGCTCTACCGGTCAGATCTACACGCTTGGTAGCCACTCCATCGGCATCGTAATACGAGTAGTGGGTGATATTTCCCTGCGAATCTCGCTTGGCGAGGTACCCATTGGGTGGACCGCCTTGGGTGGGAAGGTTTCCGCGAGGCCAGGTGGTCGCCGCATCCAACTGCTCGCGCAGACTGATTTGCGCTACAACAGGTTTCGGCCGCGTTGACGGTTTGAAGGCCTCAGGTTCGAGCCGGTTCGCCTCGTCGATACTTCGGCGGGAGCGGCTCAGGTCGCGGAGGGCGAAACGGGCTCGGGCGGTGGCTATTCCGTCGCGCCAGCCTCGGACGGCTTCGGTTATGCGGAGGGCGTAGCGGGTTACGGTGGCGGCGGTTGCGCCGGTCATTACGACCGCGGTGATGCCGAAGGTGAACCAGGCCGACGCTATGGCGATGGTTAGTTCGCCGGCTACGGCCCAGGAGAGTTCTACGAGGATGCCGTGCAGGATTTGGCCGCGGAGGTGGTCGAGATCCGTTTTGTGGGTGGTGCAGAGTTGGGCCAGTTCGCCGCACGCGCTCAGGATCTCGTCCATGGCGTCTTGGAGGTCGAGGAGTCTGCGGGTGAACTCTTGGGCGTCTTCGACGTCATTGCGGTTCATTACGGCCGCGGCGTTTTTCAGGACCGAGGCCAGGTCGGCGGTGTGGGCGGTGCGCAGGCGGGTCCAGGCTTCGGCAGCGGTTTGCAGTTTGTCGGTGTTGCCGTCGGGGATGTCTATGCCGACTTTGTCGGCCAAGCGGATCAGGGAGTCGGCCGCTTCGCGAAGGCCATCGCTGGGGCCGCCCGCCGACGGCGCGGCACCGTAATACAGGCATGCGGGGGTTGGGCCCGCGGGCATCGCCGCGGGCGGGACCGTCGAATCGAGAATGCTGTCGTAGTCGGCCAGATAGTGGTTGTAGCCCGCCCGCACGATCACATTGCCGAGTTTTTGCAGGCCATTGCCGAGGTCGGAGACCATGGTGAGTACCTCGGCCGCGCGCAGGTCATACTTCCGACCCCATGCGGCACCGGTTTCATCGACTCCGGCCATAGCGCCACAGTCGGCCATGGCCCTGGTCTCGGCGAGAAAAGCGGTTTGCAGCGCGTCATCGAGGCCGAAACAGGCTCTGCCGACCGCGTAATACGCTCCGAAGTCGACGTTCACCACGGCAGCCGCCGCGCATTCGACTGGCTCATCTCACCGGCCGAGCATGCGGAGATTGGCGGCGATCGCGCCCTGATAGTTGCTGTGGGCGGTGCGGGCCGCGGATTCCAGCGCGTCCAGTCCATCGCGGACTTCCTGTGCGCCCGTTGACCATTCGCGGTGCGCGAGCCCGTAGGCGGTGGCGGCCTCACTCGACCAGGTCGCCGAGAGCGTCTTCGCCATCTCGTCGAGACTGGCCAAATGGACGCTGACGAAGCCTGTGAATGCGCGGATGCGCGCGGTCGTCTCATCCAAATGGGTCAGGTCGACCGAATAGCCGCCGGGAGTGCTCACGGCAACTCCAGCGAGTTCACGGCGGCACCGAATTCGGCGTCAGTGTCGCGATAAGTTTCGGCGGTCACCCCCAGCTTGGCGGCAAGCTCGAAGAGCGCGTCCCACACCTCGACGGCACCGCGATGCATCTCGTCCCACCCGCCGCCATACGCGGTAGCCGCCGCACCCTTCCAGCTGTTCATCAGCCCGGCGACCTCCCGATCGAGCCCTTCCGACCCAGACCGCAACTCCTCAGCCATCCGATACGCCGAATGACCGAACGCCCGCACCTCATCCGGACCCACTTCCAACTGCCCGGATACCCCACCCGATTCGATAGCCACGCCATCCTCCTTCAGCGCAGCATCTTATGGCATCCATACAGCAACTATTCGGCGGAATCGAACTTCGCACCCCGACACACCGGGTACCGGTCAAGCAGTGGGACGGAGGCTGCTCAGCACTCGGATCGCGTCGGAGAGAGGGATCATGCGGCCGGGCTGTTCACCCGCAAGCCCCATTTCGATGTATTGGCGAATGAGCATCGAGGGGGTGATGCAGTGCTCGGCGGCTGCTTCGCGAACTCGGTCGCGCAACTCCTTCGGGAGTTTGAGCGAGGTGGTGACCATGCCTCGCTCGATCTCATCGGAAGTGGGCGGGAGCGGGGGTGCATCGGCACTGTCGTCGTACACGAGGGAATCGAGGATCTCTTGCGGACCCTCGCCGGGCTTCGGTTCATACATCGCGGTCATTGTTCCGCCTCCCAAGCGATGAATCCTGACGCGATCCACCATTCATACTCCACGGCAGAATACGATAATACCAAGGTATTACCCGCAGGCCAGGTTTGTGTCGAACTCGAAATAGACCGTTGAGTACCGAACGGGCGGTTCAGGCGAGGTGTTCTATTTTGGCGGCCAGTTCGGCGCCGGTGAGGGGTTCTCGGGCTATGACGGCGATGGTGTCGTCGCCTGCGATGGTGCCGACTATTTCGGGGAGGGCGGCTCGGTCCAAGGCGCTGGCCAGGAAGTGGGCTGCGCCGGGTGGGGTGCGCAGGACGGCTATGTTGCCGCTGGCGTCGGTGGATACCAGTAAGTCGCCCAATAGTTTCGACAGGCGTTCGGTGCCGCCGGTTACGCCGCGGACGGGGCTGCCGTCCTCGGGGACTACGTAGACTCCGGCGCCGCCGTCGGCGGCCCGCAGCTTGACCGCGCCCAGTTCGTCCAGGTCGCGGGAGAGAGTGGCCTGGGTGGTGTCTATGCCTTCGCCGGACAGGAGGGCGGCCAATTCGGATTGGCTGCGGACCTCGTGCTGGGAGAGGATGGCCACGATTCGGGCTTGGCGACCGGCGCGGGTGCGGGCTACGGCCGCACCCGACTTGCCGGAAACCGTTGCGGGAGAGCGGCGGTCGCCGCTGGTCACGCCTCACCTCGGTCGTGTTGGCGCAGCAGCCAGACCAGCAGGGCCTTCTGGGCGTGCAGGCGGTTCTCGGCCTCGTCCCAGACCGCGCTGTGCGGGCCGTCGATGACCTCGTCGGTGATCTCCTCACCGCGATGCGCCGGAAGGCAGTGCAGGACGGTCACATCCGAGGCGGCGCGGGCCAGCAGATCCGCGTTCACCTGGAAGGGGCGGAAGGGGGCTACCCGGTCGCGGCCGTCGCCCTCCTGGCCCATGGACATCCAGGTGTCGGTCACCAGGGCGTCCGCGCCCTCGGCGGCGGACCGCGGATCATCGGTGAGGGTGATGGTCGCACCGGTCTCGGCGGCGCGCTTCTGCGCCAGATCGACGATCCACGGCAGCGGTTCGAAACCCTCGGGGGCGGCGATGGTCACGTTCAGGCCCGCCGTGACGCCGCCCAGCAGCAGCGAGTGCGACATATTGTTCGCGCCGTCGCCGAGGTAGGCGAGATTGCGCCCGGCGAGATCGCCCTTGCGCTCCTTCAGCGTCTGCAGATCGGCCAGGACCTGGCACGGATGGAACTCATTGGAGAGCGCGTTCACCACGGGAACGGTTGCGGCTCCGGCCATTTCGTCCAGGCGTTCCTGGCCGAAGGTGCGCCATACGATGGCGTCGACGTAGCGGGAGAGCACCCGACCGGTGTCGGCGAGGGTCTCCTCGCGGCCGAGTTGGGTGTCGCGGCCGTCGACCACGACGGCATGCCCGCCGAGCTGGGCGATACCCATTTCGAAGGAGAACCGGGTGCGGGTCGAGTTCTTCTCGAACATGACCGCCACCCCGCGCGGACCGTCGAGCGGCCGCAGCGACAGCGGAGCCTTCTTGAGATCCGCTGCGATGGACAGGATCTCGGTCTGTTCGGCGGGACTCACATCGTCATCGCGCAGAAAGTGTCGAATGGTCACTTGGTGTGCTCCTTCTCGGCCTCGGCCCGCGCGGCATCGAGAATGCCGGGCAGGTCGGACAGGAAATTGTCGGCCTGGGTTTCGGTGAGCACCAGCGGCGGAGCCAGCCGGATCACATTGGGCTTGGCGGGATTCACCAGATAACCGATCTCGCGGGCCGCCGCCTCGACCTGCGCGGAGACATCGGCGGTGAGCTCGATACCGATGAGCAGACCCGCACCGCGCACATGGTCGACCAGTGGGTGGTCGAGCGCGTCGATACCGTCGGTGATCATCTTCCCGATCTTCTCGACGTGCGCGAGCAACCCCTCCTCGTCGATGGTGCGCAGCACGGCCAAAGCCGCTGCGGCACAGACGGGATTACCGCCGAAGGTGGTGCCGTGCATACCCGGCTGCAACAGCTCCGCGGCCGGTCCCTGCGCCAGCACCGCACCGATCGGCAACCCACCGCCGAGCCCCTTGGCCAGGGTGATCACATCGGGCACGATGCCCGCCGCCTGATGCGCGTAGAACGCCCCGGTGCGCCCGATCCCGGTCTGCACCTCGTCCAGAATCAACAGTGCGCCATGCTCTTTGGTGATGGCGCGCGCTTCGGCCAGATAGTCGGCGGGCGGCACCACCACACCGCTCTCGCCCATCATGGGTTCGAGGAATACCGCGGCGGTGTCATCGTCGACGGCGGCGGCCAGCGCGGCCGAATCACCGTAGGGCACATGGACGACGCCCGCGGGCATCGGCTCGAACGGGGTGCGCTTGGCGGGCTGGCCCGTCAAAGCCAGTGCGCCCATGGTCCTGCCGTGGAACGCCTCGTCACACGCGACGATCTTGGTCTTACCGGTCAACCGCGCCATCTTGAACGCGGCCTCATTCGCCTCGGTCCCGGAGTTGCAGAAGAACGCCCGTCCCTGCCCGTCGCCGAAGTGCGCGAGCAGCCGCTCGGCCAATTCGATAACCGGTTCGCTCGCATACAGATTCGAGACATGTCCGAGCGTGCCCAACTGCTGGGTGACCGCCGCCAGAATCGCCGGATGCGCATGCCCGAGGCTGTTGACCGCGATACCGCCGAGGAAGTCGAGGTAGCGCTTACCGTCGGCGTCGTAGACGACCGCGCCCGCGCCGCGCACCAGCGCCACCTTGGGGGTGCCGTAATTGTTCATCAGCGCGGAGTTCCACCGCTGCTGTAGATCGGCTGTGCTCATGACTCCACTCCGTTCGAACTCTCCGCGGGGGTCACCATGGTGCCGATGCCCTCCCCGGTGAACAGCTCCAATAGCACCGAATGCGGTACCCGCCCGTCGATGACGTGCGCGGTGGGCACGCCGGCTTCGACGGCGCGCAGGCAGGCTTCCATCTTGGGGACCATGCCCGCATCCAGGCTCGGCAGCAACTTGGCCAGCTCATCGCTGTCGATGCGCGTGGTCAGCGAGGACCGGTCCGGCCAATTCGTGTACAGACCCTCGACATCGGTGAGGATGACGAGCTTCTCCGCGCCGATGCCCTGGGCGAGCGCGGCCGCCGCGGTATCGGCGTTGATGTTGTGCACCACGCCGTCCGAATCGGGGGCGATGGTGGAGACCACCGGAATCCGGCCCGCCGCGATGAGATCCAGTACCGCGTCCGGATTCACCTCGGTGACGTCGCCGACCAGGCCGATATCGGTGGCCGCGCCATCCACGGTCACGGTGCGCCGGGTCGCGGTGAACAGTCGCGCGTCCTCACCGGAGATACCGACCGCGTACGGCCCGTGCGCATTGATCAATCCGACGAGCTCGCGGCCGACCTGACCGAAGAGCACCATGCGCACGACATCCATCACCTCGGGGGTGGTGACCCGGAAGCCGCCGCGGAATTCCCCTTGCAGACCAAGCTTTTTCAGCATGGCGCTGATCTGCGGCCCACCACCGTGCACCACCACCGGATGTACGCCGACGGTGCGCAGGAATGCCATGTCGGCCGCGAACGCGCGCTTGAGCTCATCGTCGATCATGGCGTTGCCGCCGTATTTGACCACGACGATCTTGTCCCGGAACTTCTGCAGCCACGGCAGCGCGTCGGCGAGCACATGCGCCTTGTCCAGGGCCGAAAGCTGTTCCCGCACCGAGCTCATGAGCTGTAGGCCGAATTCTCTTCGACGTATCCGTGCGAGAGATCGGTGGTGCGAATGGTCGCCTCACCGCTACCCAGGCCGAGATCGACCAGTACCTGAATATCCGCACCGGAGAGATCGACCTCGCGCGCACCGGGCGCGCCCATACCGTTCACACACACCGGATGCCCGTTGAAGGACACCGAAATCTTGTCCTGCTCCAGCTCGATCGGCGCGATACCGATGCTCGCGAGCACCCGGCCCCAGTTCGGATCCGAACCGAAGAACGCCGTCTTGACCAGGCTGTCCCGCGCCAGCGCCCGCGCGCCGATCAGGGCCTCGTCCTCGCTGACCGCACCGCGCACGGTGATATGCACGCGCTTGGTGACGCCCTCGGCATCGGCCATCAACTGTTCAGCCAGATCGTCGCAGACCGCGAAGACGGCAGCGTCGAGCTCGTCCTGACCGGGCGTGACCCCGCTCGCGCCATTGGCGAGCAGCAGCACGGTGTCATTGGTGGAGCAGGAACCGTCCACATCCAGGCGATCGAAGGTGAGCCCGGTAGCCTTGCGCAGCGCCTCGTCCAACTGCGCCGGGGTGGCCACGGCATCGGTGGTGAGCACGATCAGCATGGTCGCGAGCGATGGTGCGAGCATGCCCGCGCCCTTACCCATACCGCCGACGTTCCACTTGTCCTTATGGTGGTACGCAACCTCTTTCGGCACCGTATCGGTGGTCATGATGGCGCGCGCGGCCTCGGCCCCGCCGGACAGCCCGCCACCCATCTCGTGCACGATTTCGGTAACGGCGGGCAGCAGCTTGTCCATGGGCAGCCGGTCGCCGATCAAACCCGTTGAGCAGACCGCGATCTCACCCGCCCCGGTCTCGGTGCCCCAGTTGCTCAGCGCCTTGGCGAGCTCCTCGGCGGTGGTGTGGGTGTCCTGGAATCCGCCCGGACCCGTACAGGCATTGGCCCCACCGGAGTTGAGGATGACCGCGCGCAGTCGCCCGGTTTTCAGCACCTGCTGCGACCACAGCACCGGTGCGGCCTTGACCTTGTTGCGGGTGAAGACACCGGCCGCCGAATACTCCGGCCCCTCGCTGAAAACCAGTGCCAGATCCGGCTTTCCGCTGGCCTTGATACCCGCGGAGATTCCGGCCGCGCGGAAGCCCAGGGGTGCGGTGACGCCCTGGGTCCGAACCAGCTTGCCGTCGATATGCGAAGTCACGGTGCCACTCCTACGGTGGAAAGTCCTGCGGTCTCGTCGAATCCGAGAGCCAGATTCATGGATTGCACCGCCGCGCCGGCGGTGCCCTTGGCCAGGTTGTCGATCGCGCCGATCACGATCAGCAGTCCGGCGTCGGCGTCCACGGCCACCTGCAGCGTGACCGCATTGGAGCCCAGCACCGAACCGGTCTGCGGCAGTACACCTTCGGGCAGCAGGTGCACGAAAGGCTCATCGGCATAGGCTTTTTCGTAGACGGCGCGGGCCGTGGCGGCATCCACGCGCGTCGGGGCGGTGCAGGTGGCGAGAATGCCGCGCGGCAGCGGGGCCAGTACCGGGGTGAAGGACACCGCGACGTCGACTCCGCCCGCGGCCTCGAGGTTCTGCGCGATCTCGGGGGTGTGCCGGTGCGCGCCCGCGATGCTGTACGCGCGCAGCGAGCCCATCACCTCCGAGCCCAGCAGCCCGATATCGAGTTTGCGGCCCGCGCCCGAGGTGCCGCTCACGGCAACCACATTCACATTCGGTTCGATAATGCCCGCGGCGATGGCCGGTGCCAGCGCGAGGCTCGAGACGGTCGGATAGCAGCCGGGCACCGCGATCCGGGTCGCCCCGCGCAGTTTGTCCCGCTGTCCGGGCAGTTCGGGCAGACCATACGGCCAGCTGCCCGCATGGGGCGTGCCGTAGTACTTCTCCCAGGCCGCGCCGTCGGTGAGCCGGAAATCGGCTCCGCAGTCGATGATGACGGTCGATTCGGGCAGCGCCTTGGCAATGGCGGCGGATTGTCCGTGCGGCAGGCCGAGGAAGACCACGTCATGCCCGGCGAGCTCATCCACGGTGGTGGGCCCGAGCACCCGATCGGCGAGGGGCAGCAGATGCGGCTGGAGTTCACCCAGCGGGCTTCCGGCATTGGATCCGGCGGTCAGCGCCCCGATCTCGAGGCGCCCGCTTCGATAGGCTGGATGCCCCAGCAGCAGACGCAGGACTTCACCGCCCGCGTACCCACTCGCACCAGCGACCGCGACCCGCACCAGGGGCCCACCAGAGGTATCCGCCATGTGATGATTATGCACGACTGTGCAAGCTCATTCACAGTGGGGTCCGGTGGGCCCACCGAGTGCGAGGGTCGGAACGCTATGCGACCAGGGCGAACAGTAATGCGGCGACCGCGAAACTGACCACCGAGAGAATCGTCTCCAGCACGGTCCAGGTCTGCAGCGTCTGCTTGACCGTCATATTGAAGTACTTGGCGATGATCCAGAATCCGCCGTCATTGACGTGGCTCAGAATGATCGAGCCCGCCGCGATCGCCATGGCGATGAGCGCCAGCGAGAACTGCGAGTACCCGTGATCCACCACCAGCGGCGCGACAATGCCGCCCGTGGTGACAATGGCGACCGTCGCCGACCCCTGCGCGATCCGCAGCCCGCAGCTGATGATGTACGCCAGCACGATGACGGGAAGCCCGGCGGCGGACATGGTCTCGGCCAGCGCCGAACCGATTCCGGTGGCGGAGATGACCTTTCCGAAGAACGCGCCCGCACCCACGACCAGCAGCAGCATGCCCACCGGGCGCAGTGATTCGGAGGTGAGCGCGCCGAGCTCCTGTACGGTCTGCCCGCGCCGAATGCCGAGCACGTAGAAGGCGATCAGTACCGCGATGAGCAGCGCCACCGCGGGTGTGCCGAGGAAGGTGAGCACCTCGAGGGGCTGCGAATTCGCCTGCAGCATTTGACTGCCGAAGGTCGCACCGAGAATCAGGATCAGCGGAATGGCGATAATGCCACCGATGAGCGCGACCGACGGCGGACGCTGTACCGCGACCGCGGTGGTGGTACCCGGACCGTCACCCTTGCCCGCGGTGACCTGATGCGCCTGCGCCGCTGCCTTGTTCGCCTCGGCGACCAGGAACTCCTCCGGCACCTCGACCATGACGCGCTTGCCGATCCAGCTGCCCCACACAATGCCCGCGGCGACGAATCCCGGGATACCGCAGATGAATCCGACCAGAATCAGCCAGCCCAGGCTCACCCCCATGAGCCCGCCGAGCGCGACCGGCCCGGGGTGCGGCGGCAGGAAGGCGTGCGTCATGGACAGACCCGCGACCAGCGGCAGCACATACCGAACCAGTGATCCGCCACCGCGTTTGGCGGCAACGTAGACCAGCGGCGCGAGCACGAAGATGCCGATATCGAAGAACAGTGGAATACCGAAGATCAAACCGAGCAGACCCATGGCGACGGGAGCGCCCTTGTCGCCGAAGATCTTCAGCAGTCGATCGGTGAGCACATCCGCGCCCCCGGATCGCTCCAGGATCGCGCCGAGCACGGTGCCGAGGCCGATGATGACCGCGATATGCCCGAGGATTCCGCCGAAGCCCGTCTCCAGCAGTGAATCACCGGCTTTGAGCGGTGAACCCACGATCTTCGACACCGGCAGCCCGGCCGCGAGAGCCAAGCCCAGGCTGACGAGCAGCAGTGCGATGAACGGCTCCAGTTTGACGCGAATGATCGTGAACAGCAGGACCGCGATGGCGAGTCCGCAGAGCACCAGCAGTCCTGGTGTGGTGGTGCGCAGCCAGTCGACTGTGGCGCCCATGGTGTACCTCTCAGTTCAGAGATCGAACGAACGATGCCGCGCGCGCGGCGATTTCGGCCCAGTGGCCCGCCGCGACATCGGCGGGTGCGACGACATCGGTTCCGGCGGTGACCGCTACCGCGCCCTGGGCGAGGAAGTCGGCGGCATTGCCCGCGTTGACCCCGCCGGAGGGGATCAGCTGCGCCTCGGGGAACGGGCCCCGCAGGTCCTTGAAGTAGTCCGGCCCGAACACGCGGGCGGGGAAGATCTTGACCGCGGCGGCGCCCAGATCCAGGGCGCGCATGACCTCGGAGGGCGTCAAAGCGCCCATGACGACCGGGATTCCGCGCCGATTCGCGACCTCGGCGACCCCTTCGCGGATGCCGGGGGTGACCAGGAAGCGTGCGCCGCTGTCGATGGCGGCGGCGGCCTGATCACCGGTGAGCACGGTGCCCGCGCCCAGCACCCCGTATCCGGAGTCGGCGGCCTCGCGCAGTGCGTCCAGTACACCGGGGGTGGTGAAAGTCAGCTCCACGGCCCGGATTCCGGATCCGGCCAGGGCCTGGGCCAGCGCCGCCGGATCGGGGATCCGCGGGGCGCGCACCACGGTGAGGACGCGATCGGTGCGAATGACATCCATGGCGGAGGTCAACGGGTCTCCTTCCGAACGGAATTCATGCGCAGGGCGCGACCGGCGCGTACCCCGGTGGGTTTGCCCGCGTCCAAGGCGAATTCGCCATTGACAAGGACGTATGGAATGCCACGCGCCTGCTGTTTGGGGTTCTCGAAGGTGGCGGTATCGGCCACCGTGCCCGGGTCGAAGAGCACGAGATCGGCGGCGTAGCCCGCGCGGACGAGTCCGCGGTCACCGAGCCGAAGTCGTTGTGCGGGACGGCCGGTGAGGTGATGTACGCACTCCGCGAGGCCGAGCACACCGAGTTCACGCGAGTAGTGGCCGAGGTAGCGCGGGAAGGTGCCCCAGGCGCGCGGATGCGGCCGCTCCCCCACCAGCAGCGCGTCACTGCCACCCATATGCCGGGAATGGCGCATGATGGCGCGCACATTCTCCTCATCACCGACGTGCTGAAGAATGGTGGTGGCCAACTGATCTCGGGTCAGCAGGTCGAAGAACACCTCGACCGGCGGCATATCGCGTTCGGCGGCGATCTCGGTGATCGTGCGCCCGACATAGCGGTCGAGGTCGCGATTGGCGACACCGCTGATCTGAATGGTCTCCCATTCGACGGTGACGCCGTGGCAGCCGTCCGAGCCGTTCTCATTGACATCGGCCACAATTCGCAGCCGGGTCGGCAGATCCGCGATGCGTGCGAGCGCGGCATCGGGTCCGCCGGACATGGCCCAGCTGGGCAGCAGCGCCGAGAGTGTGGTGCTGCCGGGCAGATACGGGTAGGTGTCGAGGCTGATATCGCAGCCGTCCGTCAGGGCCTTGTCGACCATGGCGAGGAATTCCGGTGCGCGGCCGCGATTCACGCCGAAGTTCATGGTGGCGTGGGTCAGGTGCAGGGCGCAGCCGGTGCGGCGGGACAGCTCGATCATCTCGGCGTACGCCTCCAGCGCGCCCGCACCGTAGGAGCGGGTGTGCGGTGCGTAGAAGCCGCCGTGCTCGGCGACGACCTCGCACAGTGCGGCGAGTTCCGAAGTGTCCGCGTACATTCCGGGCGTGTAGGTGAGCCCGCTGGACATGCCGACCGCGCCTTCGGCCAAACCCTGCGCGAGCAGCGCACGCATACGGTCGATTTCGTCCGATGTGGCAGCGCGCTTCTCGCTGCCCACCACCATCAACCGCAGGGTGCCCTGTGGCACCAGATACGCGGCATTGGGCGTGATGCCCGACGAGTCGAGGCGATCCAGGTACTCGGCGACGGTCCGCCAGGAGAAGTCGAGCTCGGCGGGATTGCCGTTCCAGCCGGCGATCTGACGGCGCACCACCGCGAGCGCGGCATCGTCGATGGGCGCGTACGACAACCCGTCCTGCCCGATGACCTCGGTGGTGATGCCCTGACTCAGCTTCGGGAAATGCCCCGGCTCGGTCAGCAGATGCAGATCCGAATGTGCGTGCATATCGATGAAACCCGGTGCCAGCGCGAGACTTTCACCCTCATCGACAATGCGATCGGCCTCGGTGAGCGTACCGGGCGCGGCGATCTCCACGATCCGCCCGCCGTCCACCAGCACATCGCCCCGGAAGCGGTCCGCACCGGTGCCGTCGAATATGTCGATATCACGAATCAGTAAGTCGGCCATGGCAGTCCGCTCAGAAGAAGGTGTGCAGGAAGTCGACGATGCGCGGCCGTTCGGCCCCCGCGTCATCGATCACCGGGATGAGCCGCCATTTGTCGAAGGCCGTGCACGGATGCGAAAGCCCCAGTCGCACCACCGCACCCGCCGGAACCGATTCGGCATCGCCGCCGTTCCAACGCAGGAAGGCGTGCTGATCATTGAGTTTGGTGACCGTCGCGCCCTCGGGCAGTGGTTTCACCGCCGGTCCCGCAACGAGTTGCGGGACCGGCAGCCCCTCATCGAATGGCAGATCCCGTTTACCCGCGTCGAGCAGCGCCAGGCCGGGCTCCGGCCGGGAGACGCAGCGCGCCCAGCCGTGCATGGCAGAACGCAATGGGCGGGCATCGCCGGTCAACGACGCACCGCCCGCGGTGAGCGGGGAAATGCCGGAGTAGAAACCGTCATCGTGGATCACATAGGCGCCCGAGCGCAGTAGCACGGTGGTCGGAACCCCGTGTGCGCCCTGTTCATCCGCGAGTCCGGCGAGTCGCTCCACCACCAGGTCGGGATAGGCACTGCCACCGGCGGTGATGATCGCGCGGCCCGCGTAGCGGCCCCGTGCGACCAGCTCCTTGTGCAGGACGCCCATCTCGTCGAGGTAATGACGAACGGCCGCAAGACCTTCCGGGGTGCGGTCGTGCGCCAGCGCACCCTCGTAACCGCCGACACCGGCGAGAATCAGCCGATCCGACTCGTGGATGGCGTCGGCGATCTCATGCGCCTCGGTCAGCGTGCGCGCCCCGGTACGGCCGTGCGGCCCACCGAGTTCCACCAGTACCGAGAGTCGCACCCCGGCGGGCGCGGATCGCAGGTGCCGCTCCATCTCCCGGACGGTTCCGACGCCATCGACCCAGCTGTACAGCTCGAAGTCGGGATCACGCGCCAATTCAGCTGCCGCCCAAGTCAATCCGGCCGGGTCGACCAGGGCATTGGCCAGCATGATGCGGTCGAGACCGAAGCAGCGACCCACCTGTGCCTGCCATCCGGTGGCGAGGGTGATCCCCCACGACCCGGCCACCAGCTGCTCACCCCACAGCTGCGGTGACATGGTGGTCTTGCCGTGCGGTGCCAGCCGAACCCCGTGCGCGGCAGCCCATTGCGCCATGACGGCGAGATTCGAGTCCACGGCCGAGCGGTCCACGGTCAGCACCGGGGTCTGCAATTGGTCCAAATACGGTGCGGTGGCCAGATACTCGCGCACCGTCAGCCCCCAGGCGGTGGGCGGGAGCGATTTGTGCTCCGCTCCCAGCCTCCGGTCATGCAGTGCTGCGACGACATCGTTGTCGAGGGCCACGACGCTCCTTCCGAATCCGATCGGCCGATTCATAGCCTAAAGGCATTGCATAATCTGCAACGATTGTTGCGTATTGTGTTCGCCGTGGTTATTCTGCATGCCATGGCCGAAAGCCGCAACCACTCGAAGGAGATTGGTGTGATCCAGGCGACCCGACGCGCGGTCACCATCGGTGAGGGACTCGCCGTACTCATTGCGCAGCCCGGCCCGCTGGAGGATTCGCACACCTTCGAGCGCGGGGCCGGTGGAGCCGAGGCCAATGTGGCCACCGTGCTCGCACAGCTCGGCGTTCCGACAGCCTGGGTCTCACGGGTCGGCGATGACGGTTTCGGCCGCTATCTGGTGCGGCATCTGGCCGAGCGCGGGGTGGACACCTCCGCCGTCACCATCGATCCGGCCCGGCCGACCGGTATGTACGTCAAGGAACGCGGTAGCGGCTCCACCCGCCCGGACGACCTGGCCGCCGGGGCGAGCCGAATGCTGTACTACCGCACCGGTTCCGCCGCCAGCGCCCTCGGACCGCGCGATCTCGCCATCACGGCAAGGCTGCTCGACACCGCCGATCTTGTGCACTTCACCGGTATCACCCCGGCACTGTCACCCTCGGCAACCGCGTTCACCGAGGCATTGCTGGCGCGACCGCGCGAGCAGCGGCTGATCAGCTTCGACCTGAATTTCCGCCCGGCCCTGTGGGAGCGGCGCGATGAGCCCGCCGCGGAGATCCTGGCCCGCCATATCCGCCGCAGCGATGTGGTGTTCCTCGGCGCGGACGAGGCCCTGGAGGTCTTCGGGGTGGGCCGGGCCGCGCAGCTGCGCGCACTCTTCCCCGAACCCCGGCATCTGATCGTCAAGAACGACAGACATTCGGTGACCGGCTATATCGGCGATGAGGCCCTCGAGGTGCCCGCGCTGCGCCTGCGCGTCACCGAACGCATCGGCGCGGGCGATGCCTTCGCCGGCGGCTACCTCGCCGCGCTGCTACAGGGCCGCCCCCATGAACAGCTACTGCGCTTCGGACACCTGTGCGCCGCGGCCGCGCTGACCGGTACCGGCGACGTCGCCGAACTGCCCCCGCTGCACATGCTCGAATCCCGCTCCGCCGCCACTGTTTCCGAATGGGCGGAATTGAATTACAGCCCGGCCCAGCCCATCCCCGAGAATGTCAGCTCATGAGCCAGAGCCTGCTGCGCGCCCTCACCATCCTCACCCAACTCGGCGAGGAGCCGAAATCCCTGGACCAGTTGGCCGGCCAGCTCGGGGTACACAAATCCACCGTGCTGCGGCTACTGCAGACCATGGAGGGCGAACGCTTCGTCACCCACGACAGCGAGCATCGATATCGACTGGGCTCCAAGCTCTTCGAGCTCGCCAATCGCTCACTCGAGGGCCGGGATGTCCGCACCGCGGCGCGACCGCACCTGGCCGCGCTCAATGCCGCGACCGGTCAGACCGTGCACCTGGCCACCTATGAATCGGGTGAGGCGGTGTACATCGACAAACTCGATGCCACGCACAGCGTCCGAATGTATTCGCGCATAGGCCGTCCCGCCGCCCTGCACTGCACCGCGGTCGGCAAGGTGCTGGTTTCGGCTCTGCCGCGCGAACAGTGGCGCAAGCTCGCCGAGGGCCTCGAGTACAAAGCCTTCACCGACCGCACCATCCGCACTCCCGAGCAGTACCTCGCCGAGCTGGAACTCGTTGCGGCCCAAGGGTATGCCGAGGACCACGAGGAGCACGAGAGCTTCATCAACTGCGTCGCCGTCCCGATTCGCGATGGCACCGGCGCGGTCGTCGCCGCACTGTCCATGTCGGTGCCGGACATGCTGCTGGACCACGACCAGGTGCTCGCCATGCTGCCGCGGGTGCGCGCCGCCGCCGATGCCGTCTCCACCGAACTGGGCTGGAGCCCCACCCCCGAGAAATGAAAGGCCGTTCATGACCGAGAAGATCGCCGTCCGCACCGATAAGGCCCCCGCACCCGCGCACACCTTCTCCCAGGGTGTGCGCAAGGGTCCGTTCGTCCAGGTCTCCGGACAGGGTCCGGTCGACCCCGTCACCAATGAGTACCTCCATCCGGGTGATGTGGCCGCACAGACCACCCGCACCCTGGAGAACGTGAAGGCCATTGTCGAGGCGAGCGGCGCCAGCTTCGACGATGTGGTGATGCTGCGCGTCTATCTGACCAAGCGCGAGGACTTCCCGATCATGAACGACGCCTATGGCGATTTCGTGACCAAGTACACGCTCGGCGGTGTGCTGCCCAGTCGCACGACCGTCTTCACCGGCCTGCCGCGCGCGGAAATGCTGGTCGAGATCGACGCCGTCGCCATCGTCGAAAACTGAGACGCGGCTGAGACCGGAGCCCGCACGTTGTGACAAGTCGGGAGGGCTCCGGCAGACTCGACAGAGCCATGTACGACGACGACACCGAGCAGCTGCCCGTCTACCGCTCCGGCGGGGTTCACGGAGCCGCGCAGACGCCTACGCCCGAGCCGCGCCGTACCCGGCGGGCCGGGCCGATTTCGCATCGCCGCTCCGGCGAGAGCCATCGCATGCGCTATGCCGGGCGCGGGCTCATGTCACTGTTCGCCGTCGGCGTCATCGGGGTGACCGGGGTCGCCTGGTACGGGGAGACCAGCCTGGACAACGGGTTCACCAAGACCGGTGTCATCTCCGAGGAGGATCGAGCCTCGCTGGGCGGTGATGTCAATATTCTGCTCATCGGATTGGACACCCGCAAAGATCTCAATGGCAATGATCTGCCCAAGGACATTCTCGATCAGCTGCACGCCGGTGACGGCTCCGAGGGCGGATACAACGCCAATTCACTGATCCTGGTGCACATTCCGAAGGATCTGAAGACGATCGTCGCCTTCTCGATTCCGCGCGACGACTATGTGCCCGCCAGCGGGATTCCCGGATACGACCACATCAAGATCAAAGAGGCGTACGGCCTCAAGAAGTTCTACGCCGAGGAGAAGCTCAAGGCGCAGGGCATGACCGATAAGAACGAGCTGGAGCGCCAGGGCCGCGAGGCCGGGCGCGCCTCGATCGTGCAGGCGGTCAAATCACTCACCGGGGTGCCGATCAATCGCTTCGCCGAGGTATCGCTGGTCGGGTTCTACCATCTGGCCGACGCGCTCGGCGGGGTCGATGTGTGCCTCAATCACGCCGTCGACGACAGCTACTTCTCCGGTGCCGTATTCCCCGCCGGGCCACAGCACCTCGACGCCGCCAACGCGCTGTCCTTCGTGCGGCAGCGGCATGGGCTGGAGAACGGCGACCTCGACCGCACGCATCGCCAGCAGGCGTTCCTGACCTCGGTCTCCAAACAGCTCAAGGACTCCGGGACCATCACCAATATCGGCAAGATGAAGGCGCTGATGGATGTGGCGCACCGCGATGTGGTGCTCTCGGACGGCTGGAGCCTCACCGATTTCATCACCACACTGGGGCGCGCCGATTCGCCGTCGGTGGAGTTCCGGACGCTGCCGGTACTGCGCTACGACACCGTCGACGGCCAAGATGTGAACATCATCGATCCGGCCGCCATCAAGAAAGAGGTGCGCGCCGCGTTCGGAGTGGAGCAGCCGACCGTCGCCGCCGCACCGCGCACCACACCCACCTCGACCGTGGATGTGGTGAATGCGACCGGGACGCCCGGTATGGCCGCCAAGGTGTCGAAGAGCCTGGGCGACAAGGGATTCACGCCCGGCGACATCGGCAATGCCACCTATTCGGATGGGACCTCGACCGTGCTCTACTACGGCGCGGGAGCCGATACCGACGCCCAGTCGCTCGCCGATATGCTCGGCGGCAGTGTCACCCCCGCCGCGTCCACCACGCTCGGGTCCGGGCAGATAAGGCTGGTGCTGGGCACCGATTTCGAGATTCCCGAGACGCTCGATCCCACCGCCACCAGCTCGACCACGACGACCACCACCACGTCGAAGTCCGCGGCCACCAGCACCTCGAATATTCCCGACAACGGCAAGCCGGTGACGACCACCATCGGCGGCAGCATCCCCTGCGTGAACTGATCGGCACCACGTCGAAAGCTGAAACCCTGAGCCCCGGCGACTCACTGGACACCATGTAAAGTGAGCCGCGACACAACGGGCAGAGCATGGGAAAACAGATGGCAGGCAAGTCCTCCGAATCCGGCAACCTCACCCTGAGCGGCCGGTTCAACCACTACTCCAGCATCTACCTGGGCTTCGCCGCCCGCGCCTTCGCGCGCCGCAACAGCCGCGTCTACACCAGCTCCGGCGGCACCCGCGGCAACAAACTCCAGGGCAAACCCGTCTTCCAACTCATCGTCACCGGCCGCAAATCCGGCGAACCCCGCCCCGTCATGCTCATGCTCGTCCGCGACGGCGATGACATCCTGGTCTGCGGCTCCAACGGGGGCCATCCCGGCACTCCCAACTGGTGGCACAACCTCGCCGCCCAACCCACCGCCCGAGTCCAGGTCGGCCCCGACACCTGGCCCGTCGACGTCCGCATCGTCACCGACGACGAAGAGTACGAAAAGCACTGGCGCACACTGGTAGCCGGGTACCCGGACTTCGCCACCTACCGCGCCCTGAGCCCCCGCGAATTCCCCGTGGCCGTCCTGAGCCGAGCCACCGGGAAGTGATCACCCGGCCGTCGCCGCGACCTCGGCCACAACCGGCGCGACCGTCTTGGTCGAGGTGAAGAACACCGCGGTCACGGCACACCCGCCCAGTGGTAGGTGTTCCCGCGCCGACCTGGAAGCCGTCGCCACCGCCGCCATGTCCGCATGGGAACCCCCGGCGGGTACGCGCCGACACGGCACGGGTGCCCCGATTTCCGGGTGATACCTGGCGGAAAGCAGAGGTGCCGACCCCCATCCCCCTCCCGGAGGACCTGCCGTTTTCGAGGCGGTGGCGGACGCCGGTCCGCATTGCTTTCCATGGTGAAAAATGGTGACCCCGGCGGGAATCGAACCCGCGTAGTCCTGGCTGAGAACCAGGGCGCCCAATCCAGCGGAGCACGAGGCCGTGACGCAGGTCGGAATCGAACCGACGGAGGTCCTGAGTGAAAGTCAGGCTGCCCGTTACCAGCAGAGCGACTGCGCCGCACTTTCGCGAAACGCGAAATGCGGTGGGGGCGGTAGGGATCGAACCTACCTGCTCGCGCACCTGTTTTACAGACAGGCTGAGCCACCAGGCTCCGCGCCCCCGCGATGGTGTGAATACGAAAGAGTCGGAGCGCGGTCAGCGCTCTGATGACTCATAGGAATAGCGTTCGGAGGTGGTGCTGCCGGTCATCGCCATTCCTTTCGTCGTCGGTGAGATCAACGCTAACAGGCTGAGCCGCAGGGAGATAGCGAATTTATCCGCGACCGGGGACAGGAACCGGGCACACGATTTCAGGGCTCCGGGGACCACACGGCCAATTCGCCACCCGGCATGCACGCCACGAGATAGCGGCCGGGATCGGTCACATGCCAGGCCTCGAAGTACTGGTCGGGCTCCACCACGATGCGGTGTCCGGAATCCAGGTCGATGCGTAGCTCGCCCCTGGATTCGACTGTGGCGGCGACGATTACGCCATCCACCGCGGTGGACAGATCCTCCGGGCGCGCCTCTCCGGCGAGCCGGTGCGAGGTCGAACCGGCGGCGCGATGCACCACCAGCTCGCCCTCGATGTGAATCTCGAAAACACCCGCGCCCAAGATGATTACGTAGGGGCCGGGCGACAACACTGTGAGGCGCTCACCGGTGATCGGTAGTTTCATTGCGCCTCCAGTGTTGGTGGCACCCGGGCGAGCCCGGGCGCCGAGCTGCTATTTGGTGGCCTCCGCCAGTACGGCGATGACCTCGTCGGAGAGGAAGAACGGCTCCAGACGCTCACGAATCAGCTTGGCCAGCACACCATTACGCTTGGCGGCCGCAACCACGGCCGGACCGTAGCGCAGAATCTCGCGGCCGATATCCGCGCCGGAGAGTCCGAGCTCGGGCAGCAGCCCGGCGAGCGTGTGATCGCCGTACTTCTCGAAGAACACCTCGACCCCCTGATCCACCAGGACGCCGAAGTACTCCTTCTCGCGCGTGGTGAGCGCGATGCGGTAGATGATCAGCGCGAGATCGTGCAGTTCCTGCTGCGAGAGGTATTCGCGCAATCCGCTCACGGGCTCACCCGCGTGCAGATCCCAGAACTCCATGGCGGCATCGTGCACGGGCGCGTCCCGCAGCATTTCGCGAATCGCGTTATTGGTCCGCTTGAGCGCGAATTGCGCGCCCTTACCGGCCATTTCACCGAGGAAGGTGCCGTCACCGGTGGCCTTCTCGGCGGCCTTACGGGCCTGCTTGGCGGCGGAGGTGCCGAACGAGACCAGCGAGCCCACGCCCGGGATCTTGTTCGCCATCTGGCGATTGCTCTCCATGAAGTCGTCGATCAGCTTGTCGACGAATTTCGCGGCGACGGTGGCGATGAGCGGGCTTTCGGTGAGCCGCTCCAGGATGCGCTCCTGCGCCTGATGCATGCCGAAGATCTTCTCCAGCAGCTGTTCCACCGGCTCACGCTCCACCACGTCACCGAGGGTGTAGTCGTTATTGCTGGCGATATCGGTGTACAGCGAATTGGCCAGCGCGCCGACCATTTCACCCAGTACCGGGCTGCCACCGATCAGATTGATCACATCGGCGACGGTTTCCTTGGCCTGATCGATCTCGACCACATCGCGGAAGATAATGGTGTCGGCGACGCCGATCACCGCCTCCACATCGCGGCCGATCACCTCGGCGAAGCGATCGCCGGTCACCTCGGCGAGTACGAAGTCCACTTGCAGGTCGAGCAGTCGTTCGGCGATTTCGCGCGGCTCGGTCATCGGGTTCCACCCATCATCAAGAAGGGACCGCCGAGTTCAGTCGGAATCGTTGCCGTGCACCGATTTTCGAATCTGTTCCAGACGCTCCCGCGCGGCTTTCTCCCGCGCGTCCCACTGTTCCTCGACGCTACGACCCACGGGTGTCTGCCGATCGAGCTCGCCCATCCCCTGTGCGGTGCCGTAGCGCTGCTCGACCTTATCGCGAACTGACTCGAAAGTAGGGACGCCGGAGCCGGTATAACCGCCGATCCCCGGAGCGGTCGGTATACCCGCCGGAGGTACCGGCACTCCGGTCACCACCGGACCGCCCCCGACCTGCTCGAATGTGTCCGAGACAGATGGCGGCGGTGCGAACGCCTCCTCGTCGGTGTCCGGAGTCACATCGATCACATTCGGTGCATGACCGAGGGTGGCCGCCACCGACTCGGCCACCGCGTGCAATGCGGCCAGTCCCGCGCGCCCCTGCGTGGCCGTCACCACCACGGCCGCCAACTCGGCGTCCGACAGCCCCGCCAATTCCGATCCGAAATCCTTGGCATCGCTCATGGGAACCAGGCTACGCAGCGGTCCGGGCGACATGCCCGAAATGCGGCTTGCCTGCCTATTTATCCGGAGCGCCCGGGTTTTCGACAGCGAACAGATCCGACCGCATCGGCTATGAACGCACCCGGCGCTGTTCGGCCCGGCGCACCAGATCGTGCACCCGGGGGTCCGCGGCGAGTGCGCGATCCAGCACCACATTCACCAGGCCCCGGAACAGGGCATACGGCTCCCACCCCAGCGGTGCGATGGTGCGAGCCGCGCGCCGCTCGATACCGTCGGCGATCACCTCCGCGGCACGGGCGGCGGTAATGCGCACGTTGAGCGGCCAGGGCAGCAGATCGTCCAGGTCGCGGCCGAGTTCATCGCGGTCCAGGGTCGCGCGGGTCATATCGGTGTCGACGATGCCGAAGTACGCGATCCCGGCCGTGGCGCCGAAGGGGGCCAGCTCCACGCGCAGGGCCCGACCGAGCTGTTCCACGGCCGCCTTGCTGATCATGTACGGCGCACCCGCCATCCCCGGTGCGAACGCGGCGCACGAGGAGATCACCACGACGTGCCCGTGCGCGGTGACGATGTGGTCGAGCGCCGGTCGCACGGTATTGAACACGCCGGTGAGATTGATGTCGATAACGCGATCGAAATCGGCGCCGTCCATTATGCGCAGGGTCGCCGGGCGCGGTACCACACCGGCGTTCGCCACCACCACATCCAAGGTGCCGAAGTGTGCGACGGTGCGAATCACGGCCTGGCGCATGGCTTCTCGATCGGTGACATCGGCTGTGACGGCCAGGGCGCGGTCACCGAGGCGATGTGCGATGGCCGCCACGGCATGACCGTCGATATCGACCAGCACCACCCGCGCGCCCCGCTCGTGCAGCAGCACCGCGAGTTCGTGGCCGATGCCCTGCCCGGCCCCGGTGATGAGCACGGTCTGTCCGGCTACCCGGTGACCGGGGCGCTCGGGAGACAGTAGGCCCAGCAGTCGCGTCATCATCGCGTCACCTCATAGTTCTCGCTGTCGAATCTCGCCGTGCGACGGCGATATTCGAAACTCCAGTTCGGATACAACCCGGCGTTGCGGCCGTCGGCGGTGGTGTAGTAGCTCTGGCATCCCCCGGTGAGCCAGACGGTCGTCGTACTGCGGTAAGCCATTTCGGCGAGGAAAGCCTGCTGGGCGCGGGGACGCACCTGCACTCGGCGGGCCCCCTTGCGGCGCAACATGGTCAGCGCATCGACGATGTAGGTGATCTGCGATTCGATCATGAAGATAGCCGACTGGTTCCCGGCCGCCCCGAACGGGCCGAGGGTGCAGAAGAAGTTCGGGAACCCGGCCACCGCGACACCCAGATAGCTCTGCGGCTCCCTGTCGTACAGCTGGGCGATGCTGCGACCGTCGGAGCCGATGAAGCGGTCGTAAGCCGTTGGGATGGAGGTGAATCCGGTGCCGAAGACAATGGTGTCGACCGCATGCTCGGTACCATCGCGCAGCACGATCGAGTGCGGCCGGACCTCGGCGATGGCGTCGGTGATCACCTCGGTATTGGGCTTGTCCAGCGCGGGCAGATAGGCATCGGAGAAGATGGCGCGCTTACAACCGATGACATAGTCGGGCAGCAGCTTGGCCCGCAGCGCCGGATCGCGCACCTGGCGCGACAGTTGCCACCGCGCCAGCGCCTCATAGGGGTGCCGGAAGCGCTGATCGACCAGCGAGATCAGCCCGAAGCCCTCGATCGCGGAGTAGAAGCCACCGCGAATGAGCCGCTGTGCCAGTGGAATACGCTCCAGGACATAGCGTTCCAGGCCCGATGTGGCGCGGTCCAGGCGCGGCACGATCCACGGCGCGGACCGCTGGAACAGCAGCAACCTGTCCACCAGCGGCTGAATCTCCGGTACGAACTGCACCGCCGACGCGCCGGTGCCGATGACCGCGACCCGCTCACCGGTCAGATCATGCTCGTGATCCCAGTGCAGGGAGTGGAATGTCTTGCCCTCGAAGGTATCCAAGCCGGGCAGATCCGGATACTTGGCCTCGGCGAAGACACCGGTCGCGGAGATGAGGAAGTCCGCGGTGAGCGGGCCGTCACTCGTCTCGATCCGCCAGCGGGATTCCTCCCCGTCCCAGCGCGCATCCAACAGCTCGACGCCGAAACGCATATACCGCAGCACATCATGCTCGACGGCCACGGTGCGCAGATACTCCAGAATCTCCGGCTGCCGGCCATAGGTCCTGGACCAGTTCGGATTCGGCGCGAACGAGAAGCTGTACAGATGCGAGGGCACATCGCACGCGGCGCCCGGATAGGTATTGGCCTGCCAGGTCCCACCCAGATCAGGCGCGCGCTCGAGAATGACCAGCTCCTCGAATCCGGCCTCCCGCAGCTTGATCGCCAATCCGATACCGCCGAAGCCCGCGCCGACAATGGCGATGGGCGTGTGTTCGACCACTGTGGTCATTACCGCTGTATTCCCTTCGAGATCACAGGTCGAGCACGAGCTGATCGCCCGCCGCGCGCGAGACGCACAGCAGCATGCGTCGCGCCCGTGCGGATTCGGTGAGCAGGCGATCACGATGATCGACCGCCCCGGACAGGACGCCCACCTCGCAGGAGCCGCAGAAGCCCTGCTGACAGGAGTACGAAACATCGGGCAGCGCGCGCCGGACGGCGGCCAGCGCGGTCTCCTCGGCACCGACCCGCAGGGTGGTTCCGGTGCGCGCCAAGGTGAGATCGAACTCGCGTCCGTCCAGCACCGGCCGCGCCGAGAATCGTTCGGTATGCAGCGATCCGGTCGGATTCAGCTCGAACAGGCACCGCTGTGCGGCGGCCAGCATGGGCGGCGGACCGCAGACGTACACGGCCGCACCGGGTTCGGCGGTGGCGAGAATGGACGCTACCTCCGGGGCACCGCACTCGTCATCGGGAAGTATTCGCGCAGACGCGATTTCGGCAGAGCCGAGCTCGTTCAGAAACGGCATGCTCGCCCGCGAGCGCCCGGTGTACACGAGTTGTCCGCGTGCGCCCGCCGCCCGCGCCATGGGCAGGATCGGCGTGATACCGATGCCGCCCGCCAGGAACAGATAGGACGGCGCGTCCACCAGCGTGAAGGCATTGCGCGGACCGCGAATTCGCAGCCGGTCCCCGACCCGCAACGCATCATGCAGCTCCGCCGACCCGGCGCCGCCGGGAATCCGGCGGACCGCGATGCGATATCGATCCCGGTCCGCCGGATCACCGCACAGCGAGTACTGCCGGTGCCGTCCCGAGGGCAGGAACACATCCACATGCGCACCGGGCCGCCAAACCGGGAGCGGCCCACCGCCCGCCCGGTACAGCGTCAGACTCACCACATCATCGGCCTCGCGGATCCGTTCTCCGACCACCACATCTATTTCGAATCCGCTGCGCCGCACCGGATTAGGACGCGACAGCACAGGCGCGGCCGGACCGCTGACGAAAAGCTTCAGGTACGCGTCCAGCACGCCGCCCAGTAGCCGGAGACCTACGGCCGGGGTGTGCGCATCCCGGCCGAAAACATGCCGGGATGCCGAGGGGGCGGTCATGAGTCGGCCCCGCGGGCAGCGGGGGAATGGGCGAGGTAGCGCAGCGCCGTATCCATCGGGCCGAGCTGCGAAGGGTGAAAGCCGGGGCGCAGATAGCGCGGGATCTCCTTGAAAAAGACTGTCCAGCTGGGGATTACGCCGCGTCGCGTCGCATTGATGAATTGCAGTCCCCAGAAACGGCCCTTGTCCGGGCTCGGATCCTTGCGGTACAGGTAGCCCGTCGAGACGATGAAGAGCGGGAGCAGGGTGGCGCTGGCCAGCAGAGCCGTACGGGCCTTGCGGGCATATCCGCCGTCCACGTGCATGTAGGCGTCGTAGACGACGCTGCGGTGCTCCACCTCCTCGGCCCCGTGCCAGCGCACCAGATCGAGCATGGTCGGGTGCATACCCTTGGACTCGAGCACATCGGCTTCCAGCAGCCATTCGCCGAGGACCGCGGTGTAATGCTCCATACCGGCGAACAGGCCGAGTCGCTCCTTGAGCCACTCCTCCCGTGCCCGGCCGGTGAGGCCGTGGTCGCCCAGAACGCGGTCGACGAGCCAGGCGATGGCACGCACGTACGAGTCGACATCGAGGCCGATATCGCGCAGGTGGTTACGTGCGCCCTCATGACTGCTGGCGTGCATGGACTCCTGGCCGACGAAGCCGGTGACCTCCTCGCGCAGCCGGTCGTCGTCGATATACGGCAGTGCCTCGGCGAGCGCCCCGGCCATGGCCCGCTCACCCTCCGGCAGCACCAGGTGCATGACGTTCACAATGTGGGTGGCCAGCACCTCACCCGGAATGTAGTGCAGCGGAACGGATTCGAAGTCGAAGTGCACATCGCGGGCGGCGATGGCATGCGCTTGCTCACGGTACTGGCGCGTCTTTGCGCCGTCCTGCTCAACCATGACCCGACGGTACAGTGCAACAAATTCCATGGCAATGTTGCACGCAACAAAATCTAGTCAAATGTTGCACCACTCGTTCGATTTGCTAGCGTTGAACTGTGCCGACCGCGTCGAAACCCCAGTCCAGCCGTGCCACGGCCGATGACAACACCCGGATTCTCGACGCCGCCCTGCTCCAGTTCCAGCGGGTCGGAGTGAAGAAGACGACCATCGAGGACGTCGCCCGGGAGGCGGGCGTGGATCGGGTGACCGTCTACCGCCGGATCGGCTCCCGCGACAATCTGGTGACCGCGGTCTTCAGCCGCGAGGTTGCCCTGGTCCTGGCCGAGCTGGCGCTCATTCCCGAACGACACGGGAATATCGAGGACCTCGTCACCGATATGTTCATGACGGTGCTGCAGCGCTGGCGCGCGCACCCGGTCGCCGAACGCATGCTGATGCTCGAGCCCGAACGGGTCGTCATGAAGCTCAGCGTGGACGGGGCGGATATCTTCACCATGGCGGTCGCCGCCACCGCACATGCCCTGCAACGCGCCGTCGATCGCGAACTCCTTGCTCCCGCAAGCGATCTCACCGCACGCGCCGAAATCGCCTGCCGCATCGTGCATTCACTGATCCTGCTACCCAAAGCCGCCCTCGAGCTCGAGACCGATTCACAGCTCAGGGAATTCGCGCACCGCTACCTGCTGCCGATCATCACCGGCCTGCCCGCCTGAGCGTTCGCCCCGGTCACGGGCCCTGTTCCACCCCCGCTCTTGCACGGATTTCGAACGGGGCGTACGGTGATGGAGTCGCAGTCTCGAGGATGCAGGTTGACGTCAGTCCCTCCCTCCGGATTTCTTCCCTCCCGAGTTCGAATCCAGCCTGACGGCTGTCGATCCAGCTCCTGCGCTGTCGTATAGCCGAACTCGGTTCACCATATCTTCCTCAGGAGAACCCGCATGACCACCATCAATCCCGACCTCGGCCTCGAGGTCATCGAAACACTCTCTCCCGCAACGGGAATCCTCGATATCACCGGACATACGGCGGTACTTCGCCACGGTGGATATCTGCCCGGACCGGGTGACGTCCATGTCCCGAACAATCTGATTCGCGAACACGGACTGCGCCGCGGCGATGACATCGCCGGACTGGCACAACCGAATGCCAAGGGCGGCAAGCTCGCTCCGCTCATTCGGGTCGATACGGTGAACGGACGTCCCGTCGCCGAAGCAAAATCCCGTCCGCGCTACGCGGACCTCACCCCCATCCACCCCGATGAGCGGCTGCGGCTCGAGACCACGGCGAACAAGCTCACCACCCGGGTCACCGACCTGATCATGCCGATCGGCAAGGGGCAGCGCGCACTCATCGTCGCACCGCCCAAGGCGGGCAAAACCTCTGTGCTGCAAGCGATCGCGCACGGTATCGCCGCCAATCACCCGGAGGCGCATCTCATGCTGGTGCTGATCGGCGAACGCCCCGAGGAGGTCACCGAATTCACCCGCGGCGTTCCCGGTGAGGTCATCGCCGCCACCTTCGACCACTCCCCCGCCCAGCAGACCGCGCTCGCGGAGCTGGCCATCGAACGCGCACAGCGCCTGGTCGAGGAGGGCCGCGACGTCGTAGTACTACTCGATTCGCTCACCCGGCTCGCCCGCGCCTACAACACTTCCGGACCCGCGTCGGGCCGCATCATGTCCGGGGGCGTGGATGCCACCGCACTGCTGCCGCCCAAGAAGTTCCTGGGTTCGGCCCGCAATATCGAGCACGGCGGATCGCTCACCATTATCGCCACCGCACTGGTCGAGACCGGTTCGCTCGCGGATACGGTCATCTTCGAGGAGTACAAGGGCACCGGCAATGCCGAGCTCAAACTCGACCGCGGTCTCGCAAGCCGCCACGTTTACCCGGCCGTCGATATCGCCCGGTCCAGCACCCGCCGAGACGATCTGCTGCACACCCCCGCCGAACACGCGGCTGTGAGCAAACTGCGCCGCACGCTCTCCGAACTCGATGATCAGCGCGCCCTGGACCTGATGCTGGACGGTCTGCGCAAGACCGGCGGCAATGCCGAATTCCTGCTCAATATCGCTCGCAAGTAATCCCTAACGCGCAGTAGGCAATACCTTCACCGCCCAGTCCGCCACCGTATTCGCCCACCCCGGTTTCAGCACAATATCGTTGTGCGCACCGCCCGGATAGATCACCAATTCCTTGGGCTCCGGAGCCGCCGCGAACAATTCGCGCCCCATCCGCACCGGCAGTAGTTCATCGGCATCCCCGTGCATGATCAGCACCGGACTCCGCAGCCCCCGAATCCGCCGCACACTCGGATAGGCGTCGGGCACGAACATCTTCGGCAAGAACGGGTACACCGCCCGCGCCGCATCACGCAATCCCGTGAACGTCGACATGAGTATCAGCGCGGCGGGCGGATGAGCATTCGCCAACTCCAGCATGACTCCCCCGCCGAGCGATTTGCCAAGGTACACAACACGTTCCGGCTCCACCCCGGATTGCGTGAGCAGCGCCTCCCGCGCTGCTCGCGCATCCAGGTAGGTACCCCGCTCGCTGGGCCGACCGCTACTACCCCCGTACCCCCGATAATCGAAGATCAGCACATCGAATCCGGCGGCCGCCAGCAAAGCCAGCACCGGCGACCGATCACCGATATTCCCGCCATTCCCGTGTGCGAACAGTATGTGCCCCAACGGTTTCCCCACGGCCCGCACAAACCAGGCGTTAATACTCTCCCCGTCCGCCGTCCGCAACGACAGATCTTCGAACGGCACCCCGAACTGTTCCGGAGTCGCATACACCCGCCGATCCCCCGGAACGTAGGTCAGCACATTGAGAATCGTCTCCGCCGGATGCCGCATACACCCTTCTTACCCGACCGCAAGGTAGTGAAAAACCCGCCCCGCCAAAGCAACCCGCAGCAATCCTGCCAGCCAGTATGGTGATGGCACCTCATCCCGAGGGGGGTGGCGACTTGGCCTGGTCCTCGTCGCCCCACCAGGGAGGAGGTGATGGGAATGGGGAAACACTCCCTGAAGAAGCAGGAAACCCCGAACAACTGGGCATGGGTTGCTGTAGCCGCTGCCGCAGTCGCCGGGGTCCTGTGCCTGATCCGACTGATCAGTCGGGCTAGGTAGCCCATTCGGGTGGGGCGCTGTTACAGCAGCGCTCCATCCTCTCAGCCATCACCAAGGTGATTCACTCATGCTACGTGAGACTCTCCTAGCGTGCTAGCAAACTAGCTAGCTGACATGCATGCTAGCTAGCTATCAGCCGCGCAGAACCGCTCCCACCGCGTCCGCCGCCGCAGCCACCGCCGAGTCGCGGGCCGCGCTGGCCTCATCCTCGGTGAGGGTGCGGTCGGTGGCACGGAAACGCAGGGCATAGGTGAGGGATTTGCGGCCCTCACCGGCCTGTGCGCCCTCGTAGACGTCGAAGAGTGAGATCTTTTCCAGGAGTTCGCCCGCGCCGGTGCGCAATGCGGATTCCACCGAAGCCGCCGGAACGGCCTTGTCCACGCTCACCGAGACGTCCTGGAGCACCGCCGGGAAGGCGGAAACCACGGGGGCGGGACGGTTTTCGTGCAGGGGCAGGGCGTCCAGGTTGATGACCACGGCGCAGGTGCGCGGGGGCAGACCCGAGCGCTCGAGGACCGCGGGGTGCAGTTCACCGGCGTGACCGACGACGGTGCCGTCCACCAGCAGTTCGGCGCAGCGGCCCGGATGCCACGGCAGGTACGCCGTCGCACGCCGCTCGATGACCAGACCGGTGGTCTCGGCGACCACGTCGACCAGGGCGAAGGCGTCGGCGGCCTCGACCGGGCGACCCTGGCCGTGCGGTCCGCGCGGTTCACGCTTACCGGTCAGCACGGCGGCCACATGCACCGGCTGCTCGGGCAGCGAGCGCAGCAGGACGTTGATCTCGTCCTCGGTGGGGCGGCGATCCACCGGCAGCGGGCCGACCGGGCCGGTCTGCTCGGTGCGGCGCACCACCTGGGCGATGCCGTAGATGGCGAGATCGCGTTCACCGCGAGAGATATTGCGCGCGGCCACTTCCAGCAGACCGGGCAGCAGGGTGGAGGCCAGCTCCGGGCGGTCGGCGTCGAGCGGGTTCAGCACGCGCATGGTGTTGCGGCGCGGATCGTCGGCGTCCAGACCCCAGACGTCGAAGACGTCGCGGGCCATGAAGACCGGCGTCGGCACCTCGACACAACCTTCGAATGCGAGGGCCTTGCTGATCGCACGACGGCGCTTCTGCTCGGCGGTCAGACCGCGACCGGCCGGAGCGGTGGGCAGCACGGACGGAATCTTGTCCAGACCCTCCAGGCGCAGCACCTCCTCGACCAGATCGGCGGGCTGGGTCAGGTCGGGCCGCCAGGTCGGCGGGGTGACGATCAGCTGACCGTGTCCGGCCTCGCTGACGCCGACCTCGACGGTGCAGCCGACCTGCTGCAAACGACGGGTGGAAGCACCCGGCGCGTAATGGACTCCCGCGATGCGATCGGCCTGATCGATATTCATGGCGATCGGCGCGACGGCCGGAACCGGGACGCGCACATCGGTGAGCACGGATTCGACCGTGCCACCGGCGATTTCGGCCAGCAGTGTGGCGGCGCGATCCAGTGCGGCCAGGTTCACCTCGGGATCGACGATGCGCTCGAAGCGACGGCTGGCCTCGGAGCCCAGCTTGTGCCGGCGCGCGGTGCGGGCCACGGCGATCGGGTTCCAGGTGGCGGCCTCGAGAATGATGTCGGTGGATTCCTCGCCGACCTCGGTGCTCGCACCGCCCATGATGCCCGCGAGGGAGATGACGCCGGAATCATCGGCGATCACCACGTCTTCCGCGTCGAGGGTGCGCTCGACCTCGTCGAGGGTGCGCAGCGTCTCGCCCTTGTTGGCGCGGCGCACCACCAGCCCGCCCGACACCTTGGCGGCGTCGAAGGCGTGCAGCGGCTGACCCAGTTCGAGCATCACGTAGTTGGTGACGTCCACGGCCGGGGAGATCGGGCGCACACCCGAGAGCAACAGTCGGCGCTGCAACCACCACGGGCTCATGGCCTTCGGATCGACCCCGGTGACCCGGCGGACCGCGAAACGGGTGCACAGGGATTCGGGTTCCAGGCGCACCGGCCACGCCTCGACGTCGGCGTCGGGCAGCAGTCGCACGGCCGGATCCTGATATTCCAGGTCGAAGCCGCAGGCGAGTTCACGCGCCAGCCCGCGCGCCGAGAAGGCGTAGCCGCGGTCCGGGGTGATGGCCAGCTCGATGACCGTATCGTCAAGTCCGAGCAGCTCATTGGCGTCCGCGCCGGGTTCGGCGGTGCCGGGCTCCAGCACCAGGATCCCATTGTGGTCCTTGCCGATCGCCAGTTCGGCGACCGAGCAGATCATGCCATTGGAGGTGTGCCCGTAGGTCTTTCGCGAGGCGATCTTGAAACCGCCGGGCAGTTCACCACCGGGCAGCACCACGACCACGAGATCACCGACGGCGAAATTCCGTGCGCCGCAGACGATCTCCTGCAGCTGTGTTTGATCGCCCCCGGACCCGCCCAGCCCGATCTCGACCTTGCAGAAGCGGATCGGCTTCTTGAACTCGGTCAGCTCGGTGATCTCGGCGACGCGGCCGACCACCAGCGGATGCTCGATATCACCGGTCACCCGCTGGAGCCGATCGACCTCTTCGACCTCCAGGCCGACCCGGACGAACCCCGCGTCGAGCTCCTCCGGCGTCACCGACCACCCGGGGGTGGTGCGCTGCAGGATTTCCGTCAGCCAGGACTGCGCTACTCGCACTTGACGTTTCGCTTCCTTGTTTAAGGGGTGGTCGGGTCAGGCTTGGATGCCGAAGGGCAGCGTGAAACGCACGTCACCCTCGACGATGTCGCGCATATCGGGCAGGCCGTTGCGGAACTGCAGAGTCCGCTCCAGGCCCATACCGAAGGCGAAACCGCTGTACACCTCGGGGTCGATACCGCTGGCGATGAGCACCTTCGGATTGACCATGCCGCAGCCGCCCCACTCGACCCAGCCCGGCCCGCCCTTCTTGTCCTCGAACCAGACATCGACCTCGGCCGAGGGCTCGGTGAAGGGGAAGAAGCTGGGCCGCATCCGCGTGGTGGTGTTCGGTCCGAACAGCGCCCGCGCGAAATGGTCCAGGGTGCCCTTCAGGTGCGCCATGGTCAGGCCCTTATCGATGGCCAGACCCTCCACCTGCGAGAACACCGGGGTGTGCGTGGCGTCGAGCTCATCGGTGCGGAACGTGCGACCCGGGCACACCACATAGATGGGCAGCTCACGAGAGAGCATGGAGCGCACCTGAACCGGTGAGGTGTGCGTGCGCAGCACCTGCCGCGAACCCTCCGGCGCGATATGGAAGGTGTCCTGCATGGTGCGCGCCGGATGATCGGGCAGGAAGTTCAGGGCGTCGAAATTGAAGTGCTCGGTCTCGACCTCGGGACCCTCGGCGATCTCCCAGCCCATGGCCACGAAAACATCGCCGACGCGCTCGGACAGCGCGTTGATGGGGTGGCGCGCGCCGACCGCGGCCCGGCGCGCGGGCAGGGTGACATCGATGGCCTCGGCCACCAGCACCGCGGCATCGCGCTCGGCGAGCAGGACGGCATTGCGCGCCTCGAAGGCGGCGGTGACGCGCTGGCGCGCCACATTCACGCGCTTACCCGCCTCGGACTTCTCCTCCTTGGGCAGCGAGCCCAGGGAGCGCTGGGCGAGAGCGATCGGCGACTTACCGCCCATGTACTCGGTTTTCGCGCTCGCCAGGGCGTCCAGATCGGCGGCAGCGGCGAACGCCTTCTCAGCGGCTTCGGCGGCGGCTGCGAGGGATTCCTCGGTCAGTGCCGCGGACTGCTCGGCACGGTCGATATCGTCGGCCACGATGCTTCGTCTCTCCCCTGGCTGGTACGGGTCGGGCGGATTGCCTCCCCCATTCTTGCTGGTCGAATCGTAAGCCTTGTACTCAGCCCGGTTCACGTGCTTTTCCCGCAGGCAGCGCGCACCGCGTCGGCGTGGTGCGCGCCACCTTCGCCGCTCACGCGGCGGGGTAGGTCTCGCGGAATACCGTGCGCGCTACGCTCCGGCGACCGGGGTGAATCCGCTCCTCGGCGGCATAGCCGATGGACATGAGCAGGGCGATGGACAGGTCCGGTCGATCCTCGATACCGATGACCTTCTTCACCTTGTCCTCATCCCAGCCGTTCATGGGCGAAGTCGCCAAACCGAGTTCGGTGGCGGCCAGCATGGTGAAGCTCGCGGCGATCATGGCGTCCTTCACCGCGTACTCCCGCAGCAGCCCGCGGCCGGCCAGGCTCCGCTGGAATTCCCGCGAGGCGGCGGCGAAACCGATGATGAACTCCTCGCTCCACGCGTGATTGCGACGAGCCTGCTCGTACACATCGGCCCGATCCTCCTGCCACGCTTGGGTTTCCGCGACGAAGACCAGCATGACCGGAGCCTCCTGCGGCTGCGGCTGCCCGCCCGTGGCCCATGCCAGCCCGTCCCGGCCCGCCTGATCGGTGATCACCACAATGCTGCGGTCCTGCAGATTCCAGCTGGTCGGAGCCTCCATGGCGAGTGCGAGAAGGGTGTCGAGATCGGCGGCGGCGACCGGATCGGGGCGGTAGTGCCGAACGGTACGGCGAGTGCGGATGGCTTCGGCGACTGAGATCGTGTTCATGCCACTAACTATCGGAGAGTGACTCTCTACAGTGAAGTAGGCACTAATTAGTGCGCTACTCTCCTTCAGGTGATACCGCTCGTCGAATCCTCCGGCCTCCCCGCCGACGTCTACTCCGCCAAATGTCCCACCCGCCAGGTGCTCGACCACATCGCGGGCAAATGGACGGTCCTGATCATCGACGCCCTGCGCCAGGACGGCACCATGCGCTATACCGATCTGTCCCGCCGCATCGGCGGCGTCTCCCAGAAAATGCTCACCCAAACCCTGCGCAGCCTGGAGGCCGACGGATTCCTGACCCGCACGGTGCATCCCACCATTCCGCCCCGGGTCGAGTACGAACTCACCGAACTGGGTCACAGCCTCGCCGAACCCATTGCGGCCCTGCGTAACTGGACCGAACAGCACATCAACGAGGTCGAGCGCGCCCGCGCGCGGCAAGATCGGTGAGGTTGGCGGCGATGCGCTCCACGCGTTGACGGCCCAGGCCGTAGTCGACGGCGGTGAAGCGCAGTCGAGGGCGACCCTCGACCAGCACTTCGGCGGCGTCCGCTCCATCGGATTCGATTGCGATGGCGATGTTCTCGCCGAAGCTCTGCCAGGTGATACCGGTTTGCGCGGTGATCCTGCCGAGCACCGCGTCCTCGGCGGTGATACGCGCCGGGAGGGCGCGGAGCACCTGCTGCGCGAGGGCATATGCCTGCGGCGCGGGGCGTTCCACGCGAATCCGCGCGCTCTGCGGCAATCGCAGATCGGTCGCGTCGGTGTAGACGGCTGCGCGCGCCGCACGCAATTGCCCGGTGCCACCGAAGCCCGCGCTGAGTGCGCCGAAGATCGCGCCGGTGACCACGCCGCCGAGTATCGCGGCGGTACCGCCCGCGAAGGTGATCGAATCGTAGAGTCCGATCACGACACCGAACGGGATGCCGGTCAGCAGAAAGATTCTCAGGTACAGCCGCACCGCGGCACCGTTTTTCATGCGCGCTCCAATCGCCTTCACCCTGGTTACGGTGTGGCCCGGGCACGAGTTCACCCCCGCCGATAACGGATCGGCGGGGGTGCAGAGGGGCTCGCGGAGGCACGGCTACAGCTGTGGCGACGGGCTTCCGACGCGCGGACGGATCAGGGTGCGGCGGACGGC
Organism: Nocardia sp. NBC_01503; assembly: GCF_036327755.1. Taxonomy (NCBI): domain Bacteria; kingdom Bacillati; phylum Actinomycetota; class Actinomycetes; order Mycobacteriales; family Nocardiaceae; genus Nocardia; species Nocardia sp. NBC_01503. Next base: position 7,917,823 of record NZ_CP109596.1, read on the forward strand.
GACACTGCCGAAGGCCGCGAAGAGGGCTACGCCGATGTAGACCAGTTGTTCGGGTACGCGGAACCAGAGCGGGGTGGGCGCGGCGCCGTCGAACTCGATATTGTTCAGCGCCGCATAGATATTGGCGGGCAGCATGACCACGAACAGCAGGGCCAGGGCGGTGCCCGCCCACATGCGAGTCGCGGTGATGATCAGACCGAGCGCGCCCAGCCACTCCAGTGCGCCGGTCAGGTAGATGGTGAAGTCCGGGAAGGGAATCCAGGACGGGAGCATATGCAGCGAATCGGAGTGGGTGGGCATGAAAGTCACGCTCTCCGGCGCGAAATGCGAAGCGCCGGTGAGCAGGAGCATGAAGGCCAGGCCGTGCGCGGCCGCCACTCGCCAGGTGGCGAAGCGAGTGGCGCCGAGCGCGCCGAGCAGTCGGAACAGCAGGGTCGGGACGAGGAGCAGGAGCAGAGTCTCGAACATGATGGTCTCCGAGAGTTCGGTCGGTTGATCGATCAGTGCGCGAATTCGACCGCGCGGCCGGCGGTTACGGTCGCGATGGTCTTGCGGGCGGGGATCAGGATGGCGATGAGCGCGCCGACCGCGACGATGACCGCGCCGACCGCGACCGCGGGGGCCAGGCCGTCGACATAGGTCTGCGGGGTGCCGTAACCGCCGTGCGAGGCGAAGACCGAGGCCAGGACCGCCACGCCCATGGCGACGCCGACCTCACGGACGGTGCTGCTGGTACCCGAGGCCATGCCCTGATCCTGCGCCGAGGCGCTGGCCATGACCACGGTCGAGGCGGGGGCGAAGGTCAGGCCCATGCCGACGCCGCCGAGGATGAACGGCAGCACGAACGAACCGTATGAGGTGCCGACATCGGCGATCAGGGCCATCCAGCCCAGCGCCGAGGCCAGGAAGATCTGGCCGGTGACCACCAGGACCCGGGGGCCGACCTTGTCGACGATGAGCCCGGCGAGCGGGGCGACCACCATCGGGGCCATGGTCCACGGCATCGTGCGAATACCCGACTCCAGCGGCGTATAGCCCTGCACCACCTGGAAGTACTGCGACAGCAGGAAGATCGAGCCGAAGACGCCGAGCGAGAAGGCGAAGTTCACGGCATTGATGGCGCTGAAGCCACGGGAACGGAACAGCCGCAGCGGCAGCATGGGTTCGGCGACCCGCAGCTCCCAGACGATGAACGCGGCGAGAAGCGCAGCGCCACCGAGCATTCCGGTCAGCACGGGGGCCGAGGTCCAGCCGTCGTCCGCACCGTGAATGACGCCCCACACCACCGCGAGTACGCCACCGGCGGAGAGCAGCAGGCCGACTACATCCAAACGCCGTGCACCACCGAAGGATTCACCGAGCACGCGGGCCACGAACGGGAGCGCCAGTATGCCGACGGGGACATTGAGCCAGAAGATCCACTGCCAGCTCAGCCCGTCCACCACCGCGCCGCCGACCACCGGGCCGAGCGCCACACCGAGACCCGTTATGCCGCCCCAGATTCCGATGGCGGCACTGCGCATCTTCTCCGGCACATGCGCCGAGAGCAGGGTGAGCGAGAGCGGCATGACCGCGGCCCCGCCGAAGCCCTGAATCGCCCGGAACAGGATCAGCATCCACGGCTCGGTGGCCATGGCGCAGGCCGCGGAGGCGGCGGTGAAGACCGCGATCCCGATCAGGAACAGCCGCCGCCGCCCCAGCCGGTCACCCAGCGCCGAGGCGGTGAGCAGCAGGGAGGCGAAGGACAGCGTGTAGGCGTTGATGAACCACTGCAGATCGCTGAGCGAGGCATTGAGCTCGGTGCGAATGACCGGCAGGGCGTTGGTCACGACGAGATTGTCGAGCGTGACCATGAACATGGGGATGCCGACGGCCACCAGCACGGCCCACAGCGGGGGCGTGCGCGGGCCGGAAACCGGCTGTGATGCGGGGTTATCGAGTATTTCAGTCATGTCCGGTCCCTAGTTGTTATCGACTGATAACTCGAGAGTATGCATTGACTGATAACATGTCAATGAGACATCGGAAAACCGCTACCGAGGAGGCAGACAGCCATGACGAGGACACGCATGACCGCGAGCGAACGCGGCGAGCAGGTACTCGCCGCCGCCGTCACCGCCTTCGCCGAATCCGGTTATGCCGCAACCAAAACCGATGAGATCGCGCGCCGCGCCGGGGTCTCGCAGCCGTATGTGATCCGGCTCTTCGGCACCAAACAACAGCTGTTCCTGGCCGCGCTGCGCCTGGTCTGCGATCGCATCGAGGAGCTCTTCCGGACCGCCGCCGAACAGATTCCACCTGGCGCGAGCGTCGAGGAGGCCCTGGAGTACCTCGGCGAGGCATACAAGGTGCTGCTCACCGAACGCGATCTACCGCGGGTCCTGCTGCACGGCTTCGCGGCCAGCGGCGATCCCGCGATCGGCCCGATCATGCGCGCCCGCTTCGGCGAGATCTACCAGCTGGTGCGCGATCTGACCGGCGCGTCGGCGAGCGAGGCCGGGACCTTCGTCGCCACCGGCATGCTGCTCACCGATATGGCCGCCATGCAGGTGGTCGGCCCGGATGCCGTCGAAACCCCTTGGGCCACAGAGATTCTCACCTGTTTCGACGCCGAACTCTGAGCTGCTCAGCCGTGCGCCTGCGCCGCTGGCGCGTCGGCCTCGATGATTCGCTCGGTCGGCTCGGGCAACTGCCGCGCCAGCACCTCACCGCGGAAGAACGGCGGCATCATGCGTGCCAGCACCAGATAGATCGGAATTCCGACCAGCAGTGTGCCAACGCCCAGCACGAAGATGGCGCTGAACCAGGAGGTCACCGCCGTCCAGGCCGCCGCGAACAGGAGTGCGAAGCCGCCCAGCGCGGGCATGATGCCCTTCATGATCAGCGTCCTGGAGCTGGCGGCGAATTGATCGCGGTACAGCCAGGCGCAGCTCAGCCCGGTGAGCCCGTAGTAGAGACCGATAGAGATGCCGATCGCCGTCACCGCCTCGGCGATGAGCCGTCCGCCCGAGGCGAAGTTGAGCCCCACATACAGCACCACCGATACCGCGCCGAAGACGATGGTCGAGAAGACCGGGGTACGGAAGCGCGGATGAATCCGCCCGAACGCCTCGGGTAGCGCGTGATGCAGCGCCATCGAATAGGTGGCGCGCGCGGTGGGCAGAATCGTGGTCTGGGTGGAGGCCGCCGCCGAGGTGAGCACCATCAGGAACAGCAGATGCACCAGCACGGTACCCACCGGTCCGGCGCCGAAGACGGCATTGCCCAGCGCACCCAGCACATCGTCGACATGATCGGGATTGGCCAGCCCCAGCCCCTCGGTACCGGCGCCGACGAACGCCTGACCGGCCACCGTCACCAGTAGATAGAGCGCGACGAGGGTGATGGTCGAGAGCACCGCGGCGCGCCCCGGCGTATGCCGCGGATCGACGGTCTCCTGATTCACCGCGACCGCCGAATCCCAGCCCCAGTAGATGAAGACCATGAGCAGCATGGCGGTGACGAAGTCCGAGAACGACCCGATCTCGAACGGGTTGAACCACGACCACTCCGGTAAGTGCGCACCCTCCGGCGCGTTCCCGATGACCACGCGGGTCAGCGCCACGATGGAGAAGACCACCAGCATGCCGAATTCGACCGTCAGCAACCAGGATTGCAGCCGCGCCGACACATCGATCCCGTACACCGCGATCAAGGTCATCACGACCAGATAGACAACGCCCAGCAACAGCACCCACACATTGGTGGCATCGGATCCGATCCCGTGCGCGCCGAACAGATGGAAGGTGTACTGCGAACTGATCTGCGCCAGACTCGCCATCACCAGCAGATCCGACACCACGATCGCCCAGCCCGACATCCATCCGGTGAACGGTCCGAACGCGCGCGTCGCCCACACGAAGGTGGTGCCCGGATCCGGTTCCACCGCATTGAGATCCCGATATCCGATGGCGACGAGCAGCATCGGCACGAATGCCAGCAGCACGATGATCGGCGATTGCAGACCGACGGCCGCGACCACCAGACCGAGGGTGGCGGTAATGCTGTACGCGGGCCCGGCCGAGGCCACCCCGATCACCACACTGGATGCCAGGGAGAGCGCACCGGAGCGCAGGGTGCTGGGCGAAGTCACCGGGTAAGAGTAAGGGCAACCTCCCAGCACACCGAATCGCGGCAGGCCCTCCGGTCGCAACCGCACCATCGGCTCCCGGTAGCTGGCACACCCCGTACACAAACGGCACACCCGCTATGGCGGGCGTGCCGTTATGACACAGGGTGTGACAGCGCTGAAGGTCAGCGCGCGGCGTGTTGGACGCGGGCGCTCGCGTAGAGGCAGATCGATGCCGCCGCAGCCAGATTCAGGCTTTCGGCGCGGCCGTGGATGGGAATCCGCAGCCGGTGGGTGGCACGGTCCGCGACGGCGCGGTCCAGGCCGTGTGCCTCGTTGCCGAAGAGCCAGGCTACGGGGCCGCGCAGGATGTCATCGGCCTCGTCGAGGTCGACTTCGCCCTTGGCGGTGGTGGCCAGGATGGTGATGCCCGCCGACTCCAGCGCGGTCAGCACCTGATCGGCATCACGCTCACGCGCGATAGGCAGATGGAAAACGCTTCCGGCGCTTGCGCGTACGCATTTGCCGTTGTGCGGGTCCACCGAATCACCGGCCAGCACCACACCATTCGCGCCCACCGCGTCGGCGACCCGAATCAGGGTGCCCGCGTTGCCGGGGTCGGACATGCCGACCGGGACGGCGAGCAGGCTCGGCGTGGTGGCCAGGATATCGGTCAGCGGCACATCGACCTGACGGCAGACCGCGACCAGTCCGGGCGGAGTCACGGTCTCCCCCAACGCCTCCGCGGCACGTTCACTCACCAGCGTGGTGCGCACGCCCATAGCGGCGGCACCGGCAACCAACTCATGCTCGCGGTTGGCGGCTTTGAGTGAGAAGAACAGCTCCTCGACCCGGCCGGTCTCCAGGGCCGACTCCACGGAGTTCGCGCCCTCGGCCAGGAACAGTCCGCTCTTGCGCCGCACCGGCGCGCGATGCAGCTTGACAGCGGAAACGACCCGCGGATTGCGCTCGGAGAGCGCTTCCACGGGTCGTTCCGAATTGTGCTGTGTTGTCACGCAGCCGGAGCTCAGGCAGCCGGGGCGTTGACGTCGGCCGGCAGCGCGGCCTTGGCGACGGCCACGAGGCCGGCGAAGGCATCGGCGTCGGAGACGGCCAGCTCGGCCAGGATCTTGCGGTCAACCTCGACGCCCGCGAGCTTGAGGCCCTGGACGAAGCGGTTGTAGGTGATGTCGTTCAGACGCGCGGCGGCGTTGATACGAGCGATCCACAGCTTGCGGAAGTCACCCTTGCGCGCCTTGCGGTCCCGGTACGCGTAGGTCAGCGAGTGGAGCTGCTGCTCCTTGGCCTTGCGGTACAGGCGCGAGCGCTGGCCACGGTAGCCCTTGGAGGCCTCGAGTACGGAACGGCGCTTCTTCTGAGCGTTTACGGCCCTTTTGACGCGTGCCACTTGTCAGTCCTTGATCGATTCGGCGGGCGCGGCGGTTGCGCCCGGAGTGGGTCGGGGTCGGCGTTCGAGAACGCGAGTTGCTGTGTGCGGCTTAGAGGCCGAGCAGCTTCTTGATGCGGGGAACGTCAACCGTGGCGACGGCCTCCGTGCCTTCCAGACGGCGAGTCCGGCGCGAGGACTTGTGCTCGAGCAGGTGGCGGCGGTTGGCCTGCTCACGACGGAGCTTGCCCGAGCCGGTCACCTTGAATCGCTTCGAGGCACCGCTGTGCTTCTTCATCTTCGGCATGGATTCCTCTAATCTGTCTCGTCCCGGGGGCGCGCGTGAGCGCGCCGCCGGAGCCTGATCGTTATTACTGCTGCGGGGTGGCCGCCGGTGCTTCAGCCGGAGCTGCCGCAACGTCGGTGGCCGGCGCTTCGGCCGGAGCCGCTGCCGCGGGCGCACTGCTGCGCTGCGGCGTCGAGCTCGCTTCGTTCTGCGCCTTCACCCGCGTCTTCGCGCCCTTGTGGGGTGCGAGGACCATGGTCATGTTCCGGCCGTCCTGCTTGGCCGAAGTTTCGACGAAACCGAGATCGGCGACGTCGGAGGCCAGCCGCTGCAGCAGCCGGAAACCGAGTTCCGGCCGGGACTGCTCACGACCACGGAACATGATCGTGACCTTGACCTTCGAGCCTGCTTCGAGGAAGCGAACTACGTTGCGCTTCTTGGTCTCGTAGTCGTGGTCGTCGATCTTCGGGCGGAGCTTCTGCTCCTTGATCACGGTCTGGACCTGGTTCTTCCGAGATTCACGCGCCTTCTGCGCGGTCTCGTACTTGAACTTGCCGTAGTCCATGATCTTGCATACCGGCGGACGCGCGTCCGGTGCGACCTCGACCAGGTCGAGGTCGGCCTCCATGGCGACGCGTAGTGCATCTTCAACACGCACGATCCCGACCTGCTCACCACCCGGTCCGATGAGGCGGACCTCGGGTACGCGGATGCGATCGTTGATGCGAGTCTCAGTGCTGATGGGGCCTCCTAGGTCAAGCGGTTCGTCAACGACCGCAAGCAATAACTGCAACCCCAATTTCAACACGAAAGCCCCGGGTTGGTATTTCTCCAACACGGGGCCCGAGTCGACCGATCTACGACGCAAACAACTCGCATCGCACCTGTACAGGGCAAACCCGTACAGATACCCATCCGGTAAAGGATGAGCGACCGGAACCGTTCGCCTGGTTCTGAGACCGGCTGACGGTGGGAGTCGGGCTCCACTTGATGCCCTGGCTGAATACATGAAGATTGACAACATGCATCAGACCGGGACGGTCGTCGCGGAAGAGTCTAACAGCCCCGCGCCGCAGAACCGAATCGGCCGCCCCCTCGACCAGCGGCAACCCGGTCGGTGCCAAGATCTAAGGCATGAGCGAGGCGTCAGTACACGAACAGGAGTCGGCTCTCATCGACGGTGAGGTCGTGCGCGAGCTGGCCGAGATCCCGGCGGTCGAGGTTATCAGCCGCGCGGCCGTCATGCTGATGAGTTCGGCCGCGGAGAAGCTGGGCCTGGGCGAGGACGATCCGTCCGCCAGCCCGCATCTGGATCTGGACGAGGCCCGCCGGGTGATCACCGCGCTCGCGGGTCTGGTCACCGCATCGGTGGAATACCTCGGACCGCACGCCGGACCGATCCGCGACGGACTGCAGTCCCTGCAGCGCGCGTTCCGCGAAGCGTCGGCACATCCCGACGCTCCGGGCGCGGGGCCGGGCGAGAAGTACACCGGCCCGGTGTACTGACCCGCCACTCCCCCATACCGATTCGGCCCGCCCCGACCAGTCACGGTCGGGGCGGGCCGAATTCGTCCGTTCAGCCCCGGCTCGCGCGGATCGATCGCACGATGAGGTCGACGCAGGGCCTGGGTCCGATTTGCCGTGATCTGCTGTGAATTCACTGTGAGCGTTGCTCAACGGTTGCCAATCATCGTTTACCGCAGACAACTTGGAAACCGGGTGGACGCCGCAGCTAACCCATGGTTAGCGAATCGGTTGCTGATTTGTTGTTTCCGCACGAAACTTTTTCGTGTAAACGATGTTTGGCGTTTTCGCGATGGAAAGTCGTAGCGTCACAAGCGCTGTGCTGGTTGGATGCCGGAGTAGCGCCGACCACGCGCTGTGCAAATGAAGGCTGCATACTACGACGCGGGCAGCGCGAGCTGTCCGTCACGGATCACGAACTCTTCGGGGGTTGTACATGCTCGACTCGATTCCACAAGAAATCTCCGTGCACCGGCGACGCCGGGCACTCGTCCCTGCCGTCATCACGGCTGCTGCCCTGTTCGGCGCACTCGTCACCGGTTGCTCCTCTTCCGATTCCGGCTCCTCCAGCACCTCGGCCGCGGCGCCCGCCACCGGCCCGCTGCCCGACGGCGGCCAGCTGGTCGCCGAATGCTCGCGCACCACCCAGACCCTGCAGTCGGTGCACCTGGATCTCAAGGCCACCGGTCTGGAGAACCTGCCGGTCGACTACGTCAAGGCCGACATCACCAACCAGCCCCAGGGCAGCGGCCAGGCCGTCGGTGAGGCCAAGGTCAAGGTCAAGGAGGGCGACCCGAACTGGACCGAGACCAAGTTCCTGGTCGTCGACAAGACCCTGTACGCCGGTGACGGCACCAAGTACGCGCCCGTCGGCCCCGCCGAGAAGATCTACGATCCGGGCGTAATCCTGGACAAGGACAAGGGCTTGGCGCACGTCATCGCCGAGGTGCAGAACCCGAAGGTGGAGTCCCGCGAGACCATCAACGGCGTCAATACCGTGAAGGTCACCGGCACCATCGACACCGCGGTCATCGACCCGGTCGTCCCGCGTATCGGCCAGGCCGGCGGCGTCCTGCCCATCACCCTGTGGATCGCCGATGTCGCCCCGCCGACCACCTCGGCCTCGGCGCTGCCGTCGTCCGCGGCCTCGCCCGGCACCGGCCCGAACCTGGTGCGCGCCATCGTCACCAAGGATTCCGGCAATGTGAACCTGACCCTCTCGGGTTGGGGCAAGTCCGTGAACGTGGTCAAGCCCGCGGGTTAAGCCGCGGCACCAGATCGGCAATCGAGCTACACCCCGGTCCGGGAAAGCGAACGGCGGCGATGACTGCCGTCCGCGGTCCCGGACCGGTTGCGTCCGAGCGACTCTCGAGTAACGTCTCGACACGCTGGCAGCGCACGTCTCGCTTAAGAAGTTTTTCAGTGAAATGCAAGCCTCAGCACGGACGATACCTACACAACGCTCAAACGCTGTGTGTGCGTATGGCTTTCCGGGGGCAGCGATGAACCTGATCGGCCGAGCAGCAGCCGATCAGACATGGAGGAATGAGATGACGACCGACGACCGCCCAGATATCGAGGAGCGGGAACTCCGTCAACCTCCGCCGGACGGCCCACCTCCGATCTCAAACGTGTGGGTTTACAACGGCAAAGCCTACGACCTCAGCGACTGGATTTCCAAGCATCCGGGCGGCGAGTTCTTCATCGGGCGAACGAAAAATCGTGACATCACCTCGATTATCGGTTCGTACCACAAGAATCCGGAGGGAATCGGCAAGCTGATCGAGCGCTACTCACTCGATCGCGTCGCGCTACCCGAGGATATCCACCCCAAGGCCAACGCACCGGACTTCCTGTTCACCGAGGGTTTCGACAGCTGGCGCGATACCCCCAAGTACCGCTTCGACAATAAGGACGACCTGCTGCACCAGGTCAAGAAGCGGCTCAAGGAGCCCGAATTGGCCGCCCGCATCAAGCGGATGGACCGGGCCTTCAATATCGTCGTTGCGCTGCTTGCGATTTCGTACTTCGCGGTACAGGGCCTGCGCCTGTTCGAGCGCAGCTGGATGCCGCTGCCGGTATTCGTGATCGCCATGGTGCTGCTGCGCAGTTCGCTGGCCGGTTTCGGACACTACGCCATCCACCGCGCCCAGAAGGGCATGAACAAGATCTACACGAATGCCTTCGACTTCAATTATGTCGCACTGGCTTTCGTGACCGCGGATGGCCACGCCCTACTGCACCATCCGCACACCCAGAGTGAAGTCGACATCAAGAAGAACGTCTTCACCATGATGACGCGCATCCCCCGGCTCTACCGGATGCCGATCCACACCATCCACAAGTTCGGGCACACCGTCACCGGGATGACCATCCGCTTGCTCGATGTCTGCCGCCTGACCCGCAAGGTCGGCATCAAGGATATGTACGGCACCTGGGGCGGAGCGCTGCCGCACTTCATCGGCTCGTTCGGCGTGCGCTTCCTGCTGCTCGGCGAGTTGATCGCCTTCATCATCATGGGCGACTTCTGGGCCTGGGCACTGCAATTCGTGATCTCGCTGTGGATCAGCACCTTCCTGGTGGTGGCCAGCCACGACTTCGAGGAGGAGGTCGAGGAGATCGAGGTCGATACCGAGGACTGGGGCATCAATCAGATCGAACAGGCCTATGACCTCAAGGTGATCGGCAACCGGTATGTGGACTGCTTCCTGTCCGCGGGGCTCAGCTCGCACCGGGTGCATCACGTATTGCCTTACCAGCGTAGCGGTTTCGCCAATATCGCCACCGAAGACGTCTTGCGGGAGGAGGCAGCCAAATTCGGGGTCGAATGGCTGCCGGCCAAGAGTTTCTTCACCGATCGTTTCCCGAAGCAGATCCAGACCTATCTGCTCTCTGCCTCGGACGATGCGAAGGAACAGAACTGGGGGTTCTTCCGCGAGCATTTCGCGCCGTCGGCCCTGAAGACCTGTGTGGTGTACACCGTCCAGGGCTTCACCGGAATCGGCACGGTCTGAACCGATTTCGTGCATCGACGCGCAAACATTTTCACTGAAAGAAGGGGAGTAATTTCGTGACTATCACATTCGACGAGGGGGGCGCCGCGCCTGTAAAGACCACTCCGTTCGCGGGGGGTCAGCACGGGTACGGCATGATCGAGACGGCACTGCCGCCGGCCCCGCCGACCACCGTCGGCGTTATCGAGAGCATCGCGACGGGATCGCCGTTGCCGGTCATCGATCAGGCCGAGGCGGCACTGCGGGTCGCCGAACGCTTCACCGATCCGGCCCAGCAGGCCCGCATTCCGCGGATCTACCAGAAGACCCGGATCGATACGCGCCGCCTGGCCATCGATCCGCTGGACGCGGAGTTCCTGCCGTTCAGCTCCGAGCCCGCGACCATTCGCGAGCGGATGAACCTGTTCTACGAGCACGCCGCACCGCTGGCGATCGACGTGGCCCGGCGCGCGGTCGCCGGACTCGACGATCCGGCCGCGCAGATCGGCCAGCTGATCTTCGTGACCAGCACCGGATTCATCGCGCCCGGTGTGGATGTGGCCGTGGTCAAGGCGCTCGGCCTATCCCCCGCCGTGAGCCGCGTGGTGGTGAACTTCATGGGTTGCGCCGCCGCCATGAACGGTATGCGCACCGCGGTGGATTACGTCCGGGCCCATCCGGACAAGAAGTCCATGCTCATCTGCATCGAAATCAGCTCGGTGAACGCGGTTTTCGACGACGATATCAATGATGTCATCACGCACAGCCTCTTCGGCGACGGCTGCGGAGCCGTCGTGATCGGCGCGGGCCAGCCGCATCAGCAGCTCGCCCCAGGCAAGATCGTCATCCGGGACAGCTTCAGCTACCTGTTCGACGAGGCCGAGGACGGCATCGTGCTCGGCGTCAACGATAACGGCATCACCTGCGAACTCTCGGAGAACCTGCCGCAGTACATTCTGCGCGGGGTCGACCCGGTGGTCTCGGATGTGTTGCGGCGCAACGGACTCGACAAGTCCGATATCGACCTGTGGGCCATCCACCCGGGTGGACCCAAGATCATCGAGCAGTCCGCCGCCTCCCTCGGCATCCCGGTCGAGCAGGCCGCGGTGAGCTGGGATGTGCTGGCACGCTACGGCAATATGCTGAGCGTCTCGCTGATCTTCGTGCTGGAAGAGATGGCGCGGCAGGCGGATTCGCCCAAGCCCCTCTCCACCGGCGTCGCGTTCTCCTTCGCGCCGGGTGTGACGCTCGAAGGCATCATCTTCGACATCGTCCGCTGACAGTATTCGCGCACAGCATCTTTCAGAGAGCAAGCCATGCAACTCATCAGATTCCTCATCTCCATCTCGTGGATGCGGATCGTGGCCGTCATCGCCGCCGGTCTGATCTGCGGCGCTGCCAATACGTACCTGGTGACCCTGATCCGCGGCGTCGTATCGCCCGAACCGCATCCGCAGGTCACCGTCGCGAGCTTCGCGCTCACCGGACTGGTGATCCTGGTGAGCGGCGTGCTCTCGCAGGTACTGCTGGTGCGACTGGCCCAGGACGCCATCTACCGGCTCCGCGCGGAGCTGAGCTCGGGCATCGTCTCGGCTCCGCTGGAGCACCTCGAACGCCTCGGTATGCACCGGCTGATGGCCACCCTCACCGAGGATGTGCGATCGCTGTCGCAGGCCGTCACCGCGATTCCGAGCATCGCCGTCGATGTGGCGACGATCATCGGCTGCTTCATCTTCCTGGTGGTGCTGTCGGGGCCGATCTTCGCGATCACGTTGGCAGGCACCATTATCGGCATCTCCTCGGTGGAGCTGTTCCTCAAGCGGGTGCGGGTGCTCTACCGCGAGGCGCGCGAGAACGACGATGCCCTGCTGCGCTCCTTCCAGGCGGTGACGCTCGGCATCAAGGAGCTCAAACTGCATCGCGGACGGCGACGCGACTTCATGGAGCGGCATCTGCTCGGATCCGCTCGGGCACTGCGGGATCAGAATGTGGAGGCCGGGTCGCGGTTCTCCATCGGCCAGGGGCTCGGCCAGGCGCTACAGCTGGCCACCATGGCGCTGATTCTGTTCGTGGTCGCCAAATCCCTTGGCGTGCACCAGGATGTGATGGTCGGGTACGTGCTGGTCACCACCTTCCTGGCCATGCCCATGCAGAACTTCATGCATCGCATTCCGGATCTGCTCCGAGGTGATGTGGCGCTGGCCAAGATTCGCGGCATGAACCTCTCCATGGAGACCATGCATAACGAGGATCTGCTGCCGTACACCGATCGGGCCCCGGCCACCGAGGCGCGACTCGAGCTGATGGGGGTCGGCTACAACTACCGGTTCGAGGCGCCGTCACCGCTGGACGAGGGTCCCGGCGGACCGCCGCCGGGGATCGGCCAGCATCCCGGTGGACGTCCGGCGCGACCGGGCGCACGCCCGGATCGGGTGGGCGCACCGCCCGCCGGACCGCATCCCGAAGGCGCGAATCCCGAAGGGGCGCCGCCACATCCGGGCGGACGACCGGGTGCGCCGGGCAGCCATCCCGGTGGCGTGGGCGCGCATCGGCCGGGCGGTCCGCCGCCGCCGCGGCGCGGTGGGCATCCCACCGGACCGGATGTGAACGGGCACCGCTGGGTCGACCACGGTGGACGCGATGCGCGGCCGGTGCCGATGACGGCAATGCCGGAGGCGGGTGAGGGTGACGGATTCCGTTTGGGGCCGATCGATCTCACCTTCGAACCCGGTCAGATCACCTTCATCGTCGGCGGCAACGGCAGTGGTAAGTCGACGCTCGCCAAGCTCATCACCGGGCTGTACGTGCCGCGCACCGGCACGGTGACCCTCAATGGTGAGCGTATCGACCACGAGAACATCGAGTGGTTCCGGCAGAACGCGTCGGCCATCTTCACCGATTTCCATCTCTTCGAGGACTACCTCGGCTTCGATCGCCCCGGCATCGACGAGGAGGTGCGGCACTATCTCGAAGAGCTGCAGATCGCGCACAAGGTGACCGTCAAGGACGGCAAGCTCTCCACCATCGACCTGTCACAGGGTCAGCGGAAGCGGTTGGCACTGTTGACCGCCCTACTGGAGGACCGCTCGATCTACCTCTTCGACGAGTGGGCCGCCGATCAGGAACCCAAGTTCCGCGATGTGTTCTACACCGAGATCCTGGCCGAGTTGAAGGCGCGGAACAAGACGGTCATCGTCATCACCCACGACGACCGCTACTTCCACCTCGCCGACCAACTCGTCAAGCTCGACTTCGGCAAACTCACCGAGGCCGAGGCCGCAGCGCGGCTGAGCTCCGACGCCAAGTAGCCTCCGCTCCACCCGGACCCCGCCACCGGAATCGGTGGGGGCCGGTCTGGGATCCGGTCCGCACCGGCTGCCCGATTTCGGTCGAGGCAGCCGGTGCTCGCGTTCACCGGGTCGCCGCCACGGCACCGACCTCGGTGACCCGCCACCACTGCGAACCGTCGGCCTGTTCCGTACCGTGGGGCAGCTGCTCGAAAAGGCCGGTGCGATCGAGCCCGGGGAGCACCCGATAGTCGATGGAGCCCGGCGCACTGACCAAAGCCAGTACCCGCCACAGCGCGCCGGCATACGCGGTAGCCGATTCCGGTCCATCCCACTCGTAAAGCCCGCGATACCGGCCCCGCTGATCATCGGTCAGCCACAGCTTGGAGACCAAGCCCGGAAAACCCGCGAAGAGCAATGTGTTCAGCAGACTCTCCCGGCGGAACAGGGCATGGCCGCGACCGCGCACCGCCCGCAGTGCGAAGGTCACCACAAGCACGCACGGATCGCGCGGTGCCGGGCGATCGATCACCGTCTCCCGGAAGACGAACGCCGACGTCCCATCGGCGAAACCCACACGCAGCCCGCGGTTTCCACGCGGCACCCGCACCCGGCTCCGCAGCAGCAAACCGAGCGACGTCATCACGCACCGGGCGACGGCTACGAACGCCGAGCCAATCGGCAGCGGTCCACCAGTCGTCACGGCGCGCACGCCGAACAGCCCTGACTCGCCCGCACTTTCACAATGCGCGCACCGATGGCCAGACCCGCGACTACGACCACGCCCAGCACCGTCATCAGCCGATTGACATCGACGGCGGGCAGCCAGCTCACCCGCCCGTCCTGAATCACGTAGGCGCCGACCGGTTTCGCGCCCACACCGAACCCGCCGCCGGAACCCTCCTGACCACCGCCGTCGGTGCCGCCGCCACCGCCACCGCCACCCGATACCGCGGCGGCGGCGATAACCGTCGTCCCGTCCCGCTCGACCGGTTCGGCGTAGACCCGCCGCACCGTGATGGAATCCTTCGCCGCGGCGAGAACATCCTCGACCTTCATGGCTATGCCTTCCCTGCTGACGAGCAGTCGCTCTGCCCGGTCTCTCACCAGTCTCGGCGGCGCAGCGGTCCGGGGAGAGGGCCTTAATCCCCTCTCGCGAAGTAGGAAGGGCCACAGCGGCACCGGCACCGGAGTAACCCGGTTGTCACCGGTGTTGTCCCAAAGATGGTCGGCGAATCAGCGGCAACGAAACAGCAGCGACGGGAACAACTCCGGGATTTCCTGCGGACCCGCCGAGCGCGATTGGCGCCCGGCGACGTCGGCCTCGCACCGGCGGGCAAGCGCCGCACCCCCGGCCTCCGCAGAGAGGAGGTCGCGCTGCTCGCCGGTGTCGGGGTCTCCTGGTACACCTGGCTCGAACAGGGCCGCGATATCAACGTCTCCGCCGAAGTACTCGACGCCATCGGCCGCGCACTTCACTTGAGCCAGCCCGAGCGGGCGCACCTGTTCGTCCTCGCCGGGCTGAATCCCCCACCCGCGCAAGAACTTCCGAACGTCGAGGTGAGTCCGGAGCTGCGGCGGCTGATCGACGCGTGGACGCCGCAACCGGCGCTACTGCGCGATCGGTACTGGAATATCCTCGCTGTCAACAATGCGACCCGGGCGGTGTTCGGATACGACGAGAGTGATCAGAACTGCCTGATCTCGTTCTTCACCAATCCCCGGTATCACGGGATCCACCCGCGGTGGGCGCAGGTCGCCCCCGCGGTGGTGGCGGCCTTCCGGGCCGAGGCGGCGCACCTACCGGGAGATCCGGGATTGCAGCGCTTGGTCGGTCAGCTCAGCGCGGTCAGCCCGGAGTTCGCGCGACTGTGGACACAGCACGATGTGGCGACACCGACACAGGGGGTCAAAGCCGTGCGCCATCCCGACGCAGGCGACCTGTACTTCGACACCACCACTCTCGCGGTAATCGACCGCCCGAGTTGGTATCTCGAGCTGTACAACCCGCAGCCCGGAACCGGGACCCGCAAGCGAGTGGAAGAGCAACTCGCAGAGACAGCAACCCGCCACCCGGCGCACTCGGCGACCGCGTAGCGGTCAGCCTGGTGGTGGTGGACCCAGGTTGACTGCACACTGTTCGGCCGCGGCGGGAGTCGGCAGGCTGAATCATATGACGCACAGCAGCTCTCGATTCCAGGACAAGATCGCTCTCGTCACCGGTGGCACCAGCGGGATGGGGTTGGCGGCCGCGCATCGGCTGCTGGCCGAGGGGGCGAGCGTGATCATCACCGGCCGCGATAAGACCCGCCTCGATGCCGCCGCGACCGAACTCGGCCGCGAACTGCCGCAAGGCGCCGCGGCCGAACGCATTCTCGCGGTACCCGGTGACGTGGGTGCAACCAGCGACCGCAACACACTGTTCGAGGCCATCGGCAATCGCTACGGACGACTGGACGTGCTGTTCGCCAATGCCGGTATCGGTTCATTCGAACCGATCGACCAGGTCAGCGCAGACGAATTCGACAGAGTGATCGGAATCAACTTCAAGGGCGTGTATTTCACCATCCAGCAAGCACTTCCCCCGCTGATCGACGGATCGGCCATCGTGATCAACGCATCCTGGACGCTGCATCGCGGCATCCCCGGTGCGACGGTCTACGCCGCGACCAAAGCCGCCGTGCACAACCTCGGCCACACCCTGGCCGCAGACCTCGCACCCCGCCGCATCCGAGTGAACTCGGTGAGCCCCGGCTACATCACCACCCCCATGTTCCACGAGAACGTCTCGGACACAGCACATTCCGACGTGATCTCGGCCGTCGCAGCCGGGAGACTCGGCACCGCCGAGGATGTGGCCGCAGCGGTCGCATTCCTTGCTTCGCACGAGGCGTCGTACGTCAACGGTCAAGATCTGATCATCGACGGCGGCCTCGTTGCCGCCACCCCCGCGGCCATGCTGTAACCGTCAGCCCGAAGTGAATCCAGGACAGGTACTACTGCGGCCGAACGCCGAATCGGGCAGCGATCCAGGCGACGTCTGTCCGCTTCGTATCAACGGTATCGATCAGGGCCACTACAGCTCCGGCCGCAGCGCTGGGAGCGAGTCCATAACAGCCGAGGAGAAGCCGGACCGCGACCCAGGCGGTCATTTTATTGCCCTCGGTAAACGGCTGCTCACGGATGACGGACTGAAAGACGGCCGCCGCCTTCAGTTCCGGGGTCGGGTACGCCTCTTTGCCCAATACAATCTGATCGGCCCGCGTCGCGGCCGCGGCAACCAGGCCGAGGTCCCGGATCCCGCCGCGCCCCTCGGTGACTCGCTGATTGCATTTGATGAGGGCTTCCGGCCGCACTATTCAGCCCTTCGGATCATCTCGAGGAGATCGGCATCTTCCTTCATGACTCGGTCCAGGATCGCGTCCTCTCGGCGGCTGAGCGCGCGGGCCGCGACCCAGGCGCGAAGTGCGTCGCAGATCGCGCTGTTCAGAGACAGGTGGGCTGCTTCGGCTTCAGCGGCGGCAGCGGTGTGCAGGTCATCGGGTAGCCGCAGGTTCAGATTCGACATAGCACCAAAATAGCACCACCCGTTTCATCGCGGCTCCAGATCGGCAGCGAAATGCCCCCACCGAAATCTCTCTCGGGAGGGCATTTCCGCTGGTGCACCGCAGATCAGCGCAGGGCGGCTGCCTTTCGGCGGGCTGCCGCCGCCTTCTTCGCCGCGGCGTCGGCGGGCTTCTTTTCCGCCGCCGTGGTCTTCTTGGCCGAACTGCCGTTGCTCGATGTGGTCGTCTTGGCGCCGGCCTTCTTGGCCGGGGTCTTCTTGGCGGCTACGGCCTTGGCGGGAACTGGGGGCTGGGCATCGAGAACGCCCTTGAGGAATTGGCCGGTGTAGCTGTCGGCTACCGCCGCAATATCTTCCGGGGTGCCCTCGGCGATGACCATACCGCCGCCGGAACCGCCTTCGGGGCCCATATCGATGACCCAGTCGGAGGTTTTGATGACGTCCAGGTTGTGTTCGATGACGATGACCGAGTTGCCCTTGTCGACCAGGCCGTTGATGACCTTGAGCAGTTTGCGGATGTCTTCGAAGTGCAGGCCGGTGGTGGGCTCGTCGAGGATGTAGATGGTGCGACCGGTGGAGCGCTTCTGGAGTTCGGCGGCCAGCTTCACGCGCTGCGCCTCACCACCGGACAGGGTCGGTGCGGGCTGGCCCAGGCGCACATAGCCGAGGCCGACATCGACCAGCGTCGCGAGATACCGGTGAATGGAGGTGACCGGTTCGAAGAATTCGGCGGCCTCCTCGATCGGCATATCCAGGACCTCGGCGATGGTCTTGCCCTTGTAATGCACCTCGAGGGTTTCCCGGTTGTAGCGAGCGCCGTGGCAGACCTCGCAGGGGACGTATACGTCCGGCAGGAAGTTCATCTCGATCTTCAAAGTGCCGTCGCCCGAACAGGCTTCGCAGCGGCCGCCCTTCACATTGAAGGAGAAACGACCCGGCTGATAGCCGCGCACCTTGGCCTCGGTGGTGGCGGCGAACAGGGTGCGGATCTTGTCGAAGACACCGGTGTAGGTGGCGGCGTTCGAACGCGGGGTGCGGCCGATGGGCGACTGATCCACCTGCACCAGCTTGTCCAGGTGATCGAGACCGTTCACCCGGGTGTGCCGACCCGGAACCTGGCGCGCGCCATTGAGTTTGTTCGCCAGCACGGTGGCCAGAATGTCATTGACGAGCGTCGACTTACCGGAGCCGGAGACACCGGTGATCGAGGTGAGAATGCCCAGCGGGAAGCTCACATCGATATCGCGCAGATTGTGTTCGACCGCGCCGACCACGGTGAGCTGCTTCTTCTTGTCCGCGGGACGGCGCACGAGCGGAATCTCGATGCTCTCGCGACCGGAAAGGTAAGCGCCGGTGAGGGATCGCTTATCGGTCAGCAGTCCCGGATACGGTCCGGAGTACACCACCTCACCACCGTGCTCACCGGCGAGCGGGCCGATATCGACCACCCAATCCGAGGCGTGGATGGTGTCCTCGTCATGCTCGACCACGATCAGCGTATTGCCGAGTTTCTTGAGCCGCGTGAGGGTTTCGATCAGTCGCCGGTTATCGCGCTGATGCAGGCCGATGGACGGCTCGTCCAACACGTAAAGCACACCGACCAGGCCCGAACCGATCTGTGTGGCAAGCCGAATACGCTGCGCCTCACCACCGGAGAGCGTGGCCGCCGCTCGCGACAGGGTCAGATACTGCAGGCCGACATCGAGCAGGAAGCCCAGTCGCGCCTGAATCTCCTTGATCACCTGCGCGGCGATCGCAGCCTGCCGGTCGTCCAGGGTGAGCGAGTTCAGGAAGTCCGCGGCGTCACCGATGGACAGATCGGAGATATCGGCAATCGACTTATCCGCCTTGCCCGCTCGCAGCGTGACCGCGAGGATCTCCGGCCGCAGCCGCGCGCCATTGCAGACCGGGCACGGGATGTCCCGCATGTACCCGTCGTAGTACTCCTTGGCCGACTCCGATTCGGTGCTCTCCATGCGCCGCTGCAGGAACGGCATCACACCTTCGAAATCGGCGTAGTACGAACGCTTGCGGCCGTACCGGTTGGTGTACGAGACGTGCACCTGCTCGGAACTGCCCTCCAGCACGGCCTTTCGCGCCTTCGGCGGCAGATCCTGCCAGGCGGTGTCCATGGAGAACCCCATGGCCTCGGCCAAGCCCGACAGCAGCCGGGTGAAGTATTCGGCGGTCTGCCCGCGCGACCACGGCGCGATCGCACCCTCGCCCAGACTCAACTCGGTATCGGGCACAACGAGATCCGGATCGACCTCCTTGCGAATACCGAGACCGGTGCAGTCCGGGCAGGCGCCGTAGGGCGAGTTGAACGAGAACGACCGCGGCTCGAGATCCTCGATATCGAGCGGATGCCCGTTCGGGCAGGCCAGTCGCTCGGAGAAGCGCCGCTCCCGATCGTGCGCGTGCTCATCGCGATCCACGAAGTCCAGCACCACGATGCCGTCGGCCAGGCGCAGCGCGGTCTCGATCGAATCGGTCAGACGCTGTTTGGAGCTGGGCTTCACGGCGAGCCGGTCGACGACCACCTCGACATCGTGCTTCTCCTGCTTCTTCAGCTTGGGCGGTTCGGTCAGCGGATACACCACGCCGTCGACCCGCACCCGCGAGTAGCCCTGCCCGTTCAAGGATTCGAAGAGATCGACGAATTCGCCCTTGCGGGTACGCACCACGGGTGCGAGCACCTGGAATTTGATGCCCTCCTGCATGGCGAGCACCTGATCCACGATCTGCTGTGGCGACTGCTTCTCGATGAGATGACCACAGGTCGGGCAGTGCGGCGTGCCCGCGCGCGCGAACAGCAGACGCAGATAGTCGTAGACCTCGGTAATGGTGCCCACGGTCGACCGCGGATTGCGATTGGTCGACTTCTGATCGATGGACACCGCGGGCGAGAGCCCCTCGATGAAGTCCACATCGGGCTTGTCCATCTGTCCGAGGAATTGCCGGGCGTACGCCGACAGCGACTCCACATACCGGCGCTGTCCCTCGGCGAAGATCGTGTCGAACGCCAGCGAAGACTTACCGGACCCGGACAGACCGGTGAACACGATGAGACTGTCGCGGGGTAGGTCGAGATCGACCCCTTTGAGATTGTGTTCCCGCGCTCCACGCACCGTCAGGCGATCCGCCACCGGCCATCCTTCCAACGTTTCGGCATCAAGACATAGCCCCCGCGACGCCATGCTAGGCGCGACCACCGACAAGTTCGGTCACGCACGCTGAAACGCTGGTCACACGATATAAATTGCGCGCTACGTCACTCCGGAACGAGACGGTCCGTGAACCACAACGACGGCTGTGCGCTCGATTGTTCCGGGATGATCCGGCGCACACAAGGCACCGAGATGGCGCGGGGCGCCAAACCGCGATCGCGTGAGCGCTCCTCCGAGCCCGCGGCCGTCACCAAGGCCAGGTCGCCGTCGAATCGGCGATAGATCAGACGACCCCGGCGGGTGTCCGGATCGGTGAAGAACAGATACGGCACCCCGCCCAGGCACAGGCGCGCGGCGGCCTCGTCCTCGTGCAGCGCCGGGACGCTGTCGCGATGCTGGCGCAACGGCCGCGCACCGAGCTGTCCGCTCCAGCAGACCACGGCATCCGCGCCGGTCTCGGCGTCGATATATAGGTGCGCGTCGTAATCCATGGCATCGAGGATCAGCGCGGCCGCCCCGGCCGTGGCCACCTGTAAACGACAGTCCTTGCGCCGCACAATGGGGCGCGGACCGGTGACCACGGCCAGGGGCGGCCGCGCCGGGTCGGGCCAGGGCCGAGACGCTTCCTCCGGTGGACAGCCAAGCCGCAGGTCGAGGCGTTCCAATGCGAAGGTGGTCGCGAAGCGTCCCGGCCCGGCGACCTGTACCCGGAACGCCTTCCCCAGCGTCCGGATCGATATTTGCGCGAGGGTGTTCTCATCCTCGGAGTCGGGCCAGTGCAGGCGTGCCCGCACCGGCCCTTGCACCCCGTGGCGGCGCAGGATTCTGCCCAGTCCGCGCACCACGCGGGTCACCTCGGCGGCCGGCACCGGTCCGCGTGTGGTCACCACGAAATCCTCATCGGTTCCACTCGACCACACTTCGAACCCACCCATAGCCGACCCACTTTCCCGATTCCGACCCGGCAACCCGCTCCCATGACAACACGCCTCGACGGCTGCCGACAGGGGCTAAGGTCCCAATCCGGGCTATTTTTTGGAAATTCTTCCGTTAAAAAGTTGGCGGATGGTTGCATGGGATGAATTCGGCTGTGCTGCAAGTGCATCCGCAACAACAACCCTTCGGCAACCACCTCGCGAGTACCATTCCGGATGCCGTGTGCGCATCCGCCGGACAGCCAGGACCACCATGTACGACACTCATCGCACCGGTCCCTACTCCGTACGAGACACGCTGTCGCAGCTGCGATTGCGCGAACTATTGACCGAGGTCAAGGATCGGGTCGAGCAGATCATCGATGCCCGTGACCGTATCGACGGGCTGGTGGAAGCCATGCTCGCGGTCACCTACGGACTCGATCTGGATCAGACGCTGCACACCATCGTGCGCGCGGCGACCGGTCTGGTCGATGCCCGCTACGGTGCGCTCGCGGTGCGGGGCCGCGATCAACAGCTGAGCCAGTTCATCTCGCACGGTATCGACGAACTCACCCGGATGCACATCGGCGCGCCGCCGGAGGGCAAAGGGGTGCTCGGCCTGGTGGTCGGGCAGGCCGAACCCGTTCGACTGGAGGACGTTACGCATCATCCGGACGCCGTCGGATTCCCCCCGCATCATCCGCGCATGCACACCTTTCTCGGGGTGCCGGTGCGGATTCGCGGCGAGATGTTCGGCCACCTCTATCTGGCCGAGAAGACCGGCGGTCACCCCTTCACCGAGGACGACGAGGTGCTCATGCAGGCCCTCGCCGCGGCCGCCGGTATCGCAGTGGACAATGCCCGCCTCTACGAATCCGCGCGCACGCGACAGGCGTGGATCGAGGCCACCCGCGATATCGCCACCGAATTCCTGGCCGATACCGATCCCGCGGAGGTGCTCGCGCACGTGGTGGAGCACGCGCGCGAACTCACCGGATCACACCGGGCACTGCTCGCGGTGGTGGCCGATCCGGAGACGCCGCCGGAGGAGGTCACCGAATTGGTGATCGCGCAGTGGTCCGGCCCCGGTGAGAATCCGGTCGGCAGCACCGTCGACACGGTCGGCACCGCCATCGGTGAGGCGCTCACCACCCGTACGCCACTGCGTTTCGACAATTCGCGGCGGGTGCACCTGGGCGAGCGCATCGCCGTCATCGGACCGGCACTGATACTGCCGCTGCACACCCCGGATTCCACCCTCGGTGTGCTGATCATCTTGCGCTCGGCCGAATCCGCGCCGTACACCGACGAATTGGTGGAGCTGATCGCGGCCTTCACCGATCAGGCCGCGCTGGCGATGCAGTTGGCGGTGGCGCAGCGGCGCATGCGCGAACTCGACATTCTCACCGATCGCGATCGCATCGCCCGGGATCTGCACGACCATGTCATCCAGCGGCTCTTCGCCATCGGGCTCTCACTCCAGGGCACGGTGCCGCGCACCCGGGTGCCCGAGGTGACGCAGCGGCTCACCGATGCCATCAATGATCTGCAGGATGTGGTCGAGGAGATCCGCACCTCCATCTTCGACCTGCACGGCGGCCACGGGCACAGCACGCGACTGCGCCAGCGGTTGGAGCGCGCGATCAAACAGCAGACCACCACCACCGGTATCCGCGCGCTCATGCACGTCACCGGACCGCTGTCGGTGGTGGAGCCCGCACTCGCCGATCACGCGGAAGCCGTTGTGCGCGAGGCGGTCAGCAATGCGGTCCGGCATTCGGGGGCCGATACCATCACCGTCGACATCGGGGTGGCGGACGATCTCACCATCGTCGTCGCCGATAACGGGTGCGGGATTCCGGACGGCATCACGCCCAGTGGGCTCGCCAATCTCGCGCATCGCGCCGAGGAGTCCGGTGGGCGGCTGGCGGTGTATCCGCGGCGGGACACGACCGGCACCAAACTGAATTGGTCTGTCCCGCTGCACTGAGCGACGGCCGACAGCACCCGACTCAGCCGACGGGGCCGAGCACCAGCGCGGAGTTGTTACCGCCCATACCGAGTGCGGTCTTCACCGTGATCCCCGCACCACCCGGGACCACCCCATCCGCGAGCCGGGCGTGCGCGGGTGCGACGACCGGCGCGGACACCACCAGTCCGCGCTCGTAACCCATTGCCACCGCGGCCACTTCGACTCCCGCGGACGCCGCCTGGCAGTGCCCGGTCAAAGGCTTGGTCGCGCAGACCAGCGGGCGATTGTCGAAAAGATCCGCCAGCAGCGCGGTTTCGGCGTCATCGCACTGCTGGGTGCCCGAGCCGTGCGAGTTCAGGTACGCCACCTCCTCGGGCCGCACATCGGCACTGGCCAGGGCGCGCCGCACACACTCGAAGATCTGCTCATGCGAGGGATCCACCGAGATAACGTGATACCCGTCATTGGTCATGGCCCCGCCCAGCACCGCCGCGTACGGCCGATCGGCCTCGCGGGTCACCACGAACGCCGTCGACGCCTCACCCCAACTGAATCCGCGACTGCCCTCCTGGAACGGGCGGCATGCGACGAGGGGCTCCACATCGGTGACCGCCGCCCCGAGCGCCTCGAAATGCTCGACCATGTCGGGTGTGCCGGACAGATCGGTGGCGACCACCACCACGTCATCGGCGAAACCCTGCGCCAGCCACAGCTGCGCGGTGATCAATCCGGCATTGGCCGAGGAGCAGGCCGCGGTCACATTCATGGCCGGGCCGTGGAAACCGAACTCGCCCATCAGATTCGAAATCGGCGTCGAGGGCAGTAGTCGCAGATAGTCGCGGGCGCGGCGGTGCCCGTCATCCTCGACATAGAAGTCCCGCCACTCGTACACATTGCCCAGCACGATGGCGTGCAGCAGACCCACGGTGCGACCGGGCCGCCAACCGCGCGCGGTGGCGTCGGCGACCGCCTCGCGCACCGATTCCTGTACCGCGCGTACATAGCGACTCGGTCCCAACTCCGGATCGCCGCCGTCCGGCACGCGGGCAACCCATCCGTGCCGATCGCGTTCTGGGCCGTACCCTGGATGGAGCCGGGCTGCGGGCTTACCGCTCAGCAAACCCTCCCAGAGGGCGTCTCGACCCCAGCCGTACCCGGTGACGGCACCGATTCCGGCAATGGTCATATGATCTTGGTGCGGTGCCGCAGTGTTGGGGACGGGGTTGGTGCCAGGCATTGCATCGCTCCTTCCCAGAGCCTTTGCCTGTAATGATCACCATCAGCAGGCCGATGCTGTGCGGAACTGTGATTGATCCAATAGGTTCGGTGGGGTTTCCAGCAAACCCTGCCGTTCACACTTTAGTGCCGTGCTCCAGCGACGTGTTTCAACGACGATCAGGGGGTGCTTGAGGTGGTTGGTAACGATCGGGCAAATACCCCGACCGATGCCGAACAGCTGGCCCAGCGGTACCGCACGCTGGTGGAGCACAGCCCCGACGGGGTTGTGGTCCACGAACGCGGAACGATCGTGTACGCCAATCCGGCCATGCTGCGGTTGCTCGGCGCCCAGCACAACGACGATGTCATCGGGCAGCCGGTCGCCAACTTCGTCATGGCGCGCGATGTGCCCGCCATGCTGGAGCGGATTCGCAGACTCACCATCGCCGGAACCGCTTCCGAGCCCGCCGAATTGGTGCTCGTGCGCTGTGACGGCAGCACCGTCGAGGCCGAGACGGTGTCGGTGCTCACCGCCTGGCACGACCGGCTCGCCTATCAGGTGGTGGTGCACGACCTCACCCCGCAGCGGCGCGCCGAGGCCGCCCAGGCGCGGGCCGAACAGTTCTTCACCACCGTGGTGTCGCAACTGGAGGAGGGGGTGGTCGTCATCGACCGGGAGGGGCGTATCGAATCGGCGAATCCCGCGGCCCGGCGCATATTCGGATACGACGCGGACGATCTCGTCGGCACGCATATCAATGACATTCCGCTGTGCCTGCTGGACGCCAATGCCCAGCCGATGCCGCCGTCCTGGTACCCGGTGATCCGCACACTGGCGACCGGGGAGACGGTGACGCGCTTCGTCTTCGGGGTGGATCGGCCCGACGGGCAGCGGCGCTGGTTGTCGGCGAGCAGTCGGCTGCTCAATCCCGAGGATCCGAACTCCGCGGCGGTGTCGTCCTTCAATGACATCACCGAATTCCGGGCCAGCAGAAGGCAATTGGAGTACCAGGCCACCCACGATCCGCTGACCGGGCTGGCCAATCGGTCCCTGGTGCTGTCCCGGCTGGCGGCGGCACTGGGCACCAGTGAATCGCTGCCGGTATCCACCGTGCTCTTCATCGACCTGGACGGATTCAAGAGCATCAATGACACGCTCGGACATGCCATCGGCGATACCGTGCTGCAGATCGTGGCGCAGCGGTTACAGCGCGGACTGCGCTCGGACGATATCGTCGGGCGTATCGGTGGCGACGAATTCCTGGTGCTGCTCTCCGGGCGCACGCTCGGCGAGGATCTGGAGGCGCTGGTCACCCGGCTGCGCCAGACCATGGCCGAGCCGATCATCGCGCGCGGGCATCGCATCCAGGTCAATGCCTCGGTCGGCATCACCCCATTGCATCCCGGCGACGGCCGCACCCCCGAGGCGGTCCTGCACGATGCCGATCTGGCCATGTACCGGGCCAAACCGCCCGGACATCGGGACAGCGCGCTGAGTCGCAGAAGCGATTCCACGCACGCCTCCTGAACTGGCCCGATGCCGCGCGAACCCCGCCGCGCGGCACGGTTGACCTGCCGGTACGGCGAGTCGGGCGAACGCGAACTAGACTCGATAACTCTGTTCTCGATGGTTCGCGCGCAGTGCGCGTACGCACCGCGTGGTGACAAGGAGTTCCGTTTTGCCCGACCTCACCGAGGAGCGTTCTGTGTCCGCGTCCACCTCCGATGCCAAGAGCACGGCGGATCTGGAGCGCGAACAGCAGCACCTCACCCTGCTGTACGAGCGGCTCGACGGAATGCGCGAATACGCGCAGCGACGGCTGCGCACTGTTCTGCTGGAGACCGGCGGGACGCCGCAGGCCCGCAGTGAACGCGAATCGTTCACCCAGCTCTACTCCGAAGACCTATCCAAATACGATGCCGCCGAACACGGATTGTGCTTCGGCCGAATCGATCTCGCGCCCGAGGCCGAGGACGGCGGCGGCGCGAACGGCAGCGCCGCCAATGGGAACGGTTCCGGCGGCGAGGCCGAGAAGCGGTACATCGGCCGTATCGGCATCCTCGACGAGACCGCCGATTACGAGACGCTGCTGCTGGATTGGCGCGCGCCCATGGCGCGGCCGTTCTACCTCGCCACCACCGCCGCACCGGACGGCGTCACCCGGCGGCGGCATATCCGCACCCGTAATCGCAAGGTCACCTCGGTCAATGACGAGTACCTCGATCTGGAGACCGCGCGGCGCGACGGCGTCATCAACGACGACGGCGGCGTGGGCAGTGAGAGCGCGCTGCTGGCGGCGCTGAACGCCGCCCGCACCGGGCATATGAACGACATTGTCGAGACCATTCAGAGCGAGCAGGACGCCATCATTCGCTCCGAGCACAAGAGTGTGCTCGTGGTACAGGGTGGACCGGGTACCGGTAAGACCGCCGTCGCACTGCATCGTGCGGCGTATCTGCTGTACACCTACCGCCAGCAGCTGGACAAGGCCGGTGTACTCATCATCGGACCGAACTCCACGTTCCTGGACTACATCGGGCAGGTGCTGCCCTCGCTCGGTGAGACCGGTGTACTGCTGTCCACCATCGGCGATCTGTATCCGGGAGTGCAGGCCACACTGGAGGATTCGCTGCGCGCCGGCGAGCTCAAGGGCTCCCTCGATATGCTCGAGGTGCTCAAGAAGGCCGTGCGGGAATGGCAGGAGATCCCGAAGGAGCCGATCCGGCTGCACTTCGACGGGCGCGAACTCACCCTGGACCGGCGCATTGTCACCAAGGCGCGCGGGCGCGCCCGCTCCTCGCGGCGACCGCACAACCTGGCCCGGCCCATCTTCGCCGCGGGCGTGGTGGACGCGCTCACCGATCAGCTGGCCGAGATCATCGGCTCGGATCCACTCGGCGGGCGAAACCTGTTGAGCCAGACCGATCTCACCGAGATCCGCGATGAGATGCGCGCCGACGCCGATATCCAGCGCGCCATCGCCGGATTGTGGCCGCTGCTCACCCCGCAGGACGTCCTGGGCGGGCTGTGGGCCGACCCCAAGCGATTGGCAAGTGCCGCCGGACATCTCAGCCCGGAGGATCGGGCCGAGTTGCAGCGCACCGACAGCGGTGAATTCAGCGATGCCGACGCACCGCTGCTGGACGAGCTCGCCGAACTGCTCGGCATCGACGACAGTGAGGAGCGCGA
The DNA here is from genome assembly GCF_036327755.1 of Nocardia sp. NBC_01503. Lineage (NCBI taxonomy): Bacteria > Bacillati > Actinomycetota > Actinomycetes > Mycobacteriales > Nocardiaceae > Nocardia > Nocardia sp. NBC_01503. The sequence goes on from NZ_CP109596.1 coordinate 7,945,437, forward strand.
ACGCTCACGCCGCCGCTGGCGTGCCCAGCTCGCCGAGGCGCAGGACGCCCTCGACATTCTGACCGGTTCCGCGCCACAGGATCTCGAGGACGAACTCGATCCCGAACTGCTCATGGCGTACGACCTCATCGACGCCAGTCAGCTCGCCGAACGTCAGCAGGTGCGCGCCAGCCAGACCACCGCCGAACGCGCCGCCGGCGATCGCACCTGGACCTACGGGCATGTGATCGTCGATGAGGCTCAGGAGCTTTCGGAGATGGCGTGGCGAATGGTCATGCGGCGCATCCCGAATCGGTGGATCACCGCGGTCGGGGATGTGGCGCAGACCGGTGATCCGGCCGGGGCCTCCTCCTGGCAGCAGGTGCTGGAACCGTATGTGGCCAAACGGTGGAAGCTCACCGAGCTGACGGTCAACTACCGCACACCCGCCGAGATCATGGCGGTCGCCGCCGATGTGCTCGCCGAGATCGATCCGGGCGCGGCCATCCCGCGCTCGGTGCGCGATTCGGGCTTCGCGCCCACCTCGAACCGGGTCACCGCCGGTGAGTTGGCCGATGAGGTCGCCCGCCTGGTGGCCGCCGAAGCCGAGCATCCGGGCACCACCGCGGTCATCGTGCCGCACGATCTGGCCGCGAAACTCGCCCACCTGAGCGTGGATTCGGCGCGCGTACTCACCGTGCACGAGGTCAAGGGCCTGGAGTTCGACGCCGTCATCCTGGTCGAGCCCCACGACATCCTCGCCGAATCCCCGCGCGGTATGAACGACCTCTACGTCGCCCTGACCCGCGCCACCCAGCGCCTGGCGGTGGTGCACACCGAGGACCTACCCGCCGTCCTGCAGCGGTTGGAGTGAAGTGAGGTGTGGGGGTTGACGCCCCCACACCCCCGCAAAGCCCAGCGGGCCCCGCCCGCACAAAGCGAAGCGGCCGCGCTCGCGCAAAAGTGAAGTGGCCGCACCCAACTGGGCACGGCCACTTCTCGGTGGGGATGTGGGGGCTTGCCCCCACAAATCTCCTTACCTCTTACCGCACGGTGTGCACGATCAGCACATCGCTGCGGGACTTGCGGGCGACGTCCGAGGGGACGGAGCCGAGCAGGCGACCCGCGAGGGTGTTGAGCCCGCGGTTGCCGACGACGAGCAGATCGGCGTCGACCTCCTTGAGCAGGGCGAGCAGGGATTCGACGGGCTCACCGACAACGGCCTTCTCGACCACATTGACGGCTCCGGCGGCGGCGGCCTTGTCACGGGCGACGCGCAGGATCTCACTGGTGGGCGCGGAGCCGCGCACCTGGTAGGCCTCGTCCTTGAGCACATCGGCGGCGGCGGCCACATCGCGGTCGTCGGTCGGGTAGTACGCGCAGGCGATGTACAGGGTCGCCCCCTCGGCACCTGCCAGAGCAGCGGCCCGCTCAACGGCTACATACGACGAGTCCGAGCCATCGGTACCGACGACAATCGTCCGGTAGGCGGTCATTCTCTCCTCCAAGTACAAGGGTCGGGGCCGCAGCGTCCACTGTCGTGGTTACCGCCGCGGCAACTCCGCCTGACAATAGCGGCATAACAGGCGGAAATTTTCGATATCGCAACACATCACACTCACGCGCCGTGTCGGCCGAAGCACACATTCTGTGACGTGGCCGGATACAACCCTGGCTACCAGCGAATTCCCGGATGGTTGTGATACTTCCCAGAATTCGCCAACACTATTGTGCGCCTGGGACTTTCGTCACAGAAGGGGTTTTCCCGGGGATACCGGGCGACCCATCCGGTGCGAGGCGCGCACCGGATGGGTCGTGAAACCGCTACCTCACAGCGAGCGATAGTCGGCCCAGATCCAGCCGAGAATCACACTGAGGATGGTCATCCTCACTCCTGTCGCTACGGCCGATCGATGACGCGCAATAGTAGCGCGCCCGGCCCATGCTCAGAGGCTGAAAAGTGGCCCGGTCAGCGTCAATCCGAGGTCGTGGCCGACATAGGCGAAGAAGGCGAAGAGCATGAGCGCCGCACCCGCCAGCGACAGATCCTTATTGAACGAGATCATCTCGGTCTGCTTGGTCTGCGGATCGGCTTCCTTCCAGAACGCGTGCATGAGGAACGCGGTCGGGAGCAGGAAGATGAACAGCAGTAGTGCGCCGAGATCGGCCCAGATACCGAGCAGCACGCTCAGGCCGCCGAGCACCAGCAGTACCCCGGAGCCCATGACCGAGAGTTTGGCCGCCGGAACACCTTTGAATTGCGCGTACTGCGCCATTGCGTCGGCCTGGGTGAGATGCCCGACGCCGGAGGAGAGAAACAGCAGGACGAAGAGAATACGTCCGATCAGAACCAGCACATCCATGGCCCGCTCCTTGGTCGATTGCTGTGATCGCCATGTTGGTGACATGGCAACCAACTAGCTGTGGGAGAAGCATATTCCCGTGCTCAGTGCTGTTCAGGACATTAGCGAGGTTCGGGCGTATTCCAGTGGAGGCATTCCGATCTCCGCCGCGAACTCGCGGGAGAAGTGCGCCTGATCGAAGTAACCGAGGTCCAGCGCGAGCGCGGCCAGATCCGAGGCGCGGCCCTGGGCGAGCAGATGCGCGCCATCCTGGAGGCGGAAGCGGCGCAGCACCCATTTCGGGCCGACCCCGACATAGCGGCGGAACAGGCGCTGCAGGGTGCGGACCGGGATGTCGAAGCGTTCGGTGACCTGATCGACCCGGGTCAACTCACGCTCACGCTCCATGGCATCGATGATGCGCAGCACCAGGTGATAGGAGGTGTCATCGGCCACGGCGCGGCGGGCGATGGCGTCGATGAGGAAGTCCTCCACCAGGATTCGGCGCTGCTCCAACTCCGGGGTGTCGAGGACCTTCTCGGCCAGCCCCTGCGCCTCCGGCAGCACCTCGGTGAGCGGGAGCGCGGTATCGCGCAGTGCGCCCACATCCATACCGGTGAAGGCGCCGAAGCCGCCGGAGCGGAATTTCACCCCGAATGTCTCACCGACCCCGGCCAATTCGCGCACGTACTTGGCGGTCCAGACACCGGTGACGAAACCACCGCGACGACCCGACTCGTTCTCGAAGGTCATATTCACCACCGGGAAGCCCAGCACCTCGGCCGAGTACGGCGGCAGGCCGCGGCGATCCCAGTGCACGGACCAGTAGAACTCGACATAGCGGGCGACCGGCTCCCCCGCCGGCAACCGGCTGTGATTGCTGGCCGCCTGTTGTTCGCGCGGGCGCAGAATGCCCTTCGCGGTCTCGGGCGGCGGCACCGGGCGGCGCGGAAACGTCGGTGGATTATCGCTGGTCATGAAGGTGTCGCTTTCTTACAAGATCCACGGCGGCCGGGCGAGCAGAGTGGTGGCCATGAGCGAGAAAGTGCATCCCATTCCGGAGAACTACCACTCCATCACCTGTTTCATGGCCGTCCCGGACGGCGTCAAGGCCATCGATTTCTACACCGAGGTGTTCGGCGCGAAGGTGCTGAGCCGCAATGACCTTCCCGACGGCCAGCCCGCCCACGCCGAACTCCTGATCGGCGATTCCACCATTCAGATCGGCATGCCGATACCCGATAACGGCCTGGTCGCACCGAATGGCGAGACGCTCAACACCAGCATCGTGCACTACTGCCCCGATGTGGACGCGGTCATCGAGCGCGGTCGCGCGGTCGGCGCCCGTATTGCCGACGAACCGGCGACCTTCGTCACCGGTGACCGCTACGCCGTGCTGTACGACCCCTTCGGTTACCGCTGGGTCTGCATGACCCGGGTCGAGGACGTCTCCCGTGAAGAGGCCGAGCGCCGCGTCAACGAGTGGATGGCACAGCAGGGCTGAGCTATTCGCGCTTCCCGGACCTCCGCATCGGCGGTCCGGGAAGCGGCGATCGGTCGTCGTCAGCACCCGATTCTCACTGCAATCCGGCGGCGTCCATACCCCGCAGTTCCTTCTTGAGATCGGCGATCTCGTCACGGAGGCGACCGGCCAGCTCGAACTGGAGCTCGCGGGCGGCATTCATCATCTGCGCGGTCATATCCTTGACCAGGTCCGCGAGTTCGGCCCGCGGCATGGACTTGATATCGCGGCCCTCGTAGACGCCCGCCGAGACGGCGCGACCGGGTTCACCCTGAGCTCGGCGGCCACGGCTGGCATTGCGACCCGAACCGCCGACCTCGACCTCGGTCTCCTCGGCCTCGCGGTAGACGGTGTCGAGAATGTCATTGATCTTCTTGCGCAAAGGTTTCGGATCGATTCCGCGCTCTTCGTTGTAGGCGATCTGTTTGGCGCGGCGGCGCTCGGTCTCACTGATGGCGTGCGCCATGGAGTCGGTGATCTTGTCCGCGTACATATGCACCTCACCCGAGACATTTCGGGCCGCGCGGCCGATGGTCTGAATGAGGCTGGTGCCGCTGCGCAGGAAGCCCTCCTTATCGGCATCGAGGATGGCGACCAAGGAGACCTCGGGCAGGTCGAGACCCTCACGCAGCAGGTTGATGCCGACCAAAACGTCGTACTCGCCCAGGCGCAGCTGACGCAGCAGCTCCACGCGGCGCAGCGTGTCGATCTCCGAGTGCAGGTACCGCACCCGAATACCGAGGCCGAGCAGATAATCGGTGAGATCCTCGGACATCTTCTTGGTGAGCGTGGTTACCAGCACCCGCTCATCGCGTTCGGTGCGCAGCCGGATCTCACCGACCAGATCGTCGATCTGTCCCTTGGTCGGCTTCACCACCACATGCGGATCGACCAGACCGGTCGGGCGAATGACCTGTTCGACGAATTCACCACCGGTCTGACCCAATTCGTACTTGCCCGGGGTAGCCGACAGGTACACCGTCTGCCCGATGCGGTCGGCGAACTCCTCCCAGGTGAGCGGGCGATTGTCCACCGCGGAGGGCAATCGGAAACCGAACTCCACCAGATTCCGCTTACGGGACATATCGCCCTCGTACATGCTGCCGATCTGCGGCACGGTCACATGCGATTCGTCGATCACGAGCAGGAAATCGTCTGGGAAGTAATCGATGAGGGTCGCGGGCGCGGTACCCGCACCGCGACCGTCGATATGGCGGGAATAGTTCTCGATACCCGAGCAGAAGCCGACCTGCCGAATCATTTCCAGATCGTATTGGGTACGCATACGCAAACGCTGCGCCTCGAGCAGTTTCCCCTGCTTCTCCAATTCCGCCAGGCGCGTTTCGAGTTCGGCCTCGATATCGCGGACCGCGCGCTCCATTCGTTCCGGGCCCGCCACGTAGTGGGTGGCCGGGAAAATGCGGACCATATCCACCTGCCGCACCACATCACCGGTGAGCGGATGCAGATAATAGAGCGCCTCGATCTCATCACCGAAGAATTCGATGCGAATCGCCAATTCCTCATACGAGGGAATGATTTCGACGGTGTCACCGCGCACCCGGAAACTGCCGCGGGTGAACGACATGTCATTGCGCGTGTACTGCACATCGACCAGCAGCCGCAGCAGTTTGTCCCGCTCCACCTCATGCCCGACCTCGAGCATGACCGAGCGATCCAGATAGGACTGCGGGGTACCGAGACCGTAGATGCACGATACCGACGCCACCACCACGACATCGCGCCGCGAGAGCAGGCTGGAGGTGGCCGAATGCCGCAGCCGCTCCACATCGTCGTTGATCGAGCTGTCCTTCTCGATATAGGTATCGGTCTGCGCGATATACGCCTCGGGCTGGTAGTAGTCGTAGTACGAGACGAAGTACTCGACGGCATTGTGCGGCAGCATCTCGCGCAGCTCATTGGCCAGCTGTGCGGCGAGCGTCTTGTTGGGGGCCATGACCAGGGTCGGCCGCTGCAACTTCTCGATGAGCCAGGCCGTGGTGGCCGATTTGCCGGTGCCGGTGGCGCCGAGCAGCACCACATCGCGCTCACCGGCGTTGATGCGCTTCTCCAGCTCCGCGATGGCGGCGGGCTGGTCACCTGCGGGAACATGCTCGCTGACGACCTGGAACTGTCCCTCGACCCGTTCGATATCGCCGATGGGCCGGAAGTCCGAATGCGCCAGCGGCCGATCGTCCGGGATCTCGGTTGCGAATGCCATGTTCACAGCCTAGGACGACCCACCGACAGGTTCACGCGGAGCGCGGCCGAGCCGCCGGAGGTGTCCGCCGGGGCACGGGCGCGGCGGGTACTCGGTCCACCACGCCGCGCAGCACTCCCCGTGACGCAGGAGCGTTCCACTTTCCCATGCGCCAATTGTCCGAATTATTGTTTCTCCCAAGAAAGTTCAAAGAATTCCCATGTGACGAACATCGAATTTCCGCGTGGCACACCGCCATCCGATTCACAGCGTCCAGGTGTAACCTGGGCTGGCGGTTCGGACGAGTCGGAAAAGAGGCAAGGCCATGACCGGTCTGCATATGCCACAGCGCAATTCCACCAACGGCACTGATCCCAACAGGATCAGTCGTACCGCTCCCCCGGCGACGCCGCATCGCCCCAGACTCGAGTATTTCAATCTGGCGGACTTGTGCTGGACCGACTATCACGGTTACGTGCACTCGGTGGAGCGGCTACACGCCGAGGCGTGGGGTCTGTACGTGGAGCGGGTAGTGGACAATCCGCGTTTCCACTACATCGAATCCTGGTTGCTCCCGGAACTTCACCTGCGTGTGACGGTCTACCATCTGCGACCCGGTCACGATCGCGGTCAGACCTACTACCTCGATATCGGTGATTACGGTCCGGTCGGGCCGAGGAAGTGGCGCGCCGAGGGGCACTACCTGCACGTGGTGGCCCGCCCCGGTCAGGTGCCCGAACTCTTGGGCATCGACGAACTGCTGACCGCGCACGCCGCCGGGCACTTCGACACCGTCCGCACGCATCTGGCCATCGAGCGGGCCGCGGCGGTCGTCGACGGTATCGCCGGATGCGGTCACGATGTGGACCGCTGGCTCGCCACCCACGGTCTCGCGCTGAGCTGGCTGTAAAGGGCGCTTCGGCCCGGCTCCGCGCGAAAAGCCACCCGGTTCGTATTGTGTTCGGCCCGGGTGGCTTTCGCTTGGAGCTGGTTCTCGCGGATGCTTAGCCGGAGAAGCTCGGAATCAGTCCACCGAGTCCGCCGCCGCAGCCCAGGCTGCCGGTGCCGCTGCCCGCGGTCACCTGGACGTCGATCGAGTCGCTGATCAGGATCTGTCGCGCCTCCAGCTTGTGGTTACCCGCGGTGGCGGGGGTCCACTTGATGGTGACCTTATTGCTCAGCAGCGACGGCGATACCGGGCTGCCCGGGATATCCGCGCCATTGTCGGTGAACTTCACCGTCGAGAGCCGGTCGATCTCGACCGACGCGGTAATGGTGTAGCTGCAACCGGTCTTGTGGTCGGAGCCGGAGACCTCGAGGTTGCCGACCCACGCGCCGGCCTGGGGTGCGGCCAGAACCATGGTGGCGGCCATCGCGCCGAAGGCGGTGACTCCCATCCCGGCCCGGCGAGCGCGAACGCTCTGTACCTTCATCATTACTTCCCTTGATTCGAACTACCCACGTCAAGTTATGGGTAGCCGCACCGTAACGGAAGGCAGTGTTTCACATTTGGGTTTCGCGGAAACTCGGCCGAATCGACCACACTCCCCTGGACGATGCCGCCGCGACACGCAATGCTTACGACATGACTCAGGCTTCCGCGGTTGACCTCCACCGACCCAAGGTTGAGTACTTCAATGTCGAGGAACTCACCAATATCGACCCCAAGGGCTTCGTGCGACAGGTCGAGCGCTACCACGTCGAACCGTGGGGGCTGTACATGGCGCGCACCTCCGATCACCCCGAGTTCCACTACATCGAATCCTGGCTGCTGCCAAGCCTGTCCATTCGCGCGACGGTCTTCCACTTCACCCCGGCGCACCTGCGCGATCAGGACTACTACATCGATATCGGCGAGTACGCGCAGGTCGCCCCGAAGAAGTGGCGATCGGTCGATCACTACCTGGATCTGGTGGTGCGCAGCAGTCGCGAGGTCGAGCTACTCGATGTGGACGAACTACTGGCCGCACACGCCGCGGGGTACCTCGAATTGACCGAGGCACAGCGGGCCATCGAGACCGCGACCACCGTGATCGATGGAATCGCCGCGCACGGGCACAGTTTCGAGAACTGGCTGCAGGCGCGGGATATCACCCTGACCTGGATGTAGGTCTCGGCCGGGTCGCCAGGGCCGCAGGTGCCGTGGCGACCGTCATATCAGTTGTCCACGGCGACAACCACATTCACCAGGCGACCGGGATCGGCACCGGCATGCGCCCACTCCCCCGCGGCGGCCGCACGATCGGTATCACGCGGGAAGCCCGCGTCCGCCAACCGATCTCGCAGACCCTCGGCCACCGCCGCGTCGGCGACCGTGACGCGGATATCGAGCACATCCTCGGCGGGCTTACCCGCGATGGCGGTGGGTCCGACGTGTTCGATACGGCGCGCGTCGGCGGCACAGGCGACGGCGAGCCGGGCGATGATCCGCTTGGCCTGCACCGGCCACTCCGGATTCGCCTCGACCACAGGCAGTTCCGCCGGACGGGCGGCGGGGGTCCGGGTGCGCAGATTGCGTTCGAAGGGGATGAGCCGCTCGGTCCAGAGCGCGTGCACGGCGGGTTCGACCGCACCGTCCGCGCCATTGTTGTCCAGCAGCACATCGGCGACGGCGCGGCGCTGGGCGTCGGTGGCCTGAGCCGCGATTCGGCTGCGCGCGTCGGCCTCGTCGACCCCACGGAATTCGACCAGGCGGCGCAACCGGAGCTCCTCGGCGGCATCGACCACGACCACCAGGTTCATGAACGGCGCGAGCCCGTTCTCCACCAGCAGCGGAATGTCCTGCACCACAATGCCGTCCGCGGGAGCGGAGGCGACCAGTTCATTGGTGCGCTTACCGACCAGCGGATGGGTGATGCCGTTGAGGGTGGCGCGGGCCTCGTCACTGGCGAAGGCCTTGGCCGCCAGCGCCGGTCGATCCAGGCTGCCGTCGGCGGTGAGGATATCGGGCCCGAAGGCGGCGACCAGGGCGGCCAATCCCTCGGTGCCGGGCGCGACGACTTCGCGCGCGATGAGGTCGCTGTCCACCAGCAACGCGCCGTGTTCGACGAGAATGCGGGCCACGGTGGATTTGCCCGCTCCCATGCCTCCGGTGAGACCGATTCGCAACATTCGACCAGTCTGACAGCCGCGCCCGCGATCGCGCGCACCACCCCTCACCTGCCGAAAGTACGGATTACCCAGTTGCCCCGGGGATTTCACAATCCAGGCCGGAGTTTGCCCATTCCGTGATATCCGCGAGACCAATTCGCAACTTTTTCGCTCAATCCGAACCGTTTGTCGGCAACATTCCGACACGCCGGGGCGGATGTCGTGCAAAATACGGCGTCGCACACTTTTGTTCCGCTAAGGTTCGCCGCAGGCGATCCAGGGCCGGGAAACACGTAGGAGAAGGAACACCATTGGGCACCAGAAACATCCAGACGGGTCGGCACCGTCTGGGACTGCCGGGCATGATGCACTGCATCGAGATCCCCGCGGTCGCGGCAGCGCTCGCCGAGCATCGCCGCGGTTGGCTTTCCGCTTTGCTCAACCCCGCCCGGCACAGCTTCGCGTCCATGCGAAAACGCGCCGAGCGCCCCGCCCCCGTCCAATGGGTACCCGCCACCGCCGTCTGACGTGCGAGAGCGCTTGTGGCCCAGCCCCTTCCGGGACTGGGCCACTATCGCGTGCGCGGAGCGGAATCAGACCAGGCCACTGGGCCTGCGACGACTCCCCGGCTCCTGCGTGGGCATGGCGTTGGGCGGCACCGGATACGGCGTGCCGACGTTCGCCGTACCCAGGGCGGCATTCGGACCACACTGCGCCAGTGCGGCATTCACCTTCCGGTCCGCGGGACCGAAGGCGGGCTTCACCGCGTCCGGCGACGACCGGAAGTCGAAGGTCGAGGTCATATCACCGGTGACGCCGCGCCGCCACGCGGTCAGGTTCGGCACGTCCACACCGAAGCGGCGCTCCAGCAGGCGCAGCTGCGAGGTGTGGTCGAACGTCTCCGAGGCGACCAGTCCACCCCGGCTGTACGGCGAGATCACAAAGCACGGAACGCGATAGCCGAGGCCGATCGGTCCGGCGATGCCCTCTGATTTGTGCGCCCGGTCCAGGGGAACGGTCAGGTATTCACCGGCGGTTCCGGGCGGTGGGGTCGGCGGTGTCACATGATCGAAGAAGCCGCCGTTCTCGTCATAGCTGACGATCAGCGCGGTCTTCTCCCACACCTTCGGATTCGAGGTGAGGATATCCAGCACCTGCATAATGCCGACCGCGCCCAAAGCCGGTGGCAGTGCGGGATGTTCGCAGTTGAGCAGCGACGGGATCACCCAGGAGACGCTCGGCAGCTGATCCGCGGCCACATCGGCGGCGAAATCGCTGGGGTACACCGGGGCCTTACCGCGGCGTGCCAGCTCCGAGGCCGGATCGGCGGCCTGTTTGAAGCAGCCCATCATGCCGTCCAGCAGCACCGACGAGAGCGGACCCACATCGCGATTGTTGTAGATCTTCCAACTGACGCCGGCGTCGGAGAGGTTCTCCGGCATGGTCCGCCAGCTGTACGCGTTCTGCGGAATCAGCGTCGGCGTCTCGAGCAGCGGACCACCGGCGACACCATCGGGATCGAGGGTGGCCGAAACCCAGTACAGCCGATTGGGATCGGTGGGGCCGAGCACCGAGCAGTGGTAGTTGTCGGCGATGGTGAAGGCGTCCGCGAGATCGTGGTGCACCGGAATATCGGCGCGGGTGTAGTACCCCATGGCCGCCGGTCCGTTGGCCGCGCCGACCGAGGCGATGGACATCGGCATCCAGCCGTCGTTCTTCCCGTTGTTCCACGCCCTGTGCATACCGGCCCAGGTGTGGTCGGGATCGTTGATGCACTCGCCGTCCAGGGACGGGCCGCGTTCGGTGTCCAGGCGGAACGGGTTGATGAAGCCGTCGGGGGTGGGCCCGACCCCGGGCGCGTACCCGTACTGATTCCACGCCGGTGACGGATCGTCGAATCCGCGTACGCCGGAGAGGGTTCCGAAGTAGTGGTCGAAGGATCGGTTCTCCTGCATCAGCAGGACGAAGTGCTCGATATCGCCGAGCCCGCCCATTCCCGCGGGATCGGCGGCGTACGCCCGATCGATGATCGGATTGGCCCAGGAGGCCAGCATTCCCGCCCCGCCCGCGACCATGGCCTTGGCCATGAAGTCACGCCTGTTGATGCCGTCGAACACACCCATACCTCGGTAGCGCCTTTCCTGAGAAGCGAGAATCAGAGAAACGTTAGCGCGCCGATTCCCGTCGGTCCCGGCACGACACCTGCATCCAACCCGCGAATGATGTCCGGACAGCGAATCCCCGGTATCCCCGGGGTTTCCCGGGACGAGAGGTACCTCTCACCGCGGTGCGAAAAGCGAAAGTCCCCGAGCCCTAAGGGACTCGGGGACTTTCGAACTATCGCGTTACCGCGTCAGTCGCGAATCAGGCGTTGCCCGACAGCTTCTCACGCAGTGCGGCCAGCTGGGCGTCGCTCGCGAGCGAGCCACCGGCGGACTCGGTCGACGAGGAGGACGACGACGAAGCGGCGGCCTGCGAACCGGTCTCGGAGGAGTAGTTCTGCGGTCCGCCGTTGGCGGCCTCAGCGGCGGCGTCGGCCGCCATCTTCTCCATCTGAGCGGTGTGCATCTTGTGGCGACGCTCGGCCTCGGCGTACCGGCCTTCCCACTCTTCCCGGACCTTGTCCGAACCCTCGAGCCATTCGTTGGTCTCGGGATCGAAGCCCTCGGGGAAGATGTAGTTGCCCTGGTCGTCGTAGCTGTCCGCCATACCGTACTTGGACGGATCGAACTCGGCGTTGTAGTCCTCGTTCGCCTGCTTCAGCGACAGCGAGATACGACGACGCTCGAGGTCGATGTCGATGACCTTGACCATCGCGTCGTCGCCGACGGCGACAACCTGGTCCGGGACCTCGACGTGGCGCTCGGCCAGCTCGGAGATGTGCACCAGGCCCTCGATGCCCTCTTCGACGCGCACGAAGGCGCCGAACGGAACCAGCTTGGTGACCTTGCCCGGGACGATCTGACCGATCGCGTGGGTCCGGGCGAACTGACGCCACGGGTCTTCCTGAGTCGCCTTGAGCGACAGGGAGACACGCTCGCGGTCCAGGTCGACGTCGAGAACCTCGACGGTGACCTCGTTGCCGACCTCGACAACCTCGGACGGGTGATCGATGTGCTTCCAGGACAGCTCGGAGACGTGCACCAGGCCGTCGACGCCACCCAGGTCCACGAAGGCACCGAAGTTGACGATGGAGGACACGACGCCCTTGCGGACCTGGCCCTTCTGCAGCTGGTGCAGGAACTCGGAGCGCACCTCGGACTGGGTCTGCTCCAGCCAAGCGCGACGCGACAGCACCACGTTGTTGCGGTTCTTGTCGAGCTCGATGATCTTGGCCTCGATCTCCTTGCCGACGTACGGCTGGAGGTCGCGGACACGACGCATCTCGACGAGCGAGGCGGGGAGGAAGCCGCGGAGACCGATGTCGAGGATCAGGCCGCCCTTGACGACCTCGATGACGGTGCCCTTGACGGCCTCGTCCTTCTCCTTGAGCTCCTCGATCGTGCCCCAAGCCCGCTCGTACTGCGCGCGCTTCTTCGACAGGATCAGGCGGCCTTCCTTGTCCTCCTTGGTGAGAACGAGGGCCTCGACCTCATCACCCACGGAAACGACCTCATTCGGGTCGACATCGTGCTTGATGGAGAGTTCGCGAGAGGGGATGACGCCTTCGGTCTTGTAACCGATGTCGAGAAGGACCTCGTCACGATCGACCTTGACAATGGTGCCTTCGACGATATCGCCGTCGTTGAAGTACTTGATCGTCTTGTCGATAGCGGCGAGGAAGTCCTCGGCAGTGCCGATGTCATTAACGGCTACCTGCGGCGAGGTCACAGTAGTGGGCATGTGTGAGGTTGCTCCGGACGGATTGTGGTCGGTAGTGGACATGTGGGCTTTCGGTATTGCTGCGAACACACAGCTGATGGAACTAACGTTGGTCATGCAACAGCACATCGCTGTGGCGGAGCACAACGCTGCCCTGAAAAGCATGCGGACTCACAGCACGATTGTCTGCTCTGCTCGCCCCCGTGAGTTTCCCCAGAGAATCGAGTACAGAAGACACTCGCGGGAAACAGCGTACGCGAGGTCTGTTGTACCAAGCAAACACGGGTCCCCCGGCGCGAGTCGATAGGGTTACGCAATGGCCGAAGATCTCCCCACGCCCCCCGATGATACCCGGCATGCCGAGGCGAATTCCCTGCTCGGCACAGTGGGAGTGGCGCGCACCAAGATTGACTCCTCCGCCAGCGAAAGAGCCAGTCGCCGATGGTGGGACGCGGACGCTGCGGCCTACCACGAGACGCATGCCGATTTCCTCGGCGTGGATTCGGCTGCGGGCGAGTTCATCTGGTGCCCGGAGGGCATGCACGAGGGTGACTGGCGGCTGCTCGGCGACATTGTGGACAAGCACATATTGGAGATCGGCTGCGGCTCCGCGCCGTGCTCGCGCTGGCTCGCCGCACACGGGGCGCATCCGGTCGGGCTCGATATCTCGCGGCAGATGCTGGAGCGCGGGATGAGCGCCATGGCGGCGGGCGGGCCGCGGGTGCCCCTGGTGCAGGCGGGCGCGGAGGCGCTGCCGTTCGCCGACGCCAGCTTCGATATCGCGTGCTCGGCCTTCGGCGGGGTGCCATTCGTCGCCGACTCCGGACAGGTCATGAGCGAGGTGGCGCGGGTGCTGCGGCCGGGCGGGCGCTGGGTGTTCTCCGTCAACCACCCCATGCGCTGGATCTTCCCGGACGATCCGGGGCCCGAGGGACTACGCGCCACCATCCCGTACTTCGACCGGACACCGTATGTGGAGCTGGACGGCGACGGAGAGCCCACCTATGTGGAGCATCACCGCACCATCGGCGACCGGGTACGCGAGATCGTCGCCGCCGGTTTGACTTTGGTCGACATCATCGAACCCGAATGGCCGGAGTGGCTGGAGCGGGAATGGGGTCAGTGGAGTCCGCTTCGGGGTGAGATCTTCCCCGGCACAGCCATTTTCGTCACCGAGAAGCCGCGCTGACGGGTTCCGGCGATCACGGCGGGACTGCCGTGCCGGGCTCGGTTGTGGTAGGCGTACCGGGTGGAGGAAAGTCCGTTCGGCCGCTATCGACTCCTCGGGCTGCTCGGCGAAGGGGGGATGGGGCGGGTCTACCGCGCCTTCGATATCGAGACCGAGCGGGTGGTGGCGCTCAAGGTGCTGCCACCGCAGTTCGCGCATGATCCGGTGTACCGGGAGCGGTTTCGGCGCGAGGCACAGGCGGCGGCGCGACTGACCGAACCGCACATCATCCCGATCCACGGCTACGGGGAGATCGACGGGCGACTGTTCCTGGATATGCGCCTGGTCGAGGGGATCGATCTGGCGACGGTGCTCAGCGATGCGGGGCGGCTCGCACCCATGCGAGCCGTCGACACCCTCTCCCAGATCGCCGCCGCACTCGATGCCGCGCATCGCGCCGGGCTGGTGCATCGGGATGTGAAGCCCTCCAACATCCTCACCACCGCGGACGGGTTCGCGTACCTGATCGATTTCGGAATCGCCCGGGGCGAGAACGACTCCGAGCTCACCACCATGGGCGCGGCCATCGGCACCTTCGCCTATATGGCCCCCGAACGGCTCGCCAACGACGACTACGACGGCCGCGCGGACGTCTACTCCCTCGCCTGCGTGCTCTACGAATGCCTGGCGGGCTCGAAACCGTTCCCGGGCAACAGCGTCGAACGCCAGATAGCCGCCCACCTGTCCGCGCCGCCACCCAGGCCCTCGGTGAGCGGCCCCGGAATCGCCACCGACTTCGACGCGGTCATCGCGCGCGGTATGGCCAAGAATCCGGCCGACCGATACCCGACCGCGGGCGCACTGGCCGAGGCGGCGCGAATTGCGCAACGCAGCCGACTCCGGGAGGCCGGGCACGGGCCGGGGACGCCGCTTCCGCCCACCTCGAATCCGTCGGGGCACCCCGCGCCAGGGTTCGACGCGGAGGGGCCGGATACCGCTGTCACGCAGTTCAATCCACTGCACCCGCCACGGGTCGGGCCGCACACCACACCCGCCGCGACCGCGGACACCCACGTGGTGCGCCCGGCGACCCCCGACCCCGCGAAACGCTCACTGAGCGCCCTGATGTGGGCCGCCTCCGCCATGATCCTGATCGTCGCGATCGGCGTGGTCGCGGTCCCGCTCATCCGCCACGGCTCGACCGAATCGAACTCCGCGACCGCCCCCCAGGCCACCACCATGGTCCCCACGAGTCCGGTGCGCACCGGCTCTCCCGCCCCCAGCACGGGCCCGCTGACCCGGGCGAGCCCGTTGATCACCCCGCCCCCGACCGATACCGCGAGCGCCCTGGCCAATTTCGTCCAGGAACATTACGCGCTGCTGCCGCGCAATCCGGCGGCCGCCTGGGCACGCCTGACCCCGCGCTACCAGGGCTATATCGGCGGCTACGACACCTACCGATCCTTCTGGGGCACAGTCGATTCCGTCACCATAGGGAATGTGGCCGCGGATCCGGTCGCACTGACGGTCACCTACCGTCTGTCCTTCCGGTACAACAACGGCACACCGATCACCTCCGAACAGCGCCGCGCCCAACTGGTGCGCAATGGCGACACATTCCTGATCGACAGCGCCGAACCGATTTCCTGACCGCCGTTCCGCCGGTCACCGGCGGCCGGTTCACCCACCGGTCGGCTGGAAGCCGGTCGCGCCGAAAGGAGATCGGCACCGGCCGCACGACCGGCGAAGCGCCCCGCCGCATGATGAGTGCGACGGGGCGTCCGATTCCCTATTTCGGTTCTCGCCCAGCGTTTTTCAGGGCGATTCGCAGGGCGTACTCGATTTGGGCGTTGATGCTGCGGAGATCGTCGGCGGCCCATTTGGCGATGGCGTCGTGGACGCCGGGGTCGAGGCGGAGCAGGACCCGTTTGGGCTCGCGTTTGGGCGCCGGCATCAGTTGTAGAGGGTGCCGGTGTTCACGACGGGCTGGGCGGCGCGGTCGCCGCAGAGCACGACCAGAAGGTTGGAGACCATCGCCGCTTTGCGCTCCTCGTCGAGTTCGACCATGCCCTCGGCCGCGAGGCGCTCCAGGGCCAGGCCGACCATGCCGACCGCGCCCTCCACGATACGGGTGCGGGCGGCCACGATCTGCGAGGCCTGCTGGCGCACCAGCATGGACTGGGCGATCTCGGGGGCGTAGGCCAGGTGCGTGATGCGGGCCTCGATGACCTCGATCCCGGCGAGGTCGGTGCGTTCGCGCAGTTCGGTGGTGAGTTCCTCGGCGACGGTGCTGCCATCGCGCAGGCTGGTGCGAGTGGTGTCGTCATGCGCGTCGTACGGGTGGGTGGTGGCCAGATGCCGTACGGCCGCCTCGGACTGGGTCTCCACGTACTGTTCGTAGTCGTCGACGGCGAAGGCGGCCTTGTAGCTGTCGACCACGCGATAGACGACGACCGCGGCGATCTCGACCGGATTGCCGTCGGCCTCGTTGACCTTCAGCTTCTGGGTCTCGAAGTTCCGGACCCGCAGCGAGATATTGCGGCGGCTGCTGAACGGGGTGGCCCAGTGGAATCCGGCCTCGCTCACCGAGCCGATGTAGCGGCCGAAGAACTGAACCACCTTGGCCTGGTTGGGATTCACCACCACGAACCCGGTGAGTACCACCACGGCCGCGATGACGGCCACGATCAGCAGCGCCACCCCACCCGGGGACGCGCCCTCATGACCGTTCTGCGCATTGCCGATGATGCCGATCGCCACCGCGACCAGAACCCCGAGCAATACCAACACCCCCAGCATCAAAAACCCGTTCACGCGGAACGCCCGGCGCATCTCCATGACACTCTCCTAGTATCGAAGTGATATCACGACGATAGCGCGCGAAGGGGCCGCCGCCAAGACATTTCCACCGGCGGACAGCACGGCGGCCCGTGATCGACGTGATCACGGGCCGCCGGGTCCGCACCCTCAGCGCGGCGCGATATTGCGGTTGAAGCGGAACATGTTCTGCGCGTCGTACTCGGACTTGAGCGCGGTCAGCCGCGCATAGGTCGCGTCCGAATAGGCCGCGCGAGTCTGCTCGGCCTGTTCCCCGCCGCCGTAGAGGAAGTTCAGATTCCGGCCGATGGTCCAGGGCTCCACCGTCTTTCGAATACGCTCCAGCCCCGCGGCCACCGCCCGATCATCGGAGCCCGGCAACGCGATCGCCCGGGCGACATACTCGGCCGCACGGTGATCCACGGCGCTGGCGACCGGACCGGGACGGCGCAGCGCACCGCCCATATGCCGGAATCCGGCGACGACCGACAGAGCCGATCCCGGACCGGTGGCCTCCAGGAAGGCGTCGGTGGCATCGGCGGGCAGCTCCGAGAGCAGGGCGTTGGTGCCGGTGTACGGATGCGGGTGCGGCGGATCACTGTGGATCGCATGGGAATCGGTGTACGACATAACCCTCAGGTTGTCGGTGAAACGTTCGCCGATCGCGCGCAGCGGCGCTACCAGGCGCTCACCCTCGGCCGCCGATCCGGTGTAGGCCAGGGCCACCGTGGCCAGGTAGCGCCCGCGCAGCTGCGGCGGCACCTGCGGGATATCGGGTGCGGCCATCATGGTGATGGCGGAGGTGAGCTGTTCGGGCAGATCGGTGGTCCACAGCCGCCAAGCCTCCAGGGCCTGCGGCACCAGCGCGGCATCGAATTGCAGCTGGCCACCGTAAACCGTTGTGACCGGCACCAATTCGAGCTCCAGCGCGGTCACCACGCCGAAGTTCCCGACGGTGCCGAGCACCGCGCCGAAGAGTTCGTCACCGGACTCCAGACGGCGCAGGCGACCGTCCGCGGTGACCAGTTCGATGGCGCGCACATGGTCTGCGGCATAACCGAATTCGCGGGCCAGCAGGCCGATGCCACCGCCGAGGGTGTAGCCCACGACACCGACGGAATTCGAGGAGCCGTTCAGCGGGGCCAGGCCGTGCGCCGCGGCCGCCTCGATCAGCTGACCGGCCCGCACCCCGGCCGCGACGCGGGCGGTGCGGGTGGCGGCATCTATCCGGATATCGGTCAGCTGCCGGGTGTTGATGAGAACTCCCCCGTCGGCGGGCACCGACAGGCCGTGTCCGGTGGCCTGCACGGCGACCGGAAGTCCGTGCCGGGCGGCGTACTCCACGGCGGCGCGGACATCCTCGGCGTGCGCGGCGGTGACGACGATCGCGGGGCGATGGGTGTACGCGGTCTGGAATCCGGCGATCTCGGCGTCGTAGCCGCTGTCGCCCGGCTGCCGGACCGCACCGGTGGTGGCGGGCAGTTCGATATTCGCGTTCTTCGTCATGGCTTCGACTCTGCCCCCGACGGATTGAGAACTCCAACAGATAGTTTTTCTTATAGCTAGAATCAACGGTTATGGAACTCCGTCAGCTGCGCTACTTCGTCACCGTCGCAGAGGAGGCCAACTTCACCCGCGCCGCGGCCCGCCTGCACCTGGCCCAGCCGGGTTTGAGCGCGCAGATCCGGCAGCTGGAACGCGAACTGGGACAACAACTTCTGGATCGCTCCACGCGTTCGGTCAGCCTCACCCCGGTGGGTGCGGCGGTGCTGCCGCACGCCAGGGCCGCACTGGAGGCCGCCGAGCGGATCAGCCACACCGTCGACGAGTTCACCGGACTACTGCGCGGGCATGTGCGTGTCGGCATGATCTCCGGCGCCGCCAATGACGAGGTCGACTTCGCGCGGGTGCTGGCCGAATACCATCGCGATCATCCGCAGATCGCCATCTCGCTCACCGAGGACACCTCGGAGAACATGTACGCGGCACTGCGGCACGGCGAACTCGATATCGCGCTACTCGGACTCACCGGTGACGACCTCGATCCGGAGGTCGCACTGGAGACGGTCTTCGATTCGGTCATTGTCGCGGCGGTGGCGGCCGATGCCACCGGATTCGGTGATCGCATCACCCTCGCCGAGTTGTGCGAGCACCAGCTCATCTGCCTGCCGCGCGGTACCGGCATTCGCGGATCGCTCGAAAACGCTTGCACGGCAGCCGGATTGACTCCACAGGTGGCATTCGAGGGTGCCGCGCCACCCCTGCTGCTGCGACTGGCCCGGTATGGACTCGGCGTGGCGGTGGTACCGCCGTTGCGGGCGGCGGATGCGGCCGCGCTCGGGGTGCGCATGGTCGATATCGATCCCCCGATTCGCGGACGACTGGCCCTGGCATGGAACCGGGATCGCCAGCTGAGCCCGGCCGCGAAGGTACTGCTGGGACAGGTCCGGATCGCCATGGGCGGCTGGAAGGGTGAGGAGACCATCTTCGTAGAGCGATAGCGCACCACCTTACATACCCAATACTTCCCTAACCTTCCCTATTGAAATGTCAGATAGGGAAGGTTAGAGTATTTCACGTGAACGATCGCCTGTACTCCGCGGAGGAAGTCGCCGAACGCCTCGGCCTACACGTGCGCACCGTGCGCGGCTATGTCCGCGAGGGCAAGCTCCCCGCGGTGCGCATCGGTAAGCAGTACCGCATCGCGCACGCGGATCTGGAAGCCTTCACCGGCCGACCTGTTCCGGATGCGTTGCGCGAGAGCGTCTCTCGCGAGCGCCATGCCGAGGTGTCGAGCATTGTCGAGGTCGACGCAGTGGACCGAGCGACGGTCGATCGAATGTCCACCCTGCTCACGGGGGCTACCGGCAACCGGCAGGCCGGTGACGAACCACTGCGGTTCCAGACCTTCTACGACGCCGAACGCGCCCGGCTCAAGATCATCATCGTGGGCGGCCTGGGTGAGACGGCCCGGCTGCTCGAATACCTGGAAGGGGTGCTCACCTCATGAGCACGACAGACACCACCCGACCCATCGCATCCATCTACAAATCCGCCGCCGGTGCCGCCGCCATCGCGGAACAGTATCGAGAGGTATTGCGCACCTGGCCGATTCCGTCGGAGCGACTGCTGGTGCCGACCCGCGAGGGCGACACCTTCGTCATCGCCAGCGGACCGCGCGAGGCACCGCCGCTGGTGCTGCTACACGGGTCCGGCGCCAACTCGGGCATGTGGCGAGGCGATATCGCCTCCTGGGCAAAGGAATTCCGGGTGTATGGCGTCGATATGGTCGGCGAGCCCGGCGGCAGCGCACCATCACGCCCGGTATTGGGGTCCGAGGCGGTCGCGCTCTGGCTCGACGACGTGCTTGCGGGCCTGGGTGTTTCGAGCACCGCCATCGCCGCGATCTCACTCGGCGGGTGGACCGCGCTGGATTACGCCATCCGCCGCCCCGAGCGCGTCACCCAACTGGCACTGCTGTGCCCCGGCGGTGTCGGCAAGCAGCGCTATGGCTGGATATTGAGGGCCATCGTCCCCCGCCTGTTCGACCGCCACGACCCGCACAGCTCGGCGCGCACGGTCACCGGCCTCGAGGGTGCGCACCTGGATGCGGTGGTGGATGAGATCGTACTCACCTTCACCCACTTCAATCCGCGCCGGGAACGGCTGCCGCCCTTCACCGATGCGCAATTGCGCGGCCTCAACATGCCGGTCCTGGCCGTCGCCGGCGATCGGGACGTCATGTTCGACTCGGCCGAAACCGCCCGCCGCATAACCCGTTCCGTTCCCGATGCCACGGTTCGAGTCCTGCCCGGCGTAGGTCACGCCATCCTCGGTCAGACCGATCTGGTGCTGGACTTCCTGCTCGAACACCTCGGCCGGAGCTGACCGCGGCGACCGGCCGCTTCGATGCCACGGCGAAACGCCGCCACGCCGCACGACGCCACGCCGGAATCCCGCACTTCCAAGTGGATCTGCCACCGGCCGCCCGCCCCGCGATCTCTGGAATGGGCCACCCGACCACGCGGACGAATTCCGCTGCACGAACCCGTCATCCCCTCCGTACGCACCAGCCCCCGCGCCGAAGCTCGGAGCGGGGGCTGAAAGGCGTTGTCTCGCTACAGGATGCGAGACAGGAATGCCTTGGTGCGGTCATGCTGCGGGTTGGCCAGCACCTCGCGGGGGTTGCCCGCCTCGACGACCACGCCGGCGTCCATGAAGACCAGCTGATCGGCGACCTCGCGGGCGAAGCCCATTTCGTGCGTCACCACGATCATCGTCATACCGTCGGCCGCCAGTTCGCGCATGACGCCCAGCACCTCACCGACGAGCTCCGGATCGAGCGCCGAGGTGGGCTCGTCGAAGAGCATCAGTTTGGGATCCATGGCCAGTGCGCGGGCGATGGCGACACGCTGCTGCTGACCGCCCGACAACTGCGCCGGATACGAATCGGCCTTGTCCGCCAGGCCGACTCGATCCAGCAGCGTGCGGGCGCGAGCGATCGCATCAGCCTTCTTGAGCTTCTTCACCTGGGTGGGTGCCTCGATGACATTCTCTAGCACCGTGCGATGCGGGAAGAGGTTGAAATGCTGGAACACCATGCCGATATCGCGGCGCTGGCGGGCCGCGTCGCGCGGAGGCATCTCGTAGAGTTTGCCGGCCTTCTCGCGGTAGCCGACGAGATCGCCGTCCACATACAGCCTTCCGGCGTTCACAACCTCCAGATGGTTGATGCAGCGCAGGAAAGTGGATTTGCCGGAGCCGGACGGCCCGATGAGGCACATCACCTCACCGCGCTTCACCTCCAGCGAAATCCCTTTCAGCACATTGAGAGCGCCGAAGTTCTTGCATACCCGGTCGGCACGCACCATCGGCATCGAAGAATCACTGATACTCGAAGAATCGTTGGTACTCAATGCCCTTCCACCCCCGAACGCTGCTGCACAGCCGCCAATGCCCGCAACTGCTTACCGGTCAGCTTGCGCGAGGAACCGCGCGAGTAATACCGCTCCAGATAGAACTGGCCCACCATGAGCACACTGGTGACCGCGAGGTACCAGGTGGCCGCGACCAGCAGCAGCGGAATCGGCTGGAAGTTCACGCCGTAGATATCGCGCGCCCGGCCGTACAGGTCGGTGGTGAGCGGGATGGCGGTGACCAGCGAGGTGGTCTTGAGCATGGAGATCAGCTCATTGCCGGTGGGCGGGATGATGACGCGCATGGCCTGCGGCAGCACCGTGCGGGTCATGGTCTGCGACCACGACATGCCCAGCGCCGTCGACGCCTCACGTTGTCCGTCGTCCACGGAATTGATTCCGGCACGGACGATTTCGGCCATGTACGCGGCCTCGTTCAATCCCAGGCCGATCATGGCGAAGAAGAACGGCGCGGACCAGTGCTGTACATCGAAGTGCGCGAACGAGGGCCCGAACGGCACGCCGACGGTGATCGTCTTGTACAGCGACGGGAACAGGCCCCAGAACACCAACTGCACGTATACGGGGGTGCCGCGGAAGATCCACAGGTACGCCCACGCCACCGAGCGCAGCACCGGATTCGGCGAGAGCCGCATGACCGCCAGCAGCACGCCGAGCAGCACGCCGATGGCCATGGCCAGCACCGTCAGCTCGAGGGTGATCAGCGCGCCCTGGGCGATCTTCCTGTCCAGCAGGTATTTACCGTAGGTGTCCCAGTGATAGGCCGGGTTCGTCTTGGCCCCGTAGAGGAACAGTGCCACCAGTGCCAGCAGCACCGTCGCGGCGATCCACCGGCCCGGCCGACGCAGCGGAATCGCTTTGATCGGCTCGGGCTCGGTGGATTTCGCGACCGTCACAGCCGAGGCTGCGGAATTGGTCTCGTCCTGTGACATGGCGGTTTATCAGCCCTGCGCTCCGTTGATGACCGACTTGGCGATCACACCGTCCTGCACGCCCCAGTTCTCGGCGATCTTCTTGTACTGACCGTTGTCGATCAGGTACTGCACGGCCTCCTGCAGCACCGGGCCCAGCGCGGAACCCTTCTTGACCGGCCAGCCGTACGGCGCGGAGTCGAACATGGCGCCCGAGGGCTCGATGGTGTCCTGGTTCTGCTTGATCGCGTACGCGGTCACCGGCGAGTCGGCGGACATGGCGTCGACCTGACCGTTGACCAGTGCGGTGGCCGCGGCGCTCTGCTCGTCGTAGGCGACCTTGGTGATCTCCGGCTTACCGGCGGCGACGCAGGCCGCGCTCTTGGCCGGAATCTCGTCGGTGTCCTGAACGGTGGTGCGCTGCACCGCGACTCGCTTACCGCAGGCATTGTTCGGGTCGACCGTCTTCCCCTTCTGCTGGGCCCACTGGCTGCCCGCGGTGAAGTAGGTGACGAAGTCGGCGGTCTTCTCGCGCTCCTTGTTATCGGTGAACGAGGACATGCCGAGGTTGTAGGTACCGGCCTCGATACCCGGGATGATCTTCTCGAAATCGGCTTCCTTGTAATCGGCCGTCAGACCGAGCACCTTGGCCACCGCGTCCATCAGGTCCACGTCGTAGCCGACGATCTTGCCGGTGCCCGGATCCTTGTACTCGTTCGGCGAGTAGGGGGTGTTCACGCCGACCAGCAGCTTGCCCGCGCTCTTGATATCCGCGGGCACCTTGGCGGCGATGGTGTCGACCTTGGCCACATCCACCTTGGCCACATCGGGCGCGTTGGAATCCGAGTTGCTGGTACACGCGGTCAGCACCAGGGCGCCACCCGCGACTACGCAGGCGGCCCGCAGGGCACGCCCGCGGAGAGAGTTACGAACAGACACAGCAGTCCTCCACAGTTCGGTCACGCGACATCCGGACGTCGCCCGCCGTTTTGAAATGTAGGCGAGTCGTACATTCCATGCCGGTCGGTAACCGAACATTAATCGGCGACACGCCGCAGCGTGGCCGATACACGCCCGGTTCCGGAAGTGCGCTTCACCAGCGGTGCAGCCGGGCGCGCACCTGCTCGGTGAATTCGGTGGTAGATGCTAACCCACCCAAATCGGATGTGGCGACTCCGGCCCGCAACGTCTCGGCTACCCCATGTTCAATCCGCTCGGCCACCCGTCGCAGCGCACTGTGTGAATAACGGGTCGCCAGCCAGCGCAGCAGCAGCGCGGCGGAGAGCATGAGCGCCACCGGATTCGCGCGATTGTGCCCGGTGAGGGTGGGCGCGGCACCGTGTACGGCCTGCGCCATGGCCTGGTCATCCGAGCAGTTCAACGAGGGCGCCAGACCCAGCGAACCACTCAGCTCACCGGCCAGGTCCGAGAGGATGTCACCGAAGAGGTTCTCGGTGACGATCACGTCGTAATCCCCCGGCGCGCGCACCAGATGTGCCGCCGCGGCATCGACGTGCTCATCGTTCACCTCGATATCCGGATACTCCGTGGCGATCTCGTAGCACACGTCCCGGAACAGGCCCATGGTCACCGGCAGCACATTCGCCTTGTGCACGATGGTGACCCGCTTGCGCCGATTACTCGCGCCATCGAAGCCCAGCCGTGCGACACGCTCGATGGCCGAACGGGTGAACACGCCGATGGCCATGGCCATATCGGCGGTCGGCCGGAACTCGCCGGAGCCGGTGAACATATTGCGATCGGCGTACAGGCCCTCGCTGTTCTCCCGCACGATGATCAGATCCATCTCCGGCGCGACCGAGCGCACACCCTCGATGGTGCGCGACGGGCGCAGGTTTCCGTACAGACCGAAGCGTTTGCGCACCGCACCGGCGGGCGGCAGGCCGAGGCGATGCTCGGCGGCGTACGACGCATTGTCGTGCGGGCCCATGATCCAGCCCTCCAGACCCTCCAGGGTCTTCAGCGTCGACTCGGGCATGGGATCACCGAACTCCGCGATCGCGGTGTGACCGATGGGCAACGGCACCCACTCCACCGCGGTCAGACCGACCACCTCGAAGGCATCGTCCACCACATCGCGGGTCGCCCGCACGATCTCCGGGCCGATGCCGTCACCCTCGATCAGGCCCAGCCGGAGCCGAGTCTCGCTGTCGCTCATGGCAGTCATCCTCGCGCAAACACCACGGCGACCATGCGGCGGCACGCGGTTGGCGACTACCGTAGTGGGTAAAGGGAAGAGAACGCGACGGCCCGGTGTTGGACCGGGAAAATCGACATGAGAGGACGTCATGGCCACCCAGACACTGACCGAGCAGAACTTCGATGACATCGTCACCAAGAGCGACGTGGTTCTCGTCGACTTCTGGGCTGCGTGGTGCGGTCCGTGCCGTTCGTTCGCCCCCACCTTCGAGGCGTCCTCGGAGAAGCATCCCGATGTGGTGCACGGCAAGGTCGACACCGAGGCCGAGCAGGGGCTGGCCGCCGCCGCGAATATCCGGTCGATTCCGACCATCATGGCTTTCCGCGAGGGTGTGCTGGTGTTCGCACAGCCCGGTGCGCTGCCGCCCGCCGCGCTAGAGGATCTCATCGGGCAGGTGAAGGAGCTCGATATGGACGAGGTCCGCAAGCAGCTCGCCGAGCAGCAGACCAAGGCTTGATCTTCGGCTCACTTGCCGAAAAGCACTGCCACCGCCGATGATTCACGCATCGAATGCGCCGCAACCCATCGAATGGGTTGCGGCGCATTCGTTTACGCGAAGGTGTTGATACCGGCGATCATGGCGCGGACGGTGGACTCCGCACTGTCGTCGGCGAGGGCCGCACCCCAGCCGCGTCGGCCGTTGAACTCGCACTGCACGAAGGTGGCGGTGCCGGATTCGGTGCGGCGCTGATGGAACTGCAGGATCTCGACCGGATAGCCCTCGTCGTACAGCGCCGAGGTGAGCGCCGCGACCGGGCTCCCCGACGCCGTGACGGTGCGCAGGTGATCCGCGAACTCCAGGGTCGCGGTGAAATCCGCGGCACAGAGGTGAGTCCATTCGCCGAGTTTGATCGCACCCGCGTCGCGGCAGTAGCGATCGTGGAACTCGGCGGGGCTCAAACCGGCGCTCTCGGCCCGCAGGCTCGCGGGGGCAGCGGCAATGAACGCGTGTGTATCGATTGTGAGTGTCATTGAACTAGGTCTTCCCGACTTCTTCTCAGAAATTGGCAGAGGGGACCAGCACAAAAAAAAGTTCCAAACGGCCGCAGCGAGGGGGCCGGTCCGAATTCAGACCCCGCTACGGCGGAGTACTACGAGTACGCGCTCGACAGCCACCGTCGCGGTGAGCGGAACAATCGCGGCGCGGTCGCGGTCGGCGACTTCGAGCGCAGCGTTGCGGCTGTTGAGGGGATTCGGCACGGCACCGAGCATAGGGGCAGACCCACGCAATGGCAACCATATTCGCATTCGACCCACGGGTAACTTTGTCGCAGGTCATCCGGTGTGTGGTGTGGGCCATACCGCCTAGCCTCGGCGAGCACGGCAACCAGCCTCGTGTGGCACGACATCCATGGTTCCGGGCGCGGGCAACAGCGGATGTCACAATGGGCAAACCTTGCCGGACGCTCGCTCCAATCCTCCGTGAACACCCGGGAGCCATACGATGACCGATCCGAAGATCATGAGCACCATCAATCATTTGTTCGGCTGTCACCGCACCTGCGTCAGGCAAACCGGGGAATCCCTGGATTTGAGTGGGGCCCACGCGGCGCGCGCGCATATCGCGCAATTGATGGACTGCGCGGCCATCTGCCGGCTCACCGCGGACATCCTGGATCGGCGCTCGCCGTGGGCGCTGGCGCTGTGCGAGCTGACCGCCCAGGTGTGCACCGCGACAGCCGAGAGCTGTGAGCAGCTCGACGAGAAGATCTGCGCCCGCACCTGTCGTGAAACCGCTGAAGTACTAACGGTTCTCGCCGAACAACTCCGCGGCTAACCCGGAATGTGCGGCCGCTTGCCCCCTGTCGGCCGCGGCGCAACCCCGTCGTCATCTCGGCGCGTTTTTGGCCGGGATCCACGTTGATCGGCGGAGTACCGCCGGGTGTGGATCCCGGCCAAAAGCATGCCGGGGATGACGGGGGATGGTGAGCCGAGTCGGCCCAACGGTTAGTGGGCCGCGGAGTCCCAGCTGCGGCCCACGCCGACGGAGACCTCGAGCGGGACCGAGAGCTCGATGGCGTTCGACATGTGTTCGCGGGCAAGGGCTTCGAGTTCCTCGCGTTCGCCGGAGGCCACTTCGAAGATGAGTTCGTCGTGGACCTGCAGGAGCATGCGGGATTTCAGGCCCGCGGCGGCGATGGCGCGCTGGGTGTCGATCATGGCGACCTTGATGATGTCGGCGGCCGTGCCCTGGATGGGTGCGTTCAGGGCCATGCGTTCGGCGGCCTCGCGGCGCTGACGGTTCGACGAGTCCAGATCCGGCAGATAGCGGCGGCGGCCGAAGAGCGTTTCGGTGTAGCCGGTCTTGCGGGCCAATTCGACTGCCTCGCGCAGGTATTCGCGAATCGCGCCGAACCGCTCGAAGTAGACGTCCATCTGCGCCTTCGCCTCTTCGGCGCTGATCTTCAGCTGCTGCGACAGACCGTAGGCCGACAGACCGTACGCCAGGCCGTAGGACATGGCCTTGATGCGGCGGCGCAGCTCCGGATCGACCTCGGTGATCGGGATGTCGAATGCCTTGGAGGCGACGAAATTGTGCAGATCCTCGCCGGAGTTGAAGGCTTCGATGAGGCCCTCGTCCTTGGAAAGGTGCGCCATGATGCGCATTTCGATCTGGCTGTAGTCCGCGGTCATGAGCGATTCGAAGCCGGGGCCGACCACGAAGGTGTCGCGAATACGGCGGCCCATATCGGTGCGGATCGGAATGTTCTGCAGATTCGGCTCGGTGGAGGACAGGCGTCCGGTCGCGGCGACCGTCTGATTGAAGGTGGTGTGAATCCGCCCGTCGTCGGCGACCGATTTGAGCAGGCCGTCGACAGTCACCTTGAGGCGGGTGGCGTCGCGGTGTTCCAGCAGGTGTTGCAGGAACGGGTGCTGGGTCTTCTCGTAAAGCCCTTCCAGCGCATCGGCATCGGTGGTGTAGCCGGTCTTGGTGCGCTTGGTCTTGGGCATATCGAGTTCGTCGAACAGCACCACCTGGAGCTGTTTGGGCGAGCCCAGGTTGATCTGCTTACCGATCACCCCGTAGGCGGCCTGCGCGGCCTCGGCGACGCGGTCGGCGAATTCGCCCTGCAACTCTTCCAGCTGCGCGGAGTCGACGGCGATTCCGGCGGCCTCCAGATCGGCGAGCACGCTCAGCAGCGGCAACTCCATATCGCCGAGCAGTGCGGTGGATTCGATGCGCTCGAGTTCGGCGTCGAAGGCGTCGGCGAGGTCGGAAACCGCTCGGGCGCGCAGCATTTCGCCCTTGGCGATCTCCTCGTCGACCTGATCCTCGTCATCGAGCAGGGACAGCTGGGTTTCGCCGCTGTCCTCCACGCGCAGTTCGCGGCTCAGGTAGCGCAGTGAGAGATCGTCGAGGTTGAAGGTGCGCTGGCCGGGGCGAACCAGGTAGGCGGCGATGGCGGTATCGCTGCTGAGCCCGCCGAGGGTCCAGCCGCGACCGCGCAGCGCGTGCATGGCGGATTTGGCCTCGTGCAGGGCTTTCGGGGTCTCCGGATCGGCGAGCCAGGCACCGAGCGCTGCTTCGTCCTCCGGGGTCAGGGTGTGTACGTCGAGGTAGCCGCCCTCACCGTCGGCGGCGGCCAGGGCGATGGCCTTCACGTCACCGTGCACCGGGGTGCCCACTCCGACCACCGAAACACCGTGCCGGACACCGGCTTTGGCATGCTCCGCCAGCCAGGCGGACAATGCGCCGGGTGCGATGGCCGCACCGCTGATCTCGAAGCCCGCCTCGGCTTCCGCCTCCACCGGGGCGAGGGTGTCGAAGAGCCGATCACGCAGCACCCGGAATTCGAGTTCGTCGAAGAGCCGGTGGATCTTGTCCCGATCCCAGGGCTGCATTCCCAGCTGATCCGGGGTGTACGGCAGCGGCACCTCCTTCACCATCTCGGTGAGCTGCCGGTTGAGGATCACGCTGGAGAGGTTGGCGCGCAAGGCATCTCCGACCTTGCCCTTGACCGTATCGACCTTGTCCACGAGTGCGTTCAGGTCACCGTATTCGCGAATCCACTTGGTGGCGGTCTTCTCCCCCACACCCGGAATGCCGGGCAGATTGTCGCTCGGGTCGCCGCGCAGCGCCGCGAAATCCGGGTACTGCGCCGGGGTGAGCCCGTACTTCTCCTCCACCGCCGCCGGGGTGAACCGGGTCAGCTCCGAAACACCCTTCTTCGGGTAGAGCACGGTGACGTTATCGCTCACCAACTGCAGCGAATCCCGGTCGCCGGTGACGATGAGCACCCGGAATCCCTGCGGTTCGGCCTGCGTGACGAGCGTGGCGATCACATCGTCGGCCTCGTATCCGTCGATGGCCATCACCGGAATACCCAGCGCCCCCAGCACTTCCTGGGTGGTCTCCACCTGCCCCCGGAACTCGTCCGGCGTGGTGGCCCGATTCGCCTTGTACTCCGGATACGCCTCGGTGCGGAAGGTCTTGCGGCTCACATCGAACGCCGCCGCCACATGCGTGGGCTTCTCATCCCGCAGCAGATTGATGAGCATGGCGGTGAACCCGTACACCGCATTGGTGGTCTGCCCACCCGCCGTCTTGAAGTTCTCCGCCGGCAGCGCGTAGAACGCGCGATAGGCCAGCGAATGCCCATCCAGCAACAGCAACGTGGGCTGCGCATCGGAGGTGCCGGGGACGGACACGGCGCTCGGCCGTTGATCGGTGGAGGCAGGGGTCACGCAGGAGAGTCTAGGGACGTGCACCGACACATGGGGGAAGCGGGCACTTTCGCCGCGTCCACCGGCCGACACCACCCGCCGTGCCCGCTCCGGCGGCGCGCCGGAAATCCGATTTCGCGTCGGCGGCTCGCCCTGATAATCTTGCCGCGCACAACACGCCAAGGGGCGTAGCTCAACTGGCAGAGCAGCGGTCTCCAAAACCGCAGGTTGCAGGTTCAAGTCCTGTCGCCCCTGCAATATTCGGGCCGGTCATCCAGCAGGATGACCGGCCCGAATGCTGTGTGGGGCAGGCGATCAGCCGACGCCGAGGTAGGCGGATTTGACCGCCGGGTCGTGCAGCAGGTCGCGGCCGTAACCGGTTTTGGTGACCTCACCGGTCTCCAGGATGTAGGCGCGGTCGCTTCGGGTGAGGGCCTGCTGGGCGTTCTGTTCGACCAACAGGACCGTGGTGCCCTGGGCGTTGATATCCGCGATGATCTGGAAGATCTGGCGGATGACCATGGGGGCCAAGCCCATTGACGGCTCATCCAGCAGCAGGAGCTTGGGACGGGCCATCAGGGAGCGGGCGATGGCGACCATCTGCTGTTCGCCACCGGACAGAGTGCCGCCCACCTGCTTCTGGCGTTCCTTGACCCTGGGGAAGAGCGTGAAGATCCACTCCAGGGTCTCGTTGTACTCGGCCTTGGTTTTGAATGGGCGCGAGTAGCAGCCCATATCGAGGTTCTCCTGGACTGTCATACCGGGGAAGACGCCGCGGCCTTCGGGAGCCTGGATGAGGCCGAGCCCGACACGGTCGTGCGCCTTCACACGGGTGATATCGCGACCCTCGAAGAGGATTCGGCCGCGGCTCAGTGGGAGCAGACCGGACAGGGCGCGCATGGTGGTGGTCTTGCCCGCACCGTTGGCGCCGAGCAGGGTCACCAGTTCACCGGGTGCGACCGAGAGTGAAATACCGTGCAGGGCTTGGATTCTGCCGTAGCTGACGACCATATCGTCGACCTGGAGCAGGGCATCGGCGGCCGTACCGGGCTGCTCGGTCTTGCTGAGCGGCGCGGTCGGAGGGGTCGGCGATGTCACTGTGCTGCCTCCACTTCGTCGTCGGGGACGCCAAGGTAGGCGGCGATCACCTTGGGGTTGTCGCGGATCTCCGCGGGCAGGCCGTCGGCGATCTTGCGACCGAACTCCAGCACCACGATGCGGTCGGTGACGCCCATGACCAGACGCATATCGTGCTCGATGAGCAGCACGGTGAAACCGTCATCGCGGATCTTGCGGATCAGATCCATGAGCGCGGACTTCTCGCTCGGATTGAACCCGGCCGCGGGTTCGTCCAGACAGAGCAGTTTCGGTTCGGTCGCCAGGGCACGCGCGATCTCCAGGCGACGCTGATCGCCGTAGGAGAGGTTGCGCGCCTTCTCCACCGCGCGCGGGGCGATGCCGACGAACTCCAGCAGCGCCATACCGCGTTCGATGGCGTCCTTCTCCTCACGGCGATGGCGTGCGGAGCGGAAGACCGCGCCGGGAATCGAAGTGTGGTGCCGCGCATCGGTTCCCACCACCACATTCTCCAGCGCCGTCATCTCCTGGAACAGCCGCACATTCTGGAAGGTGCGGGCGATACC
Source organism: Nocardia sp. NBC_01503 (assembly GCF_036327755.1). Taxonomy (NCBI): domain Bacteria; kingdom Bacillati; phylum Actinomycetota; class Actinomycetes; order Mycobacteriales; family Nocardiaceae; genus Nocardia; species Nocardia sp. NBC_01503. Next base: position 7,976,754 of record NZ_CP109596.1, read on the forward strand.
CAGGCGGGTGATCTCATTGCGCTTGGATTTGGTGAGCGGTTGACCGTCGAAGGACACCGTGCCGGAGGTGGGGCGATACACACCGGTGATGGCGTTGAAGCAGGTGGTCTTGCCCGCGCCATTGGGTCCGATCATCCCCAGGATCTCACCGCGGCGGATCTCGAAGCTGACGTTGTCCAGGGCGGTGAGGCCACCGAATTTCACCGTCAGCCCGTCGGTGCGCAGCAGCGGCGCACCCACGGCGGTTCCGATTTCCCGGTGCGGCGCAACGACTTCCGCGACGACCTCGGCATCGGCGAAGGTCGGCAGCACCTCGGTCACATCGAGTGTCCCCGCGGCCTCGCGAACCTCCTCGGCGGTAAAACCGGCCGCCATATCCTCATTGTCGAACAGCGCGCCACCCGCGCCCGGCCCGGTCATCGCTGTCCTCCAGTGGTTTCGACGGCCGTCCCGGGGGTGCGATGCACCGCGCGGTAGACCGTGCGCCCGTAGGCGAGCAGTTTCTGTCGCACCGGGAACAAACCCTGCGGCCGGAAGATCATGACCACCACCAGCGTGACGCCGTAGAACAGATACTTGTAGTCGCCGAGCGACTGGCCGCTGATATTCACCGACATGAACCGGTTCGGCAGATACACGATCAGGAACGCGCCGACGATGACACCCAGTTTATTACCCTGACCACCGATCACCACCGCGCACAGGAACAGCATCGAATTGATGATGTTGAATCCGGTCGGATTGATGAACTGCACCTGACCGGCGTAGAGCGCACCCGACATACCGCCGATGCCCGCGCCGATCATGAACGCCCACAATTTGAATTTGAAGGTCGGGACGCCCATCATCTCGGCGACATCCTCGTCCTCGCGAATCGCCACCCAGGCCCGGCCGACGCGGCTGCGCTCCAGATTGCCGACGAACAGCAGGACGATGATCACCAACGTCATGCCGAGCCAGAACCACCAGGCGCCGGAGTTGGCCCGGTCCAATAGATTCGAGCTGTTCTTATCGCCGAGATTTCCGGAGGAGAAGTATCCGTCCGGATGCGTCTCGGAGACCCCGACCCGCGGATACGCGATACGCGAGAGGCCGAGACTGCCATTGGTGATATCGCCGAGGTTGTCGGCGAGCAGGCGCACGATCTCACCGAAGCCGAGGGTCACGATGGCCAGGTAGTCGCCGCGCAGGCGCAGCGTCGGCGTACCCAGGATCAGACCGGATACGGCGGTGACCAGAATGGCCAGCGGCACACAGACGATCCACGCCCAGCTCGGATTCAACCAGCCGCCGGTTTGATTCCACGGACTGTTCGGACTGGTGAGCAGACCGACCGTGTACGCGCCGACCGCGTAGAAGCCGACATAGCCGAGGTCGAGCAGACCTGCCTGTCCGACAACGACATTCAGGCCGACGGCGATCAGCGCCGTCATGGCGAACTGCGCCATCACACCGGAGAAACTGGTGCCCGGCGTATCGAGCAGCGGCGGCGGGAACAGCGGGAGCAGCGCGAGCAGGATGATCACCGGCACGCCGACGCCCCACTGCGCCGGGCGGGACAGCCCGCCCCACCAATCACGCAGCGAATCGCCGATACCGCGCCCCTTGGGCCTGGCCTTCGGCGCGGGCGATTTCGGCTGCGGTGCAGCGGATTTCGATAGCGTCATACCCGCGCCCTCCCCAGGCTCTCGCCGAGAATGCCGGTCGGGCGGAACATCAGCACGGCCACCAGCACCACGAACGCGACCACATCACGCCACTGGGTGCCGAACAGGATCTGACCGTAGTTCTCCGCGAGTCCGAGCAGCAGACCGCCCAGCAGCGCGCCACGCAGATTGCCGATACCGCCGAGCACCGCGGCGCTGAATGCCTTGATGCCCAGGATGAATCCGCCCGAGTAGATGATGCCGTTCGGGATCTTCAACGTGTACAGCATGGCCGCCGCACCGGCGAGCAGACCGCCGAGCAGGAAGGTCAGCATGATGATCCGCTCCCGCGAGACGCCCATCAGGGTGGCGGTATCGGGATCCTGCGCCACGGCGCGAATGCCGCGGCCGAATTTGGTTCTGTTGATGAGGATTTCGGTGGTGGCGGCCAGGATGACGGCGGCCACGATGATCACCAGGGTCACATTGGTGACCGAAGCCCCGAAGATGGTGAACTGCTCGGTCGCGCGCACCAGCATGATCGGCTGCTGCGCGTTGGTGCCGCCCAGCTCGGTCGAGAACTTCGGCAGCACATAGTGCACGAACTCCTGCAGCACGAACGACATACCGATCGCGGTGATCAGGAAGATGAGTGGTTTGGCGCCGCGTTTACGCAGCGGACGATAGGCGATGCGCTCCAGGCCGACCGCGGTCGCACCCGAGACCAGCATGCCGAAGATCATGGCCACCAACAGATAGACGACGGTGAGGACAATGCCTTCGGAGTACACATTTCCGCTGGGACTGAAACCGACCACCATGAGACCGATGTACTGACCGAACATGCCCACCATGAAAATTTCCGAATGGGCGAAATTGATCAGTCGCAGCACGCCGTAGACCAAGGTATAGCCGACCGCTACCAGAGCGTAGATCGAGCCATAAGCCAAACCGTCCACGGTGAGCCGCCAGAATTGGTCGACCACGCCGGAGACGTTGAAATCGATGGACCCGTTGGCAAGCAGAGCCGCATCGGCCAATAGGGATGAAGACATTCAAAACTCTCGCCGTAGAGGAAGCGGCGGGCCGGAACGGGTTTGTGACCCGCTGTGAATCCGGCCGCGCCGCTTCGAGTCGGAGGTGACTACTTGACCTCGTACATCCAGATCAGCGCATTCGCCAATTCACCCTGGGCATCCCACTTGTACGCGCGGGCCAAGCCCTGACCGTCGTAGGTCTTCACGTAGTCGACCAGATCCGAGCGCGAAACCTTACCGGCGGCGATTCCCTTGAGCACGATCGTGGTCAGGTCGTAGCCCTCGGTCGAGTAGGTTCCGGCGTCATAGCCGCTGAACGCCTTGTAGTCGGTGGCGAACTTGTCGGGAGCCGGACCACACGGGCAGGACAGCAGCGCGCCCTTGGACGAATCGCCCGCCTGCTTCACGAACTCGACATCCTTGGTGCCGTCATCGGAGATGAACGTGGCGGTCACTCCGCCCGAGCGCAGCTGCTGCACGAAGGGCGCCGCTTCGGCGTAGTAGCCCGAGTAGAAGATGGCATCCGGCTTGGCGGAGGCCAGCTTGGAGACCGCGGCCGAGAAGTCCTTGTCGCCCGCCTTCACCTGGGTCGCACAGCTGGGATCGGCGATCGGACCGAGACCATCGGTCAGCGTCTTGGCCAGGCCGGTCCCGTAATCCGAGTTGTCCTGCACGACGCAGATCTTCTTGTACTTACCGGTACCCGCCAGGTACTTCGCGACGGCCGGGCCCTGCACCCCGTCATTGCCGAGGCCACGGAAGAACGTCTTCCAGCCGTTTGTGGTCAGGGTGACGTTGGTAGCCGAGGGTGTCAGCGCCAAAAGCCCCGCATCGCTGATGATCTGGCCGGTCGCCTTGGTCTCACCCGAGAAGGTGGGGCCGATCATGGCCACTATGGACGGATCGCTGATGATCGTCGGAATGACCTGGGTGGCCTTCTGCGGATCACCTTCGGTATCGAATTCCTTGACGGTGACCTGGCAGTCCGGGTTCGCTTTGTTGTGCTGGTCCAGCGCCAATTTCACGCCACGCACGATGTTCAAGCCCAGGTTGGCGTTCGGGCCGGTCAGCGGGCCCGACATGGCGATCGTCTGCGGCGCGCAACTGTCCTTGCCGTCGCTGGCGGGATTCGCCGCGGCCGAATTGTCGGCGCTGGCGACTTCCTTGCCGTCCTTGTCGATCTGGACAAGGGGCGAAATGGTCAGACTGCTGCCACCGTTTCCACCACCGCCACTGTTGTTGTCGGTGGACTTGCTGCTGCATCCGGCAATGCCAAGCGCAAGTACTGCGGCAGCTCCGATGACTACCGCGCGAGCCACTGGGCCTCGCGTGTTTGTCACTGAACCAAGCACGATTCACCTCTATGTTCTGTGCTCCCTCGGCTTGCCGAGGAGGGCCGCCCCATCGATCGGCCCGGACAGAACATATCCCCGCCAGGTTAGCTCCGCATCACATTCGCATCATTCATGTGACATCGCAACAAACGAAAGCGCCCCTCGTGTTACTCGCGAGTTAATTGCGCTAGCGCATTCGCGGCAACAGAGGGGCAACGCTCCGGCGAGCGATGTTACTTGGGAGCGAGATTCTCCAGCACTACCTCCGCGACCGCCTTCATCGTGGTGCGACGGTCCATTGCGGTGCGCTGAATCCACTTGAATGCCTGCGGTTCCGAGAGGCCCTGGGTCTGCATGAGCACACCCTTGGCACGCTCCACCAGCTTGCGCGTTTCCAGGCGATCGGTCAGATTCGCGACTTCGCTCTCCAACGCGGCGATCTCGTGGAAGCGGCTGGCGGCCAATTCGATGGCCGGAACCAGATCGGACTTGGTGAACGGCTTCACCAGGTACGCCATCGCGCCCGCGTCGCGTGCCCGCTCGACCAGGTCGCGCTGGCTGAAGGCGGTCAGAATGACCACCGGCGCAAGGCGTTTCGAGGCGATCTCGGCCGCGGCGTCGATACCGTCGCGGCGCGGCATCTTCACGTCCATGATCACCAGATCCGGACGCATCTCCTCGGCGAGGTCCACGGCCTGCTGGCCGTCCCCCGCCTCACCCACCACGTGATAGCCCTCCTCGGAGAGCATCTCCACCAGGTCCATCCGGATGAGCGCCTCGTCCTCGGCAACCACCACCCGCTTGGGGGCCGATGCCGCCGCATCCTTCTTCGAACCGCCCCCTGCTGTCGTTCCCATAGATGAACCCCTGTCGCTCCGATACCAACACCCGACGTACATCGGTCCGAAGCCACCCTCGACGGATCGGCACGTACCCGAGTACCCAAAGAGTACCGTCCGCCCCCGCTCACAACCCACGTACCCAGCGCAAACCGACCAGTATCACAACCGTGTCGTTCTCACCTCCGATCCCGCGCGCCCCGGTTAGGCTTTCCGCCACCCCACCCGCTATGCTCTCCAACGCGGTGCGCCGAGTTGGCGGAATAGGCAGACGCGACGGTCTCAAAAACCGTTGTCCGAAAGGACGTGTGGGTTCGATTCCCACACTCGGCACCACAGGGGTCTCCCGGATTTTCCGGGAGGCCCCTTTCACATTTCACGGCCGCCCCCCGAGTCCTGCTCGCGGATCGCCCGAACCCCGAAGCCGGACAACATCCTTCACTCCCCCGACGATGAAAGACCGCTCTCCAGATACTCTCTGGCGGCTCGCTTGCGCGGACACGGGGGCTCGCACGGGGCATGAATCCGCAAAATGCCTTCGGCGCGTTCACGACCGATCGAGTAGACGTAGCCCTTCTCGCAGTCGTCGTGGACCCAGGACGAACCATCGCCGTCTCGCATCGACCCCGAAATCCGCTCGCTCCCCATCATCCAACCCCTCGGGTCCCTCTGAGATTTCGAACCGATCAGATGGGTAGATCGTATATGCACAGCCGTATATGTTCAATGATGCTGCTAGGTAGAGCCGATCTATGGACGACCACCAAGTACATGCACAGCCGTGTATGCTAGCAATGACTCTCCATAAGAGATCGGCACGATCCTCGGCCGGAAGGACCCGAATCGTGAAGGACCCCGCGTACGTCGCGATCGCGGCGGACTACGCCCACCAGATCCGCAGCGGCTCACTGCCTGCCGGAACGCAGCTGCGGAGTCTCAACGAGATGGTCGAACGGCACAAGGTTTCGAAGATCGTGATCATCGAGGCCATTCGCCTACTGGAGAGGCAGGGACTCGTTCGCACTGTCCCGAGTCGGGGCACGTTTGTGACCGATCATCCCAACCTCGTCCGGATTGCCCCCGAACGCCAAATGGAAGACCCCGAAGACACTTTCAGACACGAATCCGGCGGCGATATCCGGATTGAGCGCGAGAGCGAGCGCATGCGCGCTACCCAGGAGTTGGCCGATGCGTTCGCGATAGACCAGGGCTCGGAGCTGATGCACGTCATCACTCGCGCCCTGGAAAACGGGCGACCGATCTCCATCTCGGACACTTACCGGCCGGTCGGCGTTCCAGACATCTCAGCGGCACTCTTCCTCGAAGAAAGCGTCGCTGATCGACTCCCGTCCAGCTCGCACGGCGAATGGCTTCGGACACCGACGGGCGGTCTCGTCAAAGCGGTACGTCAGCGCTACCTCGGAACCGATGATCAGGTGCTGATGATCTCGGACATCTCCTACCCCCATGACCGCTACGACGCGTTCGTCTCCAGGATGGCGCTCACCAATCCTCCGAAGCAGTCGCGGGCGGAGTGAATCGGCGCTCAGCGGCGAACCCAGCCCTGAGCGATATCCGACAAGTTCCACCACGAAACGTACTGGGAGTCTTGCGATTCCAGCTGCCAGCCGGACGCGAGCGCGTCGAAGAAGGCGGCGTCGCCGGTCTTTCCGCCCTTCGGTTCGCCGATGAATACCAGTTGCTCGCCGCCGGAGCGTTCGAACTCCGCCAGCGCTTGTGAGGCCATCGTGCTGCCCCACCCGGGCGGCCAGCACAGAAACAACACGTGATCAGAGCGATCACCGATTCGGGTCGAGGATGCCGCGAGGTCGCCCACCGGATACCAGACATCCCGCTGACCGGCAGCGCCCGGAAACGAGAGGTTCTCCACTCGGTCCGGTGGCTCCGAATCGTAGGCGTCGACCGTCAGCCCCTGCTCGGCAAGCTGCGCGGCCCAATACCCGCGCCCCGCACCGAGTTCCACGAGGGGCCGACCCTCACAGAAATCGGAAATCCAGGTGAGTGTCTCCGGTCCCGGGATGGCGTAGGCGTAGACGACTTGCAGAATCGTCTGTGCGTACCCGAGCCGTGCACTCCCGTTGGGTCGACCGCCATCGGCCCGAAGGTTGCCGTCGCGATTGGACACCGATGGACCGACAATGTCCCAGTAGGGATTCCCGCTCACCGACGGGCCGCCCGTCATGAAATGCACGAACCGAAGATCAAACGCGCTGTCCGCCTGGGCATTCCCACTGCCGGGCAGCATCGGCGCGGTCTCGAGGTAGTCCGCTACCTTCGGAAACGTGGACCGAAGACCCTGCACATCGTCCAGCAACGCGGCCAGTTCATCACGGCGTTCCGCGGTCAGCACCAGATCGGCCATGGAATCATTTTCCCCGGCATCAACATGTCTCGCGAGATATTCGCGACGGTCACCATGTTCGACGTACCCTCCGTCGGGACTCAACACGGCCTTGGTACTGCCCGAGCAAGGAGATCCCGTGCAGACAGTGACCGTTCCTCCGGAGCTCCGCGACGATGTCGAAACGCTGTGGGACTACAGCCAAATGCACCATGAGCCGCGGGCGGTGGATCTCGGAATCGGCCTCGGAAGCCATGACCGGGACGTGCCCGTCTACACCTCCGAGCTTTATCACCGTGGATTGTTCCCGAAGATCGTGTTCACCGGAGCCAATGCGCCCAGCACTGTCGATCAGTTCCCGCGGGGCGAGGCGGTGCACTTCCGCGAACGCGCACTCGAGCTCGGCGTGCCGGACAGCGCGATCCTGGTGGAGCCCAGGGCTACGAATACCGGCGAGAACGTCGACTTCACCCGGGCACTCATCGAGGGTCACAAGGACTCGAGCCGAATCCGGTCCGTGATGCTGATCTCTCGCCCATACCAACAGCGGCGGAGCTATGCGATCTGCCGAAAGCGTTGGCCCGAAGTCGAAGTGACGTGTGCGTCGCGCCCGCTCCCCCTCGACGAGTACATCAACCACATCGGCGACCTTGCTCGCGTCATCAACATGCTGGTCGGCGACACTCAACGACTCTGGGTCTACCCCGCCAATGGTTGGGCCATCGCGCAAGCAATACCCGAGGCCGTGCGAAAAGCCTTCTCGCACTTGGTAGACGCCGGATTCGATCGGCGGTTGCTCCCGGAGCGATGAGCATCGGCCGTGCAGATGAGAGGCGCCGTTATTGCTATAGCGTGGAACGGTGTCCAGGGTTTCCGAGGTGGTGGGTGAAGTGGCACGCCGTCTCGCTCGCGCCTTTGGACACTTCGCCGAGCGTGATGGGGCCTCGATTCGGCGTCCTGCCGACGCGATCGCTGGGCACGCCAGAGCAGTCGGGGGCATGGACCATCAGATCGGGAGGACGATCGATCGTGCGGGCGAGGCCGATCGTGCGGTGGGTCGGACCGAGCGCGGTGGTCGTGCAAGGACCAATGGACCCGATCTTTCGTCGGTGCCGGGCGTGGACGAACTGCTGAGGGTGACCACCCTGGACAACCGGCGACTTCGTGAGCGACTGTCCGGGTTGGAACAGCAGTACGGTAGCCATCGCCTGCGGATAACCGACGCGGCCTACTTCGGCCCCAAGGGTTCCGGCGGTCCCGCAGTCAGTGGCTTCAGGTTCAACGGCGAGATCATCGATGGCGCTGGGAAGCGCGTCGGCAGACTCGAACGGCACATTCTCACCGAGGACGGCCGGACAGTCGCATTCAACGCTCATATGTGGCTGGAACCGTCGGGTCGTGGCCAGGGCTTTTCGAAAGCCTTCACCGGCGCGATAAACGACTACTACCGCCGGTCGGGTGTCGACCGAATCAAGATCTTCGCCGTTCAAGATGGCTCCGTCGCCTGGGCTCGGGCAGGTTTCGACTTCGACCGGACTCCGGAAAATCTGGCCCGGGCACTGTCCAGCATCAGGGAACGGGCCGCGGCGATCTCCCCCGATTGCTCGCGGGCGGATCGAAAACTACTCGGCGACATCATGAAACGATTCAAGGGGGCCGATGCGAGATATCCGACGCCCCGCGAACTCGTCGAATTGACAGGTGATGACCCTGAACTCGGCGTCGAACTGATGAAAGGCACATCCTGGCACGGCGTTCAAATGCTGCGCGGCTAGGCGCGAAAAGCCTTCTCGCGCTTGGTAGTCGCCGAATACGATAGGCGACTGCTGCCCGAGTGAGCCGTCGAGAAGCGGGGTGGGTCAGAGTAATTGGATGGCGTAGTTGGCGGGGGCGAGGGTGCCGCTGAGGGCTACCGGGTTGTATTGGATGCGGAGGCGCTCGTCTACCGCGGCGTCGGTGGTTTCGTTGAGGTCGTAGTTGCGGTAGTAGGTGTCGAGGCCGGGGAGATTTTTGAAGATGGTGAAGCCGTTCATGGTGCCTGCGGCGAAGGTGTGGGAGCGGCCGGGGTCGATGGTGGTGTTGCCGATGCGCACCTTGCGGGTTTCGTGACGGTTGACCAGCTCGTTGTTGTGGAAGGTCAGTTGATGTGCGGATCTGCCGAGATTGTTGAAGGCGGTCGTCAGGATCAGTGCGCGGAAGCGGGCTTTCAGCACGCCGGTGACACTGCCGAGCAGCGCGGCCACATTGATCCCACCGGCGCCGACGGGTAGCGCACCATCACCCTGCGGGAGCGTGACGACGAATTGATTGCTGATGGTGCAAGTGAAGTTTCGATGCTGTCCGCCGCCGGTGCCGACGACGATCCGCAGATTCTGATGCCAGGAATAGTGATAGGGGTGGTTGCCGGGGATATTCGTGTACACGTTCTCCCGGGATGCCCGCGCCGATTCGTACACCGCGGCGGGTTGTCCGGCACTGAGGTGAGCGTCCATGTGATGACCTCCCAAGACTCGAACCTCGAGACGTCCGATGGTAGAAGCCCGCACCGCTCACCAACCCGAAAACCCGCTACTGACAACCTGATTGATGCATACCCTCGATGACGGCTTCGAGTTCGTCGCGGTCCCAGACACCTTCGATGCCCGGCAGTGCCGTCAGATATTCGGAGACCCGGGTAGCGGGCCAGTCGAAGGTTCGATGGAGGCCGCTGGCGATCATCCCCAGATAACGCGCGCTCGGGGCGCGAAGTTCGACGATGGCCGGGTCGCCGGGCGCGGTACAGGTCAGGATCGGATGGCCGTCGAGATCGCCCAGGTGGACCAGTGTTTCGTAACGGCCCGGCCCCAGCTCGTCCCGCCCGTCACGGAGTACCCGGGACAGATCCAGATCACCGTGCGCGGGCCTATGCATCTCCTGCGCCACCAGATCGGCGAATTGCCCCGCGGTGAGCAGATATCCGCGCGCGGCCGCGGTCCGCGGCCATCCGGCCGGGGCCTCGGGAGCGTAGAAAGCCATACCGCCACCCCAGACGCCGGACTCCCCGCCGAAGTAGACCGAACCCGGCAGCATCAGCGGCCGAGTGCGCCTGGGCGGCCGCGAGTTTCGGAATCCGGAGTAGTTCCGCGTGGTCCCCGCCGGCACCCCACCCTCGAGGTAGAAGCGGAATCGCGACTCGAGCAGGTTCGAGCCATAGGCGGCATACCAGACCAGCGCGTCACCCGGCATCGGGCCATCCGCCCAATTCGATCCGAACCGGGCCGGAGTCGAAATCCTCTGCGGGGTAGTCGAGTTCGAGACGCCCGAACCCATCAGCTGCAAGATGTGCTTTCGTCGAATTTATCCGACGCGTCGATGTTGATCCGAAGATCTTGAACCATCCGTTCGAGCATTTTCTCCCACCCGGGCGTTCCGTCGCCGACGGTGTGAATCGCTGTCCGCAGTGCGGTTACTCCCAATTGGCTGGCAGACAACGCATCTTCGGCCTCGACACTGAGACGGACCAGCACCGCCGCATTGTCGGGATACTCCGCTGTGACTTCGTGTATCCGATCGAGCGCGCGCAGTTCCTCGAGCACCTTCTGCATTCGGAGCTTCACAAGATCACGATTGCGATCGCCGCCGGTTCGGACGAGCACGTGAAAGCCAAGTATCCAACGTCGAGTCAACGGCGCGACCCCATTGTCGACCTCCCTGACCACGCGTGTACCGACCCGTTCGGAGGCAGCATCCATATCTACCGCTTCGGTCGAATCGAGATCGATCCCATAGCCGAGCGCATGCATCATCTGCGCAAGACTTCGGAGGGTGAGGTTTCGCCGGCCGCTCAGTCGTTGACTGATCTCGGTTGGGCGAACGCCCAATCGATCCGCCAGTTCCTTCTTGCTGACCCCTCGGGCGTTCAAGGCTTCGTGGACCATCTCCGTGGCCGCCAGCACAAGGCGCTCCTCGGCGACGAGCGCTTCAGCTTCGGAACCGCGTCGGAACCATGTGTTCATTGGGTGTGCGCCTCCTTCCAAATCTCGATTGCTTTCGCCGCCTGAACGCATACCCTCCGATCAGGAGGCTTCTTTTCGCCATGTGTCGCAACCCAGTCTCGGTGTCGCCGCACAACATATAAGCGGTGGCCAGACCTTGTCTTGATCTCGAAAACAGGGGGATCGACAGGGCATTGCAGTTGCCGCATCTCCTCCGGGCTCCGGGCTCCGGAGGTAACCAATAGTGGTGAGGCGTTCGAAGCGGGCATAGAACTGGGCTTGGGTCTTCCGATCTCGGCTTGCCAACCACTCACGAGCCTGACAGGCATCTTCGACGACAACGCCGTACAACGTCAGTTCCGAGCCTTCATGCAACACCTCCAACCGGAGTGAAGTCGTAACTTCACTTTAGGCCCAGTGTAGGACCCGATGGCGGAGTTGCCCAGAACCCGGCATGCATTGTGGTCGCAGCGAGATCGAACAAGGGTTCGTCAGCTGGGCGAGGACCGATCCAATAGGGCCTGGATAAGCCGATTCAAGGCCGGCTGCGGGTCGTAATCCGCTGCGGGGTAGGTGAGTTGGTGCAGGACCGCGCCGTCCACGTAGTCGACCAGGAGTTTGGTGGTGCCTGCGGGAGCGGTCGGGGCGACGGCGCGCAGGAGGGTGTCGATCCATTCGGTCAGGCGGAGGTGGCCGTGGTGGAGGGTGTCGGCGAGGGTGGGGAGGTTGTGGGATTCCAGGAACAGGGCGTAGCGGGCGAGGGTTCGGGTGCGGTCGGTGGTGACGGTGTGGGTCAGGAGTTGGGACAGGCCCTCGATGAGTTGCGGAAGGGTTGAGGGGGCGGAGACGCGGGTGACGGCCGACCAGTCGGCGTAGTCGCGTTCCGCCAGGCGTTCGGCGATACCGGTGAGCAGGGCCTCGCGGGTGCGGAAGTAGTTGGAGGCGGAGCCGGGGGGCATGCCGGCGATCTCGTCGACCGCCCGGTGCGTCAGCGCGCGCAGGCCGCGCGAACCGAGCAGTTCGATCGCGCCGTCGAGGATCAGCTCGCGTTTGGTGGGCATGAACGGATACTACATCGGTAGTGACTTGCACTACACCGGTAGTATAGAGACTACACCTGTAGTAATTTTCGACGGGTACGGCAATCGGCTCGGGCGCCGGTTCGCGATCGAAACGGAGAACGACATGTCCAAGGCACTCATCGTCGGCGGCGGCATCGGCGGACTGGCCACGGCCATCGCCTTCGACCGGCGGGGTTGGGAGGTCGAGATCCTCGAGAAGGCCACCAAGATCACTGCGGTCGGAGCGGGACTGTCACTGTGGCCCAATGCGATTCGGGCGCTCGACGCGCTCGGACTCGGGGATGAGGTGCGGGCCCGCGCCATCGAGGATGGCTCGGCCGGGATTCGGGACAGCCGAGGCACCTGGCTGTCCCGCACGGATGCCGAAGCGGTGCGGGCACGTTACGGCAGCCCGATCATGACGCATCGCGCGGATCTGCTGGACATTCTGCGCGGGGCGGTGCCGGAATCGGCTCTGCGCACCGGCATTTCGGTGCGCGAGGTGCGCGCGGACGGCACCGTCACACACTCACAGGGCACCTCGGCAGGTGATGTGATCGTCGGAGCCGATGGCATCCACAGCGTCGTGCGGCGCGCGGTATGCGGTGTCGTCGATCCCCGCTACAGCGGTTACACCGCCTGGCGAATGGTGGTCACCCCGACAGAACCCCTCGGCGAGCTGGCCGAATCCTGGGGCCGCGGTGAGCGTTTCGGCTATGCCGCATTGGCCGACGGCCGCGTCTACTGCTTCGCCACCGCCAACGTCCCCGTCGGAACATCGAGCACCGGGCTGCCCGAACTACGGCGGCGCTTCGGCACCTGGCACGACCCGATCCCGAGCCTGCTGGCCGCGGCCGACGAATCGGCCGTCCTGCACAACGACATCTACGAACTGCCCCCGCTGCGGACCTATGTCTCGGGCCGTATCGCCCTGCTCGGCGACGCCGCCCACGCCATGACCCCGAATCTCGGCCAGGGCGCATGCCAAGCACTCGAGGATGCGGTGGTGCTGGCGCGAGTCGCCGCCGAGGACTCCGATCTCACCCGCTACGACGCCGAACGCCGCCCCCGCACCCGGATGATCGCGGCGCGTTCGAACAGAATCGGCGCCGTCGCCCAACTCGACTCACCGCTGGCGGTGCGCTTGCGCGACACCGTCATGCGGCTGATCCCGTCCTCGGCGCAGTTCAAAGCACTTGCCCCGGTACTGGATTGGAAAGGCTGATCCGAAATTCACTCCGCGACCGCGACGTACTCCTCCATCGAGGGCGGCGCGGCTTCGACGCCCATGGAGCTCAGCTCGTCGGTGGTGAAGACCAGATCCGCGTTGCCGCCCACCAGGATGCGTAGTAGATCCTCCAGGATATCGAGGTGGGCATCGCGGGAGAGGTTCATGAGTTTGTCGATGCGGGCGGAGGTGTCCACCACGCGGCGACCCGGCTCGCCCGCCGCCTCGAGCGACCGTAGTAGCAGGCCCGGTTCGAGGAAGGCCGAGCCGGGTGTTCGCAATGCCAGACATGAGCTGACCGTGCGCTTGAAATGCATGAAAAGGACGGTCCCGCGCGGGATCTCGACCATCTCCTTCATTTCGAGCTTCTGCCCGTAGAGATCCTCGAGCGCCGCCAGCAGGCGCTCACGATATTTGCGCAGGGCGGCGTTGTAGGCGGTGTTCTCCTTGTCGTAGCCACCGACGGGGTCGGTCCAGTTCGCTTGGGCGAGTACATAGGTCTCTGCCAGATCGCGCAGGGAGTAGGAACGCGGGGCGGCGGGTTCGGAGCTCACCTACCGGACATTAGCCAAGGCGGAGTGGGCCCCGCATGGCAATAGGGCAGTCTCGACCTGCGGGTCTCGAACATTCGTCCCGAACACGACGGAACGGACCGGACGGATGCGTAGCCGGATTCGGTATGCGAGCGCATGCTGGAGGCGTGAGAGGTAACTGAAGAAGGTCCGAACCGTCGGAACGGGTATCTCGTACATCCGCACAGACAGACCTGACGACGGCCTCGGGTCGAGTGGAGGTCTCTGCGCATGCGCGTGAACAGGGTGACGGCGGATCTGTCGCAGTATCCGGATCTGGTGGTGGTACTGCTGGGGATGCGGGTGCACAAGCCACGCGGAATCCTGCGACTGCTGGGCGTCGGGCCCAAGCTCTACCGATCGCATCACGATCGACCCGATGGACTGCTCTCCCATGAGGACGTGATCTGGTCGCTGTTCCCACCACACTGGGGAGCGCGCCAATATTGGCGTGACCTCGAGAGCCTGGAGAAGTGGACGCGTTCGGATCCGCATCGGATCTGGTGGCGAGAGTTCCTGAAGGACTCCGGCGGCACCGGCTTCTGGCATGAGGCGTACTTCGCGCGCGGTGGCATCGATTCGGTGTACGACGATATGGCTCCGGTCTCGGGCCTCACCCGCTTCGCACCGATGGTCCCCGCACGCGGCCGGATGTTCTCGACGCGACAGCGGGTGCGCGGGGCGGCCCCATTGGTCACCTCGGTGGTCGAGGAGGGCACGTACTACGGCGACCCGGACGAGCCCCAGCACTAGGACGAACGTTCCAGCGACGCAATCGAATCCGAATCGTTAGTCGAGCAAACCCACGGCACTATTGATTCGCTGACGGAAAACCAGCAAGCTCACATTCCAGGGGCGTTGACGGTTCGCACGGCGAAGCGATTCGGTACCCGTTAGCGAACAGCAAGCGACCGACATTCGGCCGAAAGATGAACTTACCGGTCAAAACGTGTGATTCGGTCTTCCAGGCGTTTTCGTGTCGCCGCCGTGGGCATACGTTGCTCCCATGCATGTGCTCTTCGTGTGCAGCGGAAACGTTTGCCGGTCTGTCATTGCCGAGCGCCTCACGCTGGCGGTGGCGGCCGAACACGGCCTACAGGAGCTATCCGCCGAAAGCGCGGGCGTGCGGGCACTGGTCGGCTTCCCGGTGGAACCGCTTGCGGCCCAGACGATCATCGGCCTCGGCGGCGATCCCGGCGGATTCAAGGCCCGCCGCATCAAAGCCGAGATGGTGCACCGCGCCGATCTGGTGCTCACCATGACCGACAAGATCCGCGACCAGGTGCGCGAATTGGTGCCCGACGCGCTCCCCCGCACCTTCACCCTGCTCGAGGCGTACCGCATCGCCAAGGTCAGCGGCGCGCGCACCGTGGTCGGATTGCATGCCGCGCGCGACGATCTGGCGTATGTGGGGCGCGAGAACATCTCGGATCCGGTCGGTCTCAAGGCCCAGCAGTTCTGCGAGGTCGGCGATCGCATCGCCGAGGCGCTGGTGCCGCTGCTGCTGGCATTGCACGCACATCAGCACCCGCAGGCCACAATTCACCGTTCGGGGGTCACCGATACCGGTACCCATCGCCCCGCCCTGCTGGTGCTCCCCGGCGGACGCGCCGACACCGGCGCACAACCCGAATTGCCCGAGCGGTCAGCCGAACCCGTGCGTCATTCCGTGGAATCGGCCGGATAGGAGCGGATTCCGGCCATCGCGTCCGTGTGAATTTCGGCCACCCGATCACCTATTCCGGTCACCGAACCCGTACTCCTACTTCCGTTGTGGCGTAACCAGGATTACGCTGGCTCCTGCGTGTCAATACACCTGTCTGCCCGCTAAGTCCGGTAAGGGATTACACTTCCGCGCGGAACACCACCGCCGGTGGTTCGACACAGGAACAGGACTCAGGACATGCCGAAGCGAATTTCGGATGTTTCGCTCCATGTTTTCGTCACACCGCAGACCCTCCACCGCGTCACCGAAACGGTGTGCCGCGTCGTGGACGAATACGTGGACGATCGCGACATCTTCGCGTGGCGCTTCACCCTCCCGGTGGAGTGCGACGATCCCACCCATACGGTGCTCGAAACCCAGTGGCGGCTGGATCATCCCGACGCCGACCCGGGTGAGCGCCGTACCTACGAGATAGCGCTCAGCCTGGTCGGCGAGGCGCGCCAGCTCACCAAGGCCGGAATCGCGCGCCTGGAGCAGCGGCTGGTGCTCGAACTGTCGGCCGATGAGCCCATCCCCTACATCGTGCACGCGTTGCAGCGGGAGAACTTCGAGCTGGAAGAGAACCGCGAACTCATCTGAGGGTGCGGTAGCGCTGGAATCCGCTGTGACGGGGTGGATCCCGGCCAAAAGCACGCCGGGACGACGGATCGGCACACACCGGGATGACGACGGCCGAAAGCACGCCGAAATGACGGGCGGGAGCACGCCAGGATGACGGCCACAAGCATGCCGGAATGACGACGGGCCGCACCCGTGAGGGTACGGCCCGAAATCTCATGCCTCAGCTCAGGCGCGCGCCGGGAAGTGCCGGATGACGCCTTCCTGCACCGTGGTGGCGAGCAGATCGCCGCCGCGCGAGTAGAAGTGGCCGCGGGCCAGACCGCGTGAACCCGACGCCACCGGCGACTCGGTGGCGTACAGCGCCCAGTCGTCGAAGCGGAACGGCCGGTGGAACCAGATGGAGTGGTTCACCGTGGCCGCGAGGATCCGGTCATGTCCCCAGGACAGCCCGTGCGTGGTGATGATCGAATCCAGCACCGTGGTGTCGGAGGAGTACGCCAGCGCCGCAACATGAATCAGCGGATCGTCGGAGAGCGCGCCATCGGTGCGCATCCAGACCCGGTTGTGGTTCAGCTTCTCCCCCGTGCCCTTGAGGATCCAGGCCGGATCGTTCGTGTACCGCATATCGATGGGATGCGGTGCCTTGACGAACATCTCGAGCTTGTCCTCCAGCCCGGCGAAGGACTCCTCCACGCGGGGAAGGTCTTCCGGGTCGGCGACCTCGGGCTGCGGCGCGCTGTGCTCGAGCCCCTTACCCCAGTCCTGGAAGGCCGCGAGCATGACGAACAGCTCCTGGTCGTCCTGCAGCGCGGTGACCGTGCGATTGGCGAACGCCCGCCCGTCCCGATGCCGATCGACGTGATATTCGATCGGCTTCTTGGGGTCGCCGCCACGCACGAAGTGCGCGTTCACCGCGTGCACCGGCCGGCCGGGGCCGACCGTGCGCCCCGCGGCGATGATCGCCTGGGAGACCAGCTGCCCGCCGAAGGTGCGACTCCACACCTTCTCCGGGTGCTGTCCGATGAAGATGTCGGGGCCGTGCTCCTCGAGATCGAGCAGCTCGAGGAGCACCCGTAGATCATCGGCCGGAGCGGATTTCGCTGCCCCGGTTGCGGTCTCGCCAAGCGACGCGCTCAACTTAGTGGTCCTCCTCGCCGATACGGTGCACGTGAATCAGATTGGTGGACCCGACAGTACCGGGCGGGGAGCCCGCCACGATCACCACGAGATCGCCCTTCTTGTAGCGGCCGATCGACAGCAGTGCGGTATCCACCTGATGAATCATCTCGTCAGTGGTATCGACGGTGGGGACGATGAACGTTTCAGTGCCCCACGTCAAGGCCAGCTGACTGCGAATCGCCGGATTCGGGGTGAATGCCAGCAGCGGCAGCGGGGTGTGCAGGCGGGCCAGGCGGCGCACCGTGTCACCGGACTGGGTGAAGGCGACGAGGGCCTTGGCATTCAAGCGCTCGCCGATATCGCGTGCGGCGTAGGAGATGACACCGCGCTTGGTACGCGGGACATGGGTCAGCGGCGGCACCCGGGTGGAGGATTCGGACTCCACGGCGTGCACGATGCGGGCCATGGTGCGCACGGTCTCGATCGGGTAGTCGCCGACCGAGGTCTCACCCGAAAGCATCACCGCGTCAGCGCCATCGAGCACCGCGTTCGCCACATCGGAGGCCTCGGCGCGGGTGGGCCGCGAGTTGGTGATCATCGATTCCAGCATCTGGGTGGCCACGATGACCGGCTTGGCGTTCTCGCGCGCCATCTGGATGGCCCGCTTCTGCACCAGCGGCACCTGCTCCAGCGGAAGCTCGACGCCGAGGTCACCGCGCGCCACCATGATGGCGTCGAAGGCCAGCACGATGGCCTCCAAATTATCGATGGCTTCGGGCTTTTCGAGCTTGCCGATGATCGGCACCCGGCGGCCCACGCGATCCATGATCTCGTGCACCAGCTCGACATCGGACGGCGAGCGCACGAAGGACAGCGCGATGAAGTCCACGCCGAGGTTCAGCGCGAACTCGAGATCCTCGATGTCCTTCTCGGACAAGGCCGGAACGGAAATATCCATACCCGGCAGGGAGACGCCCTTGTTGTTGGAGACGGGGCCGCCCTCGGTGACCCGGCAGATCACGTCATTGCCGTCGACGCGCTCAACGGTCAGCCCCAGCTTGCCGTCGTCGACAAGCAGTCGATCTCCGGCTTTGGCGTCCTGCGCCAGTTGCTTGTAGGTGGTCGAAACTCGGTCGTGAGTGCCTTCGATGTCGTCGACCGTGATGCGGATTTCTTCACCCGTCGCCCAGACGGTCTTACCCTCGATGAACCGGCCCAATCGGATCTTCGGTCCCTGGAGATCGGCGAGAATTCCCACCGCGCGGCCCAGCAGATCGCTGGCCTGACGCACCTTCTTATAGTTCTCGGCATGGTCGGAGTGCTCGCCATGGCTGAAATTCAGCCGCGCCACGTCCATTCCACTCTCAACGAGTTCACGAATACGGTCCTCGGACGACACAGCTGGTCCGAGTGTGCACACAATCTTCGTTCGTCGCATCACGGCATCAACCCTAGACCTGCCGCAACTGTCCCGCTGAACGGGCACACGCCTGGAAGAAAGATATACACATGCCGTTCAGCTAACAGCCGGTCAGCACTGTGTTTGATCTGCCTCCGCTGCGCTACGGCTGTTCGCGGCCCTCGTGACCTCGGGTCTTCCCTCCTCCGCTCCGCCGCTTCGCTCCCCCGCTCCGTCAGTCCAGACCCGAGGCGGGCCGCGAACTTACCGCTCGGTTAACGCGCGATGTGCCGTGCGAGGCGGGTCTCCAGACGCGTCTGACCGAAGCCGAGAATCAGGCAGATAACCCAGTAGTAGAGTGCCGCTACGCCATACAGCGCGAAGAAGTCGAAGGTCGGCGCGGCGGCCAGTTGGGCGGTCCGCAACAGTTCGGTGACGAGGATGGTCGAGGCCAGCGAAGTGTCCTTCACCAACGAGATGAGGGTGTTGCTCAGCGGTGGCACCGCAATGCGGGAGGCCTGCGGCAGGATGATCAAACGCAACGCCTGCGCATAGGTCATACCGACCGCATAGGACGCCTCCCACTGCCCGTGCGCGACCGAAAGAATAGCGGCGCGAATGACTTCGGCCGCATAGCCGCCGACATTGAGACTGAATGCGATCACCGCCGCCGGGAACGGGTCGATGACTATGTGGAACTGCGGTAGCGCGTAGAAGACGATGAACAGCTGCACCAGCAGCGGCGTCCCGCGAATGATCGAGATATAGAACCGGGCCGCCGCCGATACCGGCCACAGCTTCGACATGCGGGCCAGCGCCACGAACAGCGCCAGCACCACTCCGATCGCGAAGCTGATCGCGGTCAGCGGCAGCGTCTTCTCGACCGTGGCCACGAGCATGGGCCACAGATTCGCCCGGATCAGCTCCCAGGTGGCGTCATCCATCGTCTAGTCGCTCAGCAGTCCAATCGTCCTGTGCCGCTTACTTGCTGACGTCGGTGCCGAAGTACTTCTCGGAGATCTTGGCCAGGGTGCCGTCCGCGCGCAGCTGATCCAGGGCGGTATTGATCTGATCGGTCAGCGCCTGCGAATCCTTGCGCGCGGCGAACGCCTGCTTGCTGGTCTCACCGGTCTTGCCCGCGACATGCACGGTCGCGTCATTGGTCTTCTTGGCGTATTCGCCTACCGCGAGGGTGTCGTTGACGGTGGCGTCGACGCGACCGTTCTTGAGCAGCTGGATGGCCTGCACGAAACCCTCGACGCCCTCGACCTTGCAGCCCGCGCCCTCGGCGACCTTGTTCCAGTTGCTGGTGACCGACTGCGCGCAGGTCTTACCGCTCAGATCGGTGAGCGCGTGGATACCGGCGTTATCGGTCTTGGTGACGATGACGCCCTCGGAGGTGGTGTACGGCTGCGAGAGCGAATACTTCTGCGCGCGATCGGGATTCACGGTGACCTGGTTCGCGACCAGATCGAAGCGCTTGGACTCCAGGCCCGCGAAGATGGCGTCCCAGGGGGTCTGCACGAATTCGACCTTGCGGCCGAGTTTGTCGCCGACGGCCTTGATGACCTCGACGTCGTAGCCGGTGAGGCTGCCGCCGTCCTGGTAGCTGAAGGGAGAGTAGGTGCCCTCGGTGCCGACTTTCAGGACATTCGGGTCGTCATTGCTGCTGCACGCGGTGAGTGCCGCGGTGGCGGCGACTACGGCGAGTACGGCGGCGAACAGCTTACGGCGCACGGGGACTACCTCTCCTCGAGCGTGGTCGACCCACGCGACAAACAACCGACAAAGGGTACGCCCGAAACCAACCGGGTGGCACGTCAACCATCATGATGCGCGCAAACCTTGTGCGATTACGACGGTGATGATAGCGGCGGGCGGGCACCTCTCTGCCCAGTGGTGCCCGCCGGAGTCGGTGTGTCGCTACTCCGAGCTCAGTCCTTGAGTGGACGGCCCTGCGGGTCCGGGACCTTGCCGGTGAGGATGAGAATGCCGTCGATCAGCGACCAGATGCCGAAGCCGCCGCAGGTGATCAGTTGCAGCACACCGATGGTGGTGTAACCGAGGTAGAAGCGGCCGATACCCAATCCGCCGATCAGAATCTGCAGCAGGCCCGCGGTCAGCTTGGACTTGTCCGAATAGGGCACGCCGTACGGATCGCGACCGAAGGGGGCCTCGGCATCCGCGCCGTAGGGCATCGGCTGGCCATAGGGACCGGGCTGACCGTACGCGGGCTGCGCACCGTAGGGCTGCTGACCGTATCCGGGCTGGGGCTGTCCGTAACCCGGCTGGGGCTCACCGTAACCGGGCTGCGGCTGACCGTATCCGGGCTGCTGGCCATAGCCAGGCTGCGGCTGACCGTACTGCGGCCCGGTGCCGGGCGCGCCGTACTGCGGGCCACCCTGCTCGGGCTGCTTGTTGAATGGATCGGTCACTCGCGTCCTCCTGAATCGCGGGCCGCACGGCCCCCTGTGTGCTGAACCCGCCGGGCGAATTCGATACGCGGCGGTCAGGAGCCATTCTTGCCCGAGTCGACCGTTTTCGTCTCCTCGAGCGGGACCACCGGATCGGAATCACCGGATTCGGAAGAGTTATCGCGGACCTCGGCGGATTCGTTGCCTTCCGAAGGGGATTCGGAGTCGGAGTCATCCCCGGATGTCTCGGATGTCCCGGTCTCGGACTCCGCATCGGAGGCGGATTCGGATTCAGACGATTCGGACTTGTCGAGATCGACTGCCGTATCACCGGACTCGGCGTCGGATTCGGCTTCGTCGGCCGCGACGACCTCGGTCCCGGCACTCGCCGCACCGTAGGCCCGCAACGCGCCGAACTGCCATGGCCACGGCCGCTCCACCCCCGCGCGCACCTGCTCGGCGGTCTCGCGCCCCTTCGTCGCGAAGATGAAATACGCGATGGCGCACAGGAATACGATCGCCGAGGTGAACGAGTTGATGCGAATACCCGCGATATGCGTGGCGTGATCATCGCGCAGCAACTCCACGAAGAACCGCCCGAAGCAGTAGATCGCCACGTACAGCGCGAACAAGCGCCCGTGCCCGATCCGGTACTTGCGATCGGCCCAGAGCAGCACCGCCACACCCAGCAGATTCCAGATCAGCTCGTACAGGAAGGTCGGCTGCACGATCGCCACCGGCGGACCGGCGGCCGAACCGTTCATCGGCGACGGCCCACCATTGGCGTCGAAGCGGTCGTAGATCTCCAGACCCCACGGCATGGTGGTGGCGCGGCCGAACAGCTCCTGATTGAAGTAGTTGCCGAGTCGGCCGATGCCCTGCGCCAGCAGAATGCCGGGCGCGATGGCGTCACCGAAGGCGGTCAGCGGAATCTTGTAGACCCGGCAGCCGATCCACGCGCCGATCGCGCCGAGCAGTACCGCGCCCCAGATGCCGAGGCCGCCCTGCCAGATCTTCCACCAGTCGCCCGATTTACCGCCGGGCCCGAAGTAGGTCGACCAGTCGGTGGCCACGTGATAGAGCCGCCCGCCGATCAAACCCAGCGGCACCGCGAACATGGCCACATCCAGCACCATGCCCTGCTGTCCGCCGCGCTGCTGCCACCGCTTCTCCCCCAGCCAGATGGCCGCGACAATGCCGATGATGATGCAGATGGCATAGGCGCGCAGCGGGAAGGGGCCGATATCCCAGACGCCGCGAGGCGGACTGGGAATGTAGGCCAGCACGTCGGAGGCCGGAAGATTGTCGGCCAGGGCTCGAATGGTCACGAGTCCCCACCGTAGCGGAATTCGCTGCGTGGGCATGTGCCCCGGGTGGCGCGCCGCCGACACCCGCGCGAACAACACCCGGCGGATTCATCGCGGTGCGCGCCCAGCAGTGCCTGGCGGTAACAACCCGGGCGCGCGTCACAGCCGGGCTCAGCACACCACCGCCGACCTCAATAGCATTGGGCGCGTATCGAATTCGATACGCGCCCAATGCTATTGATTGATCCTCAGGAGGCGACAGGCGCCGAACGCACGCCGAACGCGAGCTCCTCGGTCAGCGTCCGCACCGCGCCCAGGCCCTGCGCCGCGGCGCTCACCAGAGCCGAGCCGACGATGACACCGTCCGCGTAGGAAGCGATCTCGGCGGCCTGCGCGCCATTGCGCACACCCAGGCCCACGCCGATCGGAATGTCCGAATGCGCGCGCACCCGGGCGCACAGCGCCGGAGCCATATCCGACACCGCGTCGCGCGCACCGGTCACACCCATGGTGGAGGCCGCGTAGACGAATCCGCGCGAGGCTTCCAGGGTCTTCACCAATCGCTCCTCGGTCGAGGATGGCGCGACCAGGAAGATGCGATCCAGGTTGTAGGTGGACGAGGCCACGAACCAGTCGTCGGCTTCCTCCGGAATCAGATTCGGCGTGATCAGCCCGAGGCCGCCCGCCGCCGCCAGATCGCGGGAGAAGGTGTCGACGCCGTACTGCAGCACCGGATTCCAGTAGGTCATCACCACGGCCTTACCGCCCGCCCGGGTGATGGCCTCCACGACCTTGAAGACATCGCGCACCCGGATGCCACCGCGCAGCGCCTGCTCGGCGGCGGCCTGGATGGTCGGGCCGTCCATCACCGGATCGGAGTAGGCGACACCGACTTCGATGATGTCGCAACCGGATTCGACCATGGTGCGACAGACGTCGATGCTGCCCTGCAGATCCGGATATCCGGCGGGCAGGTAGCCGATCAACGCGGCGCGGTTCTCCTCGCGGCAGGCCGCGAAGGTATTGGCGAGACGGGACTGCTGGCTCATTCGGCCTCCTGCGGTGTCATGCGGGACACCCGCACCCGGTCGGCGAAGCGAGCCGCTTCGCGATTGTCGCTCACTCCGCCTCCTGAGCCTTGTCGAAGAGCCCGAACCAGCGGGCGGCGGTGTCCATATCCTTGTCGCCACGACCGGACAGGTTCACCAGGATGATCGCGCCCTCGCCCAATTCCTTACCGAGCTTCAGCGCACCCGCCACGGCGTGCGCGGATTCGATGGCCGGAATGATGCCCTCGGTGCGGCTCAGCAGCAGCAGCGCGTCCATGGCCTCGGCATCGGTGATCGGCCGGTATTCGGCGCGGCCGATATCCTTGAGGTGGGCGTGCTCCGGGCCGACGCCCGGGTAGTCCAAACCCGCTGAGATCGAATGCGATTCGATGGTCTGGCCGTCTTCGTCCTGCAGCAGGTACGAGTACGCGCCCTGGAAGGCGCCGGGCCGTCCACCGGCGAAAGTGGCCGCGTGACGGCCGGTTTCGACACCGTCACCCGCCGCCTCGTAGCCGATCAGCCGCACGCCCGCATCATCGATGAAGGGGTGGAAGATGCCGATGGCATTGGAACCGCCACCGACACAGGCGACTACGGCATCGGGCAGCCGACCGGTCAGCGCCTGGATCTGCTGGCGCGCCTCCAAACCCACGACCCGCTGGAAATCGCGGACCATGAGCGGGAACGGATGCGGGCCCGCGGCGGTGCCGAAGCAGTAGTAGGTCTCGTCGGCATTGGTGACCCAGTCCCGCAGCGCCTCGTTGATGGCGTCCTTGAGCGTCTGCGAACCCGTTGTCACACTGACGACTTCGGCGCCGAGCAGCCGCATGCGGGCCACGTTCAGCGCCTGTCGTGCGGTATCGACCGCGCCCATGTAGATGACGCACTCGAGGCCCAGCAGTGCGCACGCGGTGGCGGTGGCGACGCCGTGCTGGCCCGCGCCCGTCTCCGCGATGACGCGGGTCTTGCCCATGCGCTTGGCGAGCAATGCCTGTCCGAGCACATTGTTGATTTTGTGAGAACCGGTGTGGTTCAGGTCTTCTCGCTTGAGCACGATACGAGCGCCGCCCGCATGCTTGGCGAGGTTCTTGCACTCGAACACCGGCGAGGGACGCCCGGTGTAATCGCGCTGCAACCGGTCCAGCTCGTTCAGGAAGTTGGGGTCGACGCGCACCTTGTCGTACTCGGCGGTGACCTCTTCGATCACGGCCATGAGCGCCTCGGGCACATGCCGGCCGCCGTACACACCGAAGTGTCCACCCAGGTCCGGCTCATGCTCGCTCTTGTGCGCGACGCCCGCGCTGGCCGGTGGCAGGCCGAGCGTGTTCTTACCCAAATCGTTGATCTGTGTCATCGGCTCTTTCACCGGCCCCGGCGAACCGGCTTCGGGCAGGAAGGATGGGTTCCGGCGGTCACCAGCTCGGCCACCGCGGCACGCGGATCGCCGCTGGTCACCAAGCCCTCGCCGACGAGCACGGCATCCGCGCCCGCACCGGCGTAGGCCAGCAGATCCGCGGTGCCGCGGATACCGGATTCGGCGATGCGAATGACATCGCTGGGCAGACCGGGGGCGATGCGCGCGAACACATCCCGATCCACCTCGAGGGTCTTGAGGTTGCGGGCGTTCACACCGATCACGGTGGCGCCGGCCTCGAGGGCGCGGTCGGCCTCTTCCTCGGTGTGCACCTCGACGAGCGCGGTCATACCGAGCGATTCGGTGCGATCGATGAGCGAGGCCAGCACATCCTGCGGCAGCGCCGCCACGATCAGCAGAATCACATCCGCGCCGTGGGCGCGGGCCTCGTGGATCTGGTACGGGCCGACGATGAAGTCCTTGCGCAGGATGGGGATGTCCACCGCCATGCGCACCGCGTCGAGATCGGCGAGCGAGCCGCCGAAGCGGCGCTGCTCGGTGAGCACGCTGATGATGCGCGCGCCACCGTCCTCGTACGCGCGGGCCAGTACGGCCGGGTCCGGAATGTCGGCCAGGGCGCCCTTGGAAGGAGAAGACCGCTTCACCTCGGCGATAACGCCGATACCCTCTTCGTGCAGCGCCGCCTTGGCGTCACGTGGAGATTTCGCCGCGGCGGCGGCCTTCTTGACAGCCTGGAAATCCAGGAGGGCTTCCCGAGCGGCCACATCCGCGCGGACCCCGTCGAGAATCGAGTCGAGTACCGTCATCTGGCTCGAATCCTTTCTGGGGAGACGGACTTGCTGCCTGAGAATCCCCCCAGGCGCTGTCTCACCGATGCTGATAAAGAGTAAATGGCTATGTTCCCGTCAATGTCGGCGGGGCCGGAACCTGGAGCGGCACTGCTCCTGATCGCTGATCAGGCGGGCTTGTGGCCCGCGCTGCCGCTACCTGGATCATCGTGTGCGGCAGGGGTATTGGTTTCATCGTCGGTCGGGTCCGCGCCCGCGTCGAGGGCATCCCAGAGGACGCGACCCGACAGCGGCTCGGCAGCGGTCCGCTGTGACCCGGATTCCGCGGCGCGCTTGACCGCGTGATGTTCGGCAACCTGTTCGGCCGCCTCCGACTTGCGGAAGACCGGATTGTCGTACTTTCCGGACATGGGTGCGGAGCTCTCCGATGGCATACGCGTGAGCAGCACACCGGCTCCGAACGCCGCCAGCGCACCGATGATGGTCAGTACGGCGGGCAGTGTCGAGGTCTGCACCCCCGATACATGTTCCCAGTCGCGCAATTCGGCCAGCCGACCGGCCCGCTCCTCGGTTTTCCCGGCACCCTGGAGCAGTGCGTACGCCGGGACCGCCGCGACTGCCGCCAGGACCGCGACAACGACCCCGAGTCCGCGCCGCCACCAGCCGCGCGCGGCGAAGACCGCGGCGATGGTCGCGACCAGGACCAGGGCCAGCGGGGTCAGCGCGCCGAACCAGGTGCTGCCATTGAGGTGCGCGGTCCGACCGGTGCCGAGCTCACTGGTGACGTCCAGGCTCACCCAGGTCATGCGCGAGGAGACCCACAGCAGGGCCGCGGCGAGCGCCAGCAGGGCGACCGCGCCGACCGGTTTGGGCTTCTTGGCGGCGCCGTCGGCCTCGGCCCGGGCGGCATCGGCCTCGGCGGCAAGGACATCCGCGTCCGCACCGGATGCCTCGGCTCGCGCGGCGGCCGCATCCCGTTGCGCCGCAGCGATATCGGCGGCCACCGAATCGCTCGAACGGGTCTGTTCGGTCGGGTCCGGCTGTGCCGCGGGGGTTCTCGGGTCGGGCTCCGAATCAGTCATTGCTGCTGCCATTCGGTCGATACGCGCGCAGGGTCTCCGCAGCGGCTACGGCCTTGAGAACGGCCATGGCCTTGTTGCGGGATTCGACATCCTCGTAATCGGGATCGGAGTCCGCGACCACGCCCGCGCCCGCCTGCACGTAGGCGGTGCCGTTCTTGAGCAGGGCGGTGCGAATACAGATGGCGGTATCGGCGTCACCGGCGAAGTCGAGGTAGCCGACCACACCGCCGTAGATACCGCGGCGGGTGGGTTCGAGCTCCTCGATGAGCTCCATGGCGCGCACCTTCGGCGCGCCGGACAGGGTGCCCGCGGGGAAGCACGCCCGCACCGCGTCGAAGGCGATCCTGCCCGCGGCGAGGCGGCCCGAAACCGTCGAAACCAGATGCATCACATGGCTGTAGCGCTCGATATGCCGGTATTCGGTGACGCGCACGGTGCCGGGTTCGCAGACGCGGCCGAGATCATTGCGGCCGAGGTCGACGAGCATGAGGTGCTCGGCGTTCTCCTTCTCGTCCGCGAGCAGGCCCTTCTCGAGGAGCAGATCGTCCTCCTCGGTGGCGCCGCGCCAGCGGGTGCCCGCGATGGGGTGCGTGGTGGCCACGCCGTCCTTCACCGTCACCAGCGCTTCCGGACTGGAGCCGACGATCGTGAACGCCGTTCCGCCCGATCCGTCCGGAATGTGCATGAGGTACATGTACGGGCTCGGATTCGACGCGCGCAGCATGCGGTACAGATCGATCGGCGTACCGCCGTACTCGATCTCGAAGCGCTGCGACAGCACCACCTGGAACGCCTCACCCGCCTCGATCTCCTTGACCAGGCGGCGCACACCGGCCCCGAACTCGTCGGAGGTGCGCTGGCGGCGGAAGTCCGGTTCCGAGCGATCGAAGACCGACACGGTGGATTCGGCGGGCGCGGCCAGGGCATCGGTCATGCGATCCAGGCGGGCCACGGCATCGTCGTACGCCTCGTCGACGCGCTCATCGGTGCCGTTCCAGTTCACGGCATTGGCGATGAGCGTGATCGCGCCCTCGTGATGGTCGAAGGCCGCGAGATCGGTGGCGAGCAGCAGCACCATCTCCGGAAGTTCCAGATCGTCGGCGGCCAGGGTGGGCAGCCGCTCCATCCGGCGGACCGCGTCATAGCCGAGGTAGCCGACCATGCCACCGGTCAAAGGCGGCAGACCGGGCAGTCGTTCGGTGCGCAGCAACTCCAGGGTTTCACGCAGCGCGACCAGGGGGTCACCACCGGACGGCGCATCCGCCGGACTCTGCCCGAGCCAGGCCGCCTCACCATCGACCACGCTCAACGCGGTCGGACTTCCGGCGCCGATGAACGACCATCGCGACCAGGAACGCCCGTTCTCGGCGGACTCGAGCAGGAAGGTTCCCGCCCGATCGCCCGCCAGTTTGCGGTAGGCAGAGAGAGGAGTCTCCGAGTCCGCCAACACCTTTCGAGTCACCGGAACGACCCGATGATCGGCCGCGAGCAACCGGAACTGTTCACGGGAGGTGGTCGAGGAACTAGACGCGCTGGACATTCCCCCATCATTCCAGGCCCACATTCCAGGTTCGCGGCCCGGCTCGGTTCTGGAGCGACGGAGGGAGGAGCGCAGCGACTGACCGCAGGAGTGAAGAACCGAGCCCTCTGGGCCGTGAACCGCGACGCCGAAGGCGGCGCAAACAAGCACAGTTCGCGGCCCGGCTCGGTTCTGGAGCGACGCAGGGAGGAGCGCAGCGACTGACCGCAGGAGTGAAGAACCGAGCCCTCTGGGCCGTGAACCGCGACGCCGAAGGCGGCGCAAACAAGCACAGTTCGCGGCCCGGCTCGGTTCTGGAGCGACGCAGGGAGGAGCGCAGCGACTGACCGCAGGAGTGAAGAAACGAGCCCTCTGGGCCGTGAACCGCGACGCCGAAGGCGGCGCAAACAAGCACAGTTCGCGGCCCGGCTCGGTTCTGGAGCGACGCAGGGAGGGAGCGCAGCGACTGACCGCAGGAGTGAAGACCGAGCCTCAAAGGGCCGCGAACCCGCCCGTAGCGAAGCGGAGGGCAAATTAGACAGAGCCGAAGGCCCTGCGGCGGCGAATACTCGATGCGCTCATTCACCACACTCGCCGCAATCTGCTCCTCCAGCAGATGGAGAGGTCGCACGCGGTATCCCGATCGAGAGGAGTTCAACACAGATGTACCCCTCGCAACCGGTAGCTCCGGAGGGTCCACGGCACGCAGCTCCGCAGGTCGGTCAGGGCTCCATGCCCGGCCAGCCGCCGCGGATGATGAATATGAACCAGCAGCAGGGCGGCAAGTACAGCGCCATCGCCTCGTTCGTCACCTATGTGAAGGCGATGGAGGCGCTCGATCCGCGGCGTTTCCCGGACGAGTACGCCGAGCACACCGATCGCATTCGGGAGCTCAAGCCGTTCCTGCGCGCACACGGCATCCTCGATGTCATGGATATCAAGAATCCTGAGGTCGCAGCGCTCATCGGTGTGTGATTCCAGGGTGTACCCGGCGTTTTCGGACAGCCCGTGGCGGGACCGTACAGACAGGTCCGTCCACGGGCTGATTCGTGCGCGAAGGTAATCACGTAATCTGCTGCGTATGAAGCCAGGTCAGCTCGCCCCGCGGTTCGAGCTTCCGGATCAGTCCGGCACCGTGCGTTCCCTCGATTCGCTGCTCGCGGACGGGCCCGTGGTGTTGTTCTTCTACCCCGCCGCCAACACTCCGGTGTGCACTGCCGAGGCGTGTCACTTCCGGGATCTGGCAGGCGAATTCAAGGCGCTGGGCGCATCGTGCGTCGGCATCAGCGCCGATGATGTCGATGTGCAGTCCGGGTTCGCGGCCAAGCAGGGCCTGGGCTATCCGCTGCTGTCGGACAAGGGCGCGAAGGTGGCGGCCGAGTTCGAGGTGAAGCGCGGACTGCTCGGCGGGATCATGCCGGTGAAGCGGACGACCTTCATCATCGATCCGGATCGCACCATCGCCAAGGTGATCACCAGCGAGCTGCGCGCCAATGTGCACGCGGACGAGGCGCTGGAGTTCCTGCGCGCCCGCGGCTGATTTCACCTCTGGCACATGTGCGGCAGCCATGCCGTAATCGTCCGTCGCGTCCGTTCGGTCCGGAGTGGCGCTCCCTGACGCGTCGCACCGGGCGGCATACGCTGAGGCTATGACTACGCCCAGCCCGACGCCGACCGAGGAACTGCCGGAGCGCAAGCGATCGTCGTTCGTCACCTGGCGCAACCGCATCATCGCGCTGGTGATCGCGGCGGTGGTGCTGTGGTTGTCGTATCTGATTCTGGCGGCGTTCATTCCACGCTGGTGGGCGCAGCGGATCGCCGAGAACGTGCACGGGAGTTTCTCGAAAGGCATCTGGTCCGGACTGGTGATGGGTGCGGTTTGTACCGCATTGCCGCTTTTCCTCCTGTTGCTCGCGGGAATGACCTGGCGAAAACGGGGCGGTCCGTTTATAGCGGGCGCGGCCGCGGTTCTCGCGCTCATAACCGCCATCCCGAATTTGATGACGCTGACGGTCGTACTGGGCAACTCCAATGCCGCACACGCCGGAGAACGCATTCTCGACGTGGACGCGCCGGCATTTCGCGGCGCCTCGCTGGCGGGCGCGATCGTGGCCGCGGTGCTGTTCCTACTGGTGGCATTTCTGTTGGTGCGCAGGCGAATCCGCAAAAATCGCGCCGCGAAGCAGCGGGCCGACCAGGAAAAGCAACGCGTTTCGGTGGAAACCCCGCCAAATCCTCCAGAACCCGGCGCGTACTGATTTCGGCATGCGACACGCGTGATCGATGTCACGTCATTCATGAACACCGTGACTGACGAGCGAAATCGTGGCAAACTTTCCTTTGCGGGTGACTCGCTGTTGATGCTCCACCGACTGCCGGACTGACCAGCGCAACATGTCACTTGGCTGCTACGAGAGGGCTGGCACGGTGACAAAGTGGTTGAACCCCATGGAACAGCGAGCTTGGCGTACCGTCATAGCGCTGACGACCCGACTCCCAGCCGCACTGGATACC
This sequence comes from Nocardia sp. NBC_01503, assembly GCF_036327755.1. Taxonomy (NCBI): domain Bacteria; kingdom Bacillati; phylum Actinomycetota; class Actinomycetes; order Mycobacteriales; family Nocardiaceae; genus Nocardia; species Nocardia sp. NBC_01503. Next base: position 8,007,660 of record NZ_CP109596.1, read on the forward strand.
CAGCTTCAACGCGAGTCCGGGATTACCCATTTCGAATACTTCGTGATGACTCTGCTCTCCGAAGAACCGGGCCACCGATTGCAACTGAGTGAGCTTGCGCAAAAGGCAAACGCATCGCTATCGCGACTCTCACACGTCATTTCCAAGCTCGAGCGATTGGGTTGGGCCGAGCGCGTGTCGATCTCCGGCCGTCGCGGCGCCCAGGCCGTCCTCACCGACGCGGGCTTCCAGAAGGTCACCGACGCCGCCCCCGGCTATCTGGAGACCGTCCGCGGCCTCGTCTTCGACGGCCTCGACAAGGACCAGACCAGCGAACTCCTCGAACTCGGCGAAGCCATGCTCCAGCAGCTCGACAAGGGTATGGCCCGGGGCATGGGCCGCTCCGGCCGCCCCAACAGCCACGTGGATTTCGACCGCCGCGAAAACCGCTAGCGCCCAGCGATCTTCCCGCTTCAGCCCTCGTCGGAGAGCAGTTTGTCGCCCCGCGCGAGCAGCACGTCGGTATCGAAGCAGGTGTGCGTCCCGGTATGGCACGCCGCGCCCTCCTGATCCACGATCAGCAGCACGGTATCGCCATCACAATCGAGCCGAACCTCGTGCACGTACTGGGTGTGCCCGGACGTCTCGCCCTTCACCCAGTACTGCTGCCGAGACCGCGAATAGTACGTCCCCTTACGGGTTTCCAGCGTCCGCGCCAGCGCCTCGTCATCCATCCAGGCCATCATCAGCACATCCCCGGTGCTGCGCTCCTGCGCCACGGCGGCGAACAGTCCGTCGTCATTGCGCTTGAGCCGGGCGGCGATTGCGGGATCGAGACTCACCGGACCACGATACCTTCGTCGCGCATGGCGGTTTTGACCTGGCCGATGGTGAGGTCGCCGAAGTGGAACACGCTGGCGGCCAGCACCGCGTCCGCGCCGGCCTGGACCGCCGGGGCGAAGTCGGCGGCCTTGCCCGCACCGCCGGAGGCGATGACGGGGACCGAGACGGCGGCTCGGACGGCGCGGATCATGGTGAGGTCGAAGCCAGCTTTGGTGCCGTCGGCGTCCATGGAGTTGAGCAGGATTTCGCCGACGCCGAGTTCGGCGCCGCGGACGGCCCATTCGACGGCGTCGATGCCGGTGCCGCGTTTGCCGCCGTGGGTGGTGACCTCCCAGCCCGACGGGGTGGGGGCCTGACCCTCGGGGACGGTGCGGGCGTCCACGGACAGGACGATGCACTGGGAGCCGAAGCGCTCCGACATCTCGCGCAGCACTTCGGGGTTGGCGATGGCGGCGGTGTTGACCGAGACCTTGTCCGCGCCCGCGCGCAGCAGCCGGTCCACATCGGCCACCGTGCGCACGCCGCCGCCGACGGTGAGCGGGATGAAGATCTGTTCGGCGGTACGGGTGACCACGTCGATCATGGTGCCGCGATCGCCGGTGGAGGCGGTGACGTCGAGGAAGGTGAGTTCGTCGGCGCCCTGGGCGTCATAGGTGGCGGCGAGTTCGACGGGATCGCCCGCGTCACGCAGGTTTTCGAAGTTGACGCCCTTGACCACGCGGCCGGCGTCCACATCCAGGCACGGGATTACCCGCACTGCCAACGTCATTGCTCTACCTCTCCTCGGACCCGGCGTCCGGCCCGCGGCCCGCCGTATCGGCCCTGACGGTCTCGCCGATCATGTCCAGTAGTTCCTCGTGCACGCCGGGCGCGGCGGCCAGCACCGATTTCGATTCGATGGTCCAGTCGCGGCCGAGCAGATCGGTGACCACACCGCCCGCGGCGCGCACCAGGGCCACGCCCGCGGCATTGTCCCAGGGGTGGTGACCGAAGACGACCGCTCCACCCAACACCCCGGATGCGGTGTATGCCAAGTCGATTCCGGTGGAGCCGTGCATGCGCACGCGACCGGAGAGGCGACTCAGCGCGCCCAGCAGGTTGAAGCGGAAGATGCCCGGAATCCGGCCCGCCCCATCGATATTGAAGGCGCCGAAGCCGATCATGGCGTCGGAGAGCTTGCCGCGCTCCAGTTTCGGCAGCGGCTGGCCGTTCAACAGCACCGGCCCGTCCACGGTCGCGGCATAGCGCTGATTGAGCCCGGGCAGCCAGGTCAAGCCGATGACGGGTTCACCGTCGCGCACCAGCGCCAGCAGCATGCCCGAAAGCGGGTGTCCCGCAGAGTAATTGAAGGTGCCGTCGATGGGGTCGAGCACCCACGCGGTCCCCGTGGCGAGCTGCGGGCCGCCGAATTCCTCACCGTGCACCTCGAATCCGGTGCGCTCGGTCAGCTGCTGTGAGAGGGTGCGCTCCAGCTCGAGATCGAGTTCGGTCGCGAAGTCGCCGCGACCCTTGTCGACCGCGCTGGGCGCGCCGACGCCTTCCACGAAACGCGGTGCGGCAGCGTCGAGTACGTCACGGGCGATGGTGAGCAGCTCGGCGAGTTCGGCGGCCATCAGATATCAGCGCACCGCTGCGAGAGCTTCGGGCAGGGTGAAACGGCCCGCGTACAGGGCCTTGCCGATGATCGAACCCTCCACACCGTCCTCGGTGAGGGTGGCGATGGCGCGCAGATCGTCGAGGGTGGAGATTCCGCCCGAGGCGACGACCGGCGAGTCGGTGGCATTGGCGACATCGCGCAGCAGAATCAGGTTCGGCCCGGTCAGTGTGCCGTCCTTGCTGACATCGGTGACCACGTATCGCGAGCAGCCGTCCCGCTCGAGCCGTTCGAGCACCTCCCACAGATCACCGCCGTCGGTGACCCAGCCGCGCCCGCGCAGCCGGTACTCGCCGTCGATCATCTTGACGTCCATACCGACCGCGATCTTGTCGCCGTACTCGCCGATGGCGCGCCGGCACCACTCCGGATTCTCCAGCGCCGCGGTACCCAGATTCACCCGCGCGCACCCGGTGGCCAACGCCGCCTTCAGCGATTCGTCATCGCGAATACCGCCGGAGAGCTCCACCTTCACATCGAGCTCACCGATGACGTCGGCCAGCAGCTCGCGATTGGATCCCTTGCCGAACGCGGCATCGAGATCCACCAGGTGCACCCACTCGGCGCCGTCGTTCTGCCAAGCCAGGGCGGCGTCCCGAGGCGAGCCGTAACTGGTCTCACTCCCCGCCTCCCCCTGAACCAGGCGCACGGCCTCCCCATTGGCGACATCGACGGCAGGTAGCAGCACAAGACTCACGGGAGCATCCTAGTGGTTACCGACCGGTCCCCCGCCGTCGGCCCGCGGTTGCCCGATCGGCCGGATGTCATTCCGGACGGAGCCGACCGCCGGTGCGGAATTGCGTCGAAGGACCTTATGCGAGCTGTGACCGCGGGGCTGGGCGCCCGGCATCGGCCAGGACGCGGGCTCGGTACCAGATGAGGGCGGCCGCGGTGGCGAGGATTGCGGCGGCCAGACCGGCCGCAATGCGGAAGCCCTGACCGATGAGGAATTCCGTTGCGGCTCGGTCTATCTCGGCGCGGGTGTGCTGGTCTCGGTCATCGAAGAGGATGGTGGCGCGGGGCCACTGGTAGAGGATCGAGAGCAGGAATTGGCCGGTGATCATGAAGGCCAGGGAGGAGGCGGTCCACGCGCGGGCGGTGCGGTGGCGCACGGCGATGTACGCGGCGGGGAGGGCGCAGAGGGTCAGCAGACCGCCGAGCGGGCGCATGATGTCGCCCACCGCGACGGTGCCCATGAACTGCTGGGTCAGGGCCAGGGAGTCGGGGATGTCGTGGAAGATGTTGGGATACAGGAGCATTGTTTCCGCCGCGGTGGTCGCGAAGGCGAAACAGGCGACGGTCGCGTAGGTGCTCGAGATCCAGAGTGGTGCGGTGGCGGGTTTCATGGCGACCTCCTCGAATTCGACGGTAGGTCGCGGGCCACGACGGCCGGATCCGGAATCAACCCGCATTCCACCCCGAATCCACCCTGATTCAGTTGCGAGCGTGGAGTTCCAGGATGCGAGTGAGGGTCAGGACCAGGTTGGCGCGTTCGGCGGAGGTGAAGCCGGGCAGGAGTTCGGTTTGGGCGGCTTCGAGGCGGGTGTCGAGATCTTGGAGGTGGGTGCGGCCCGCCGGGGTGAGGGCGAGGGTATTGCGGCGGCGGTCGGACGGGTCGGGGGTGCGGGTCAGGAAACCGCGGTCGGCGAGGTCGTTGACGGCGGCGACCACATCGCTGCGGTCGATGCCGGTGCGACGGCCGACCTCGGCCTGACTGAGCTCCCCGTGTTCGTCGAGAGTGGCCAGTAGTGCGTAGTGGTAGCGGCGCGAGCCGGTCGGCTCCAGGGCGCGTTCGGTGGCGCGATTGGCGAGGATGGCGACCTGGCCGACCAGGCGGGTCGGCAGGGCGCGCAGCCTGCCGGAGGCGCCGGTGTGCGCATTGTCCATACCGAGCAATCTACAACTCTTGTTGGTGGCACCAACAGTCTGTACCGTTGGTGCCACCAACGTTGGCGTGACCCATCACTTCTCCGAAAGCCGTTCACCATGAATACGATCCTGCTTGACCGCGCCGAAATCACCACTCTCGTAGACAGACTCGGCCGAGCCCTGGATGAAGGTCGCTTCGACGAACTGGCTGAGATCTACACCGCCGATGCCACGGTCGAAACACCCGGCGGTATCGCACGCGGCCTCTCCGCCATGACCAACCAGGCGACCCGCACCCACTCCCCCGACCGGCGCATTCAACACCTGATCAGCAGCGTCATCATCGACCTGGACGGCGATACGGCGACCGTCCGCGCCAACCTCGTCGCCATCTTCGCGGCCGCCCCCACCGCGAAAACCCCACTCTCCCCGCCGTTCTACACCCTCGGCGAGGTCTACCGCTTCGACGCCGTCCGCACCTCCACCGGCTGGCTGTTCAACCGGATGCGGACGGTCCCGGTCTGGGAGACCGGCACCCGTCCCACCCTGGCGGCCTGAACTGAGGGTTACTCGGCGTCCGCCCGCCAAGCGGATGTCGTGGCGTGCCGCGACAGGCCGATCAGTTCGGCCTCGTACCGGCCGATACGACCGTCGGTGACACCCATGCGCAGCAGCGCCATGGAGATCGGGCCGTGGTAGGCGAATCCGGACTGGGAGAAGATGATTCGCCTGTTCAGCCAGAGCTCGGCGGACTGCTCTCCGGGGCTGCCGCCATGAGTTTCATTGCGGGCGAGCAGGATCGGAGCTCCCGTCGACCAGCGGGGACAGCGGTCGGTCAGGCCGCCGCATGCCTGGCTCAATCCGGTGCCGAGCTCGCGGGTCAGGGGCAGTAGGCCGAGTCCTCGACGCAGCGCCGTCACAGGTACATCGGCTTCGCGCACCGCTCACGCAGCTGGGTGTAGCGCCCGATGAGGGCGGACAGATCACTGGCCATATCGACTGCTCTCCGTCCGGCGATGAGCGGCCGGACGAGCTCACCCCATCATGAGGATTCGATACGGGCAAAGGAAATACGAAACCCCCGCGCCGGGCGGGGGTTTCGGATTCGGTGCGGGCGACTCAGAGGGAGTCGACCCAGTTCCGCAGGAGTTGGGCTCCGGCGTCGCCGGACTTCTCCGGGTGGAATTGGGTGGCGCTCAGGGGGCCGTTCTCCACCGCGGCGAGGAACGGGACACCGTGCTCGGCCCAGGTGAGCTTGGCCGGGGCCAGCGGGCCGCTGTCGTCGAGCTCCCAGTTCTGGGCGGCGTAGGAGTGGACGAAGTAGAAGCGGGTGTCCTCGTCCATACCCGCGAACAGGATGCTGTCCTGCGGCGCCTTGACCGTATTCCAGCCCATATGCGGGAGGATAGGGGCGTCCAAACGCTCTACGACGCCGGGCCATTCGGCGCAGCCCTCGGTTTCGACACCGAATTCGACGCCGCGTTCGAACAGGATCTGCATGCCGACGCAGATGCCGAGCACGGGACGGCCACCGGCGAGGCGCTTGCCGATGATGCGGTCACCGCGCACGCCCAGCAGACCCGCCATACAGGCGGCGTAGGCGCCGACCCCGGGAACCACCAAACCATCCGCGTTCAAGGCGGTTTCGGGATCGGCGGTGACGGTGACCTGCGCGCCGGTGCGCGCCAGGGCGCGTGCGGCGGAGTGCAGATTGCCGGAGCCGTAATCGAGCAGGGCCAGCTTCTTGGTCACAGGCTTCCCTTCGTCGAGGGGATACCGGTCACCCGCGGGTCCAACTCCACGGCGGCACGCAAAGCCCGTGCGACGGCCTTGAATTCGGCCTCGGTGATGTGGTGCTGGTCGCGGCCGTACAGCACCCGCACGTGCAGGGCGATGCGGGCGTTCAGCGCGATCGATTCGAAGACATGGCGATTCAGGACCGTCGAGTAGGACACGCCCGGACCGGCGGAGGGAATCACGGTGTGCAGCAGGTGTTCCGGCTCGCCGGTGTGCACGCAGTACGGTCGGCCCGAAACATCGACGATGGCCTGCGCGAGAGTCTCGTCCATGGGGATGAAGGAGTCGCCGAAGCGGCGGATGCCCTTCTTGTCGCCCAGCGCCTGCGCCAGGGCCTGGCCGAGCACGATGGCGGTGTCCTCGACGGTGTGGTGCGCCTCGATCTCGATATCGCCCTTGGCCTGCACGGTCAGGTCGAAGCTGCCGTGCTGGCCGAAGGCGGTGAGCATGTGATCGTAGAACGGGACGCCGGTGGAGATATCGGTCTTACCGGAGCCGTCGAGGTTCAACTCGACCACGATGCTGGATTCACGGGTGGTGCGTTCCACCCGGGCGATTCGGTCCATGTTCGCTTCCCTGTCCACGGGGCGGCCCGCCGCCGTGCTCATCGGGCAACCACCTCGGTCGCAATAAGTTTCGCGCTCACGCGCAGGAATTCATCGTTCTCGGCGGCCAGGCCGATGGTGGTGCGCAGGTACCCCGGGATGCCGACATCGCGAATGAGCACGCCCTCGTCGAGGTAGTGCTGCCAGGCGCGCGGCGCATCGGCGAAGCGGCCGAAGAGGACGAAGTTGGCGTCGGAGGGGATGACCTCGTAACCCATTTCGGTCAGCGCGGCCATGACGCGATCGCGCTGCGCCGCCAATTCCGCGACACTGCCGAGGGTTTCATCGGCATGCCGCAGCGCCGCCCGCGCCGCGGCCTGGGTGACCACGGACAGGTGGTACGGCAACCGCACCAGCAGCATGGCATCGATGACCGCGGGCGCGGCCGCCAGATAACCCAGCCGCCCGCCCGCGAAGGCGAACGCCTTCGACATGGTCCGGCTGACAACGAGTTTCGCCGGGAACCGGTCGATCAGCGAGATGGCGCTGGGTGCGCTGGAGAACTCCCCGTACGCCTCGTCCACCACCACGATGCCGGGTGCGGCATCGAGGATCCGCTCCAGGTCGGCGAGCGGAATGCTGTGCCCGGTCGGGTTATTGGGGCTGGTCACGAAGACCACATCGGGCCGCTTCTCGGCGATCGCCATGACGGCGTAGTCGATATCGAGGGAGAAGTCGCCATTGCGCTTGGCCTCGACCCATTCGGTATCGATGCCCTCGGAGATGATCGGGTGCATCGAGTAGGACGGGACGAAACCCAGTGCGCTGCGGCCCGGTCCGCCGAACGCCTGCAACAGCTGCTGCAGGATCTCGTTGGAGCCGTTGGCGGCCCACACATTCGACACATCGACCGTGACGCCGGTCTGCCGGGTCAGGTAGGCGGCCAGATCGGTGCGCAGGCCGACGGCATCGCGATCCGGGTAGCGGTGCAGGTCGGTGGCGGCGGCGCGTACGGATTCGGCCACATCGTCGACCAGCGCCTTACTCGGCGGGTGTGGGTTCTCATTGGTGTTCAGCTGGACGGGCACCGTCAATTGCGGTGCGCCGTAAGGGCTTTTACCGCGCAGGTTCTCCCGCAGCGGTAGATCATCCAGCGAGACGACGGCTCCGGGGACGGTCACGGCATTCACCGCAGCTCTCCGAATCGCACCTGGACGGCCTGACCGTGTGCGGGCAGGTCCTCGGCATCGGCGAGCGCGACCACATATCCGGCGACGTCTTTCAGCGCCGCCTCGGAGTAGTCCACGACGTGGATGCCGCGCAGGAAGGTCTGCACGCTCAAACCCGAAGAGTGCCGGGCACATCCGGCGGTGGGCAGCACGTGATTGGAGCCCGCGCAGTAGTCGCCCAGGCTGACCGGGGACCAGGCGCCGACGAAAACCGCTCCGGCACTGCGTACTCGGGCGGCGACGGCGGAGGCGTCGGCGGTCTGGATCTCCAGGTGCTCGGCCGCGTAGGCGTTGACCACCCGCAGACCCTGGGTGATGTCGTCGACCAGTACGGTGCCGGACTGCTTGCCGGACAGCGCCTCGGTCACGCGATCGTGGTGTTTGACCACGGCCATCTGCGCGGTGAGCGCCTTGTCCACGGCATCGGCGAGTTCGACGCTGTCGGTGACGAGCACACTCGCGGCCAGCACATCGTGCTCGGCCTGCGAGATGAGGTCCGCGGCCACATGCGCCGGATCGGCGGTGGCATCGGCCAGAATCGCGATCTCGGTGGGTCCGGCCTCGGCGTCGATGCCGACCAGGCCGCGGCAGAGCCGTTTGGCGGCGGTGACATAGATATTGCCCGGCCCGGTGATCATGTCGACCGGTTCCAGCTGCGCGTCATCGGTATCGATACCGCCGTAGGTGAGCAGGGCCACCGCCTGCGCACCGCCGACCGCCCACACCTCCTGGACGCCGAGCAGTTTGGCGGCGGCCAGAATCGTCGGGTGCGGCAATCCGCCGAACTGTGCCTGCGGCGGTGAGGCCACCACCAGCGAATCGACGCCCGCGGTCTGCGCGGGAACCACATTCATGACCACGCTGGACGGGTAGACGGCATTGCCGCCGGGCACGTACAGCCCGACCCGTTCGACCGGAATCCACCGTTCGGTGACGGTGCCGCCGGGTACGACCTGGGTGGTCTTATCGGTGCGCCGCTGATCGCCGTGCACCTTGCGGGTGCGTTCGATGGCGACCTCGAGGGCGGTGCGCACCATGGGATCGAGCTCTTCGAGAGCGCGGTCGAGTTCGGCGGCGGGCACGCGCACCGAGGCGGGTCGCACGCCGTCGAACTTCTCGCTGAACTCCAGCGCGGCCTCGACACCCCGATCGCGGATCGCCTCCACGACGGGCCGCACATGATGCAGCACCGAGTCCACGTCGACGCCTCCACGCGGCAGGGCCGCGCGCAGTTCGGCAGCAGTGGGAGTACGTCCGCGCAGATCCACGCGGGCGAGCTCGATGCGGCTTGTCATAGCGCTGTCAAGTCCTTGTCTGTGCTGATCATCGAAGGGGTCCGCCGGGCCGTCGAAACGGCCCGCGACCAGCTACCAGACTATCGGGTCCGGGCTACCGCCTATTCGCCGGGACGACCGGGGCCGGTGACCACCATGGTGTTCACCGTGGTCGATCCGGACCGGCGCACGGCTGTCGCACTCGGCTGATTACGACACGGGCGTGACCGCGTCGGCGGCAGCCTCGGCGTCGAAACGTCGGTAGACCAGGTGCTGTTGAGCGAAGGTCCAAGCGTTCTGGATGACGAAGTACAGCAGGATCGCCACCGGCCACAGCACGCCCGTCACGAGGGTTCCGATGGGGAAGACCCACATGGACAGCAGGTTCATCACCCGGGTCCGATCCGTTTCAGGAGCGACTTCACGCTGTCGAGCCGCGGAGAAACGAGCCGTGAAATGGGTGGCGATCGCGGCGATGACCACCAGTGGAATCACCACCGCGGTAACCGAACCGAGAGCGTCACCGGCGTGGGACAGGCTCAGTGAGAGGGGTGCGCCGAAGAGTTTCGCCTGTAGGAACGACTGCACCTGTTCGGTTGAGAACACGTAGTTCGCTGTGCCGGCGTGGAAGGAATTCAGCACGTGGAACAGGCCGATGAAGACCAGGATCTGACCGATCATCGGCAGGAAGCCGAGCAGCGGATTGAACCTGTGCTCCTGCTGTAGCTTGCGTACCTCCTCGGCCTGCTTCTGCCTGTCGTCCTTGTACTTGCGCTGGATCTCCTTCATCTCCGGAGCGATCTTGGCGAGGGTGCGCTGGAATCTCAGCTGTGCCAGGAACGGGCGGATCAGCAGCGCGCGCAGGGTCAGCACGAGGAAGACGATGGCCAGCACCCAGGCCAATCCGCTGGAGGTGCCGAGCACCGCCGCGAAGGCCGTGTGCCACAACCAGAGCACGCCGGAGACGGGGTAGTAGATGAAGTCGAGCATGGGAACCTCACTGCGAGGCACCCGCGTGACAACGCGGGTGGAGCGATTCAGGGCAGCCGCGGACCCGATCGTGCGCACACGATCAGGCCGGGCAGGCTCCCGGCGCTCGCGGCCGAGGCCGCCCCGCGGTATCCGGATTGCTCTGTCGCAGAAACGCTCCGCGGCGTCGTCGCTCCGCCGACTCCGGTAGTCCGACACTCGCGACGGCCCGCAGCACCGGCCCGCGCGCCGCGATAGCCGCCGCCGTCAACGCGACCAGCGCGGCGGCACCCAGCACGATCAGCGAGTTCGGCTGCGCCGCTGCGAGGTAGAGCACGGCCCACGCGGCGACGACGAGGGCGCACACGAGCACCACAGCCGTCCGGATCCGCGTAACCATGGCCTCGACACTACCCACAGATCACCGAACCGGCCGGGCCTGTGACCCGATCGGTCGGCGCCGCGGTCATTCGGCGACGAGCCGCCGGATGATCATCGGCTCGGCGAGGATGCTCTCGAGGACACCCGCGATATGCCGGAAGTGCGGGGTGGTGAAGTGCTCCTCGAGGTCGCCGGCGCTGGCCCACTCCTCGACCACGACCATATGGGCGGGTTCGTTCGGGTTGCCGAAGGGCTGATAGCTCAGGCAGTTGGGCTCGGCGAGGGACGGTTCGATCATGGCCTCGAGGGCGGTGCGGAGGCGGTCCTCGTGGCCGGGGAGGGCGCGGAGTTCGGCGACGACGTGCAGGGACATGGGGTTCTCTTTCGAGGGATGGGATATCTGTGCCTGGCTCGATCTCAGGCGCGGTTGGGGCCGGTGCCCGCACCCGTTGTGGTGATGGCCGTGGCGATTTCCCCGAGGTCGGCGGGGGTGAGCTCGAGGGTGAGAGCGCCTGTCCAGCCGTCGATTTGGGCGGCATTGCGGGCTCCGACAATGGCGCCGGTTATTCCGGGCCAGGAGTTGACCCAGGCCAGCGCGACCTCGGCGACCGTCACACCGTGGCGGGCGGCGATGGGGCGCAGGGCGTCGACCAGGGCCAGATTGGCGGGCAGGCCGGTGGTGAAATCCGGGCTGGCGGAACGCCAGTCGTCGGCGGCGAGTTCGCGGTCGGCGGTGAAGGCGCCGGTGAGCAGGCCGGAGTGCATCGGCGAATAGACGATCACGCCGGTGGAATGCTGCTCCGCCCAGGCGATTTCGGGGGCGGAGGAGCGGTTGATCGCGGAGAACGGCGGCTGGATGGCATCCACGTGCGCCACGGCCTCGGCCCGATCCAGTTCCGCCACCGAGTGATTGGAGAGGCCGATGGCGCGGACCTTGCCCTCCTTCTTGAAGTCGGCCATCAGCTGCCAGTACTCCTCCAGCGGGGTGGGCTGCACCAGGCTCTCGCCCTCGCCGCCGTAGACGAAGACCGCGCCGGTGTCGGGCCAGTGCACCTGGTAGAGGTCGATGTGGTCGACGCGCAGGCGGCGCAGTGACGACTCCAGTTCGGCGCGAATGACCTCCGGTCGCATGATGCGGCGCGGCGGACCGGAGCGGTCGTCGCCCTCCTCCCAGATGAGACCGGTCTTGGTGAACAGGTACGGCCGGTCGGCCTCGGGCAGGTCGGCGAGCGCCCGGCCGACCAGGGTTTCGGCGTGGCCGAGACCGTACGCTGCGGCGGTGTCGAGCCAGTTGAGGCCGCTGTCCACCGCGTGCCGGATGGCGGCGATGGATTCGGCGTCATCGGTGGCACCCCACGAGTACTCCCAGCCGGGGCCGGCGATCACCCAGGTACCGAAGCCCAGCGGGGTGATATCCATACCGGTATCGCCGAAGGGGCGGGTGTTGCTCATGCGAATCTCCTGTAGAAATCCTGTCGCGGCGAGCCGCGGGGCCGGATCCGTTCCGGCTGTGAGCACTACTTTCGTACGGTGCGAGCACGGTAAACAGTGCCGCGCGAGCCTGGGCACGGCATGACCAGGATGCGACCGTGGAGGCAGGACGGGACAGCTCCGGAGGGTGATGCGGGCGGGTGCGCGAGGTTCCTAGCGTCGACGGGGTGAAGAGCACATATCGTCTCGGAGCCCTTGTGGCACTTACGGTTCTCTCGGTCTCGACGATCTCGGCCTGCCGCACCTCCCCCGCCGCGACGGCGCTGGAGTGGCAGAGCTGCCGGGGCAGCGGACTCGATCCGCGACAGGAGTGCACCCGCATTCAGGTGCCGCTGGACTACTCCCATCCAGACGGCGAGCAGATCACCCTCGCCGTCTCCCGTATTCGCAGCGCGCATCCGGAGTCCAGGCATGGCGTCATGCTGCTGGTGCCCGGCGGCCCCGGCGGGCCGGGCCTGAACCAGCCGAGCACCGCGAGCGCGAAACTTCCTGCGGCAGTGCGTGATATCTACGATCTGGCCAGCTTCGACCCGCGCGGTTCGGGCGAGAGCACCACTGCCGATTGCCGACTGGACCCCGATGACCTCGTCCTGGAGCGGTTCCGCGGCTGGCCGCGCGGCGATGGGGATATCTCGGCGAATATCGCCGTCTCCCAGCGAATCGCGAAGGGCTGCGCCGATAACGGCGGTGCGCTGATGCGCTCCATGGGCACGCGCACCGAGGCCCGCGATATGGATCGCGTTCGAGCGGCGCTGGGCGAGAACACGATCTCGGCGTGGGGTGAGTCCTATGGCACCTACGCGACCTCGGTGTACGCGACGCTGTTCCCGGAGCGGACCGATCGAATCCTGTTGGACAGCAACGACGATCCCGCCCCCGAACGGGTGGAGCGGGAATGGAACGCCAATTACGCGGTCGGGGTGGAGGATCGGTTCCCGGATTTCGCGCGCTGGGCCTCGGATCCGGCCAACCCCGACCGCGTTGCCGATACGCCGGAGGCCGTCCGCACCGAATTCCTGGACCTCGCAGCGCGACTCGACAGCGCACCGCTCCCCTGGCCGGGATCGCGACTGGGCCAACTGACCGGCAATGGCCTGCGGCAAATGCTGCTGGACGCCCTCTACCGCGATGATCGCTTTCCCGATCTGGCGCGAATGATCCGGGCGGCCGCGGCATCGGCCACGCTGCCCGAGGCCGAGCCCGGCCCACCGGAGCGCGTCGTCCAGCAGCGCACCGCGGTCGCGGTGGGCACCATCTGCAATGACGCCGCCTGGCCCACAACGATTTCCGACTACGTGGGCGCGGTGGCGAAGAGTCGCGCCGAGCATCCCCTCACGGCCGGGCTGCCGCAGAACGTCTCCCCCTGCACGTTCTGGCCCTACCCGGCCGCCGAGAAGACGGTCGTCACCCCGGACGGCCCGTCGAATGTGCTGATGATCCAGAACCTGCGCGATCCGGCCACGCCGTACGGCGGCGCGCTCAACCTGCGCACTGCCTACGGCGACCGCGCCCGCATGATCACCGTAGGCTCCGGCGGTCACGGCGCCTACCCGTCACCGCTGTCCTGCGCGAACGAGGCCGTCGAACGATTCTTGCGCGACGGCACCCGCCCCGACCGGGACCTGACCTGTCGCTGACCACCACGCCCGAGCCCATGCGCACCAGGCCCTTTCGTCAGGCGGGGCAGGCAGCTCCAGCTCGGAGCCTGGGCATGGCGTGACCAGGAATAGACGTGGGCGAGCACGCGATACTCATCGCATGACCTTGGACCGGCGTGCCGAACTCGGTGAATTCCTACGCTCGCGGCGGGCTCGATTGAGTCCGCAGGAGGTGGGGCTGATCGATCATGGGGCGCGGCGGCGGGTGCCCGGCCTGCGGCGCGAGGAGTTGGCGCTGCTGGCCGGGGTGAGTGTCGATCACTATGTGCGGTTGGAGCAGGGGCGCACACTGCACTTCTCGGAGTCGGTGCTCGATGCGGTGGCGCGGGCACTGCGCTTGAATCCGGTGGAGCGAGAGCACTTCTACCGGTTGGCGCGGCCCTGGTCCGGTGCGGAGCAGCCCGGGGAGCAGCAGGTCCGGCCGGGATTGCGGCGCTTGCTGGAGTCGGCGGCGGATGTGCCCGCGTATATCGTCGGCCGGGGTACCAATGTGCTGGCGTGGAATCGACTGGCGGCGGCGCTGATCACCGACTTCTCGGCGCTCCCGCCGCGCGAGCGGAATCTGGCGCGGCTGGTCTTCCTGGATGAGGGCATGCGCGAGCTGTATGAGGATTGGCCCGGCAAGGCCGCCGATGTGGTGGCGTATCTGCGCCTGGACGCCTCACGCAATCCCGGCGATGCCGGCATTGCGGATCTCATTGCCGAACTGCTCGACTCCAGTGCGGAGTTCCGCGAGCACTGGGATGAGCACGCGCTCGAGGACAAGACGCACGGCCGGTACGTGTACCTGCATCCGGTGGTCGGCCGTATCGATCTCGGCTTCGAGACCCTGCGCCTGCCGGACGATCCCGATCAGGGCTTGATCGCGCATACCGTCGAGGCGGATTCACCCAGCGCCAACGCATTACAGTTGCTGGCGAGCCTCGCCGCCGAGACCCGGTCCGTCTAGCCGCAGCGCACCCGCAGTTCGGGAACACCGTCGCCGTCGAGATCGTCCAGCGCGACGGTCCGCCCGACCATGGCCAGCGCCAAAGCCTCGCCCGGACCGCGCACCAGTGGTCCGGAGCCACGCGACCAGTCGGCGTCGGTGGCCTCCCAGCGCAGCCCCTTCAGGTACCGTCCGGGCGAGGCGAACGGGTCGGGATGCTCGAGCACCGCGATCAACCGTTCGGCCGGAATCTTGCGCTCACGCCCCAGCGGGCGGCGAATATCCTGCTGGTGCACAAAGGTATCCGCGAGCGCGGTCTTGGGCATGTACCGCGAGAACCATCCGTTGGCCTTTTCCAGCCGATCCACCAGTTCGGCATTGGGAAGCGTCGAAAAGTGCTCCACCACTGCGGTATTGGTGCCATTGACCGATCCGGCGCGCAATCCCATCAGCAGATAGCTCGGCAGCCCGACCGAATCGGTCTGCAAATGCCCGACCACATCTCGCACCCGCCAGCCCGCACAGAGCGACGGCGTCTCCCACTCCTGATCGCTCAGCGACCGCAATAGCTCGACCAGTTCCCCGCGCTCATCCCTGAGCAGCTGGCGCACGTTCATATCGAAAGACTAACCACTCCGGCGATTCCGTAACAGGCCCTGAAAAAGCAGTGCGCCGCACCGGGATTCCGGTGCGGCGCAGTGACTTAGCTTGTGCGAACTACATCTTGGTATCGCTGTCGATCTTCAGGGTGCCGCCGCCCGCGTCGATCACCCGCAGGGTGAAGGACTTGGTCTGCCCACCGGCCGAGACGCTGCCCACCGAGATATCGGCCGAGCCATCGGAATTCACGCTGTCCGAGGCGCCGCGCGCACCGGTGATGGTGGAGTACCGCTGCACCCGATTATCGGTCCAGTAGGACTGGAAGCCCGACTGGCTGCCGTACACCTGCTGCGCTGCGGGGGTGAGCTTGTTCCACGCATCGCCGAAGCTCAGGTAGACCAGGCCGTCGTAGAACGCCTGGACGGCGTCCGCGCCGTTCTGCACGCTCACCTGTCCGGCGCTCTTGGTCTGGCCGAGCGCGCCCGCGGTGCCCTTACCGGTGGTGGTCTGCACCGCCGCCTTGGTGGCGCTGGTGTCACCGGACGGACCGCCGGAGTTGTCCGAGCCCGAGGAGCTCAGAATGCCCGCGACCACGGCGCCGGCCACGACGACCGCCGCGATCAGGGCCGCCCATACGATCTTCTTGTTGGAGCGCGGTTCGATATCCGGACGCGGAGTGGAGCGCGTCGGCGGACCGCCGTCGACGGAAGGCCGCGGCGGCGGGGTCTCCAGCAGCTGCGCCTGACTCATGGCGCCGGTCGGAATATCGGCATTGGCGCCGCGGCGATCCATCTGCCGGGTATTGCCGCGCTGCGGCGCGGGCCGAGTACCGACCGGTTTCGCTGGAGGCGGGGTCAGGGCCCCACTACGGCGCGCGGCCATCACCCGGGTGGCCTCGGCATCCGGACCGATCTCCGCGAACTCCGCCATGATGTCGCGGACCTCGGTCATGCTCGGCCGATCCTCCGGCTCGAAGCTGAGCAGGGCCAGCAGCAGATCACTCAGCGGTCCGGCATTGCGCGGCGTGCTGATCTGACCATTGGCCGCCGCATAGAGCAGTGCGAGCGGATTCGGGTTGGTGCCGTACGGCGGTTCACCCTCGAGAGCGTGGAAAAGTGTTGCGCCCAAGGCGAATACGTCGGCGGCCGGGCTCGGTTCGGCGCCGCGCGCGACCTCGGGTGCGAGGTAGGCGGCGGTGCCGGAGATGAGTCCGGTGGCGGTCAGGGTGACGTCACCCTTGGCCTTGGAGATGCCGAAGTCGGTGATCTTCACCGCCCCGTTGTCGCCGAGCAGGATATTGCCGGGCTTCACATCGCGATGCACGATGCCCACCCGGTGCGCGGCGATCAACGCCGACGC
Organism: Nocardia sp. NBC_01503; assembly: GCF_036327755.1. Lineage (NCBI taxonomy): Bacteria > Bacillati > Actinomycetota > Actinomycetes > Mycobacteriales > Nocardiaceae > Nocardia > Nocardia sp. NBC_01503. The sequence goes on from NZ_CP109596.1 coordinate 8,024,236, forward strand.
GACCTGCTCACCGATGCGAGCGACCTGCGGCAGGGGCAGCGTGCCCTGCGAGGAGAGCACCACCGCCAGACTCTGCGACGGCAGGTACTCCATGACGAGGCATGGGTCGCCCTCGTGCTCGGTAATGTCGAACACCACGATGGCGTTGGGATGCTGGAAGCGAGCGGCATTGCGGGCCTCACGGGCAGCGCGCTGACGCACGATGTCCTTGTCGGCCGCGGACAGGCTCGGCTGGGTGATGATCTGTTTGATCGCCACCGAACGCTCCAGCCGCTCGTCGACGGCTCGCCAGACGACGCCTGTGCCGCCGCTACCAATCCGTTCGACCAGGCGGTAATGCCCTGCGATCACTTGGCCGGTTTCGATGGCACTACTCCGAAATTCTGCGCGATGGTGACTGTGACGACGCGGTTGCCCGCGTGTTTCCCCGCATGAGTGTAGCGGGCCGTAGGCGTCGCGCCGACGTCAGCGTGAGATATGAGCGAGATCTCGGTGAGATCAATGCCGCAGCCAGGTGACGTTTATGTGACCGGCCACGTGAATCTGCTGCTCAGAGTAGTTCCATGACATGACAGCGAATTCTGCCGCATAAACTCGGATCTCACCGCGTGGGACGGGATTTCAGTTCTCGCGTGTCGCGGTGGGTGGATTCAGCGGCGCCGCGGCGCGATCCGCCGTGGCGGCGGGCCATTCCGCGCGGGTGAGCTGCGCCGCATCGGCGTCGGAGAGTTCGATGTCGAACACCTCGCTCAGCGCCTTGGGCAGCTCCGCCGCGTCCAATTCGCGAACTTCGCCCGTTCCGTCCGGATAGCCGATTGTCCAGGTGGTGCCGTCGATCTGATGATGCACGTCGGACAGGAAGCGCTGGATGAACGGACGCGCGGTGAACGGTGACCGCGGTGAAGTCGAGACGAAGTGATTACCGACCGTGTAGTCCGCTCGATACTGCGGATTCGGGCTGAAGGTATAGCGATCCACCCAGCCGTCCCGGCCGAACTGGAAGAGCGTCCAGAGCTCACCGCCGAGTGCGTCCGCACCGAGCTCGAGGCGGTAACGCCATGCGCCGAGCGAGAATTCGCCGCGATCGGCGGTGAGTTCGATCGGTTCGAGCGGCCCCGACCCGAACCCGACATCGCAGAGCCAGGCCCGCTCGTCATCGACCGGGCGCACGCGCAGCAGGGCGTGCGTGGCGGGGCGCAATCCACTGGCGCCCATGGTGACTCGGCCGGAGATGCCGGTGAATACGAAGCCGAAACGCTCGAGCGCCGCGGCGAACAGGAGCACGTTCTCGTAGCAGTAGCCGCCGCGGCGCTGCCGGATCAGCTTGTCCTGCAACGACTCCAGATCCAGCGGCACACCGCGGCCGAGGATCGACTCCAGATTCTCGAACGGGATGGTGGTGGTGTGCGCCCGGACGAGAGCTCGGAGTGTGGCCAGGGTGGGCGTGCGCTCACCGGTGAATCCGATGCGGTTCAGATACGCGTCGAGATCCAGCTCCGCACCGCTCCACAGATAGGACGGATCCACCTGGTTCGTCATCACGGCCTCCATTTTCATTCAGGTTCTTCTGCGCCAACTCGCCACAACACGAAGATGTTCCGATTTTGGGCATTCTTCCCAAGTTTGCCCGGAGATCACTGGACGCCACCGACCGGGATCGTCCGAGACGGCATATCCGGATTTCATGGACACCGTGATCGCCGCCCCCTAGCCTCAGCCCAGGATCGCGCTGCTGGATCGGTTGCGGCTGCTCACGATTCGTGAGTTCGCCACCCACCGGCGGTCAGCGCCGATTGAGCGGATCGAATCAGTTGGCGCACTTGGAGTTCGGCGGCGGCGGGGGCGCGGTGTTGATGCCGTTCGCGGTGTCGACCAGGAAGTCAGGGCCCGGCGGCTCGGTATCGAAGAGCAATCGCTGTACGACACAACCGGATTCGTAGAAGACCGGACCGAGTCCGTGTCCGGCGGGCGCTACGCTGCCGTCCAGGTCACGGCCGCTCATAATGGTGTACATCGAGACCGGTTTTCCGGCGGCGGCCAGGGCCGCGCGCATCTCCAGCGTGGAGCTGAACGGAACGAGGCTGTCGGCGGTGCCGTGCAGAAGTACGGTGCGCCGCACATTGATTCGAGCCGCCTGCAGTGCCGGGGAGCGAGCGGCGTACGCACCGGGACAGGCCAGCGGGCCGCAATCCCCCGCATCACGCTCGATCTGCGGGCGCAGCCCCGGACCCGCGAGCGGGGCCTCGGCCCAGGACAGGAAGTCATCGGCCTGGCCGAAGGTGTCGACCCAGTAGTCGTAGGTCCCCGGCGGGGCGTAGGCGGCGGCCAGGCCGCTGGTCAATCCGCCCTGGCTCCAACCCCACAGCAGGGTGCGGCCACCGGGATGTTCACCGCGATACCACTGGGTCGCGGCCACGACGTCCTGCCAGCCCGCCCAGACATTCCAGTCGCCGGTGCGCCAGCGTCCGGTGTCCGAGCGCTGGTCCATGGTCAGCAGGGCCGCGTTGGTCTGCCGGGCGATCGAGGCCATGTACTCGGGGAAGTCGGCGGCGCTGCCCGCATGCCCGTGCACCGCCACGATCAGATCCCCGGCGGCGCCCTCGGGCTCGTACACCCGCCCGGTGGCCTGTTCGCCATCCACGGTCAAGGTCACCTCGCGGACCGCGACCGGCTGCTCGGCCGAGACCTCCGGCGCGGCGATCAGCAGAGTGGTGAGAACGCCGAGAACCGTGCCGCACATCGCCCATCGCCGACCTGACATGGCCGAATCATGACATGTGGTCGACACCGGTTCGCGGACCCGGCGGCGGATGTCGGTCGAATGTCGTACTCGGCGGCTAATATTCGCCCATGCGTTCGATGGATGTTGCGGAGCGGCGGGCTCGGGTCGGGGTACGGCATCGGCTGGCCACGGCCGAACGCACCGATGATGTGCAGGCGATCGTGCGGTCGCTGGTGGTGTTGCACGCCACCGACCCGGCGACGGTTTTCCTGTCGGTGGCCGCGCGCAGCCGGGGTCTGGAACCCGGGCATGTGGAGAAGGCGCTGTACGAGGACCGGACGCTGCTACGCATGCTGGCCATGCGGCGCACCATGTTCATCGCACCGATCGAATTGGTTCCGGCGCTGCAGGCGTCGTGTGCGGACGCGCTGGCGCATAAGCAGCGCAAGACCTATGGGCGGTATCTCGAGAGCGCCGAGGGAGTGGACGGTGATGTGGCCGCGTGGCTGCGCGAAGTAGAGGCCGAGACGCATGACGCACTGCTGACGCGCGGCACCGCCACCGGGGCGCAGCTGAGCAAGCTGGTGCCGCGGTTGCGCACGCAGGTCGATACCGCGCCGGGCAAGTCGTACTCCAAGCCGACCAGCATCACCACCTGGGTGCTGGTGATTCTCGGTGCCGAGGGCCGCATTGTGCGCGGGCGGCCCAATGGGAGTTGGAGCAGCAGCCAATACACCTGGGCGCCGATCGAATCCTGGCTGCCCGAGGGTATTCCGGCGCTCACCGCCGAGCAGGCGCGCGCCGAGCTGGTGCGAAAGTGGTTGTCCGCCTTCGGTCCCGCGCCGGTGAGCGATATCAAATGGTGGACGGGCTGGACCCTCGGCGAGGTCCGCAAAACCCTCGCGCAACTCGATACCGCCGAGGTGGACCTCGGCGGTGGGACCGGGGTGCTGCTCGCCGAGGATCTCGATCCCGTGCCGACTCCCGACCCGTGGGTCGCCCTGCTACCCGCCCTCGATCCCACACCGATGGGGTGGCAGTCCCGCGACTGGTATCTGGGCGAACACGGTCCGGCGCTCTTCGACCGCAATGGCAATGTCGGCCCGACCATCTGGTGCGACGGCCGCATCGTCGGTGGTTGGGCGCAGCGCCCCGACGGCGAAATCGTCTGGCGGCTACTGGAAGATATCGGCTCCGAGGCCGAATCCCGCATCGAAGCCGAAGCCGCCCGCCTGACCACCTGGTACGGCGACGTCCGCCCCATCCCCCGCTTCCGAACTCCCCTGGAACGCGAACTCACCGCCTGACAAAGCCCGCGCCAGCCCGGCCCGAACCCTTCCCACGCGGCACGAATCCCCGCATAAGCCCGACGAGAATCCCCCGCCACCCCGGCACGAACCCTCCGTCATCCCGGCATGTTTTTGGCCGGGATCCACATTCCTCAGCCGAATCCCGCACGGCCGGAACCGTTCTCGCGCCCCGCCAATCAGCGAATACTGTGGGTTCGCACACGGATTTCCCAGTCTTCACCAGGTGTCCGACTGTTAGGGTCTGTTCGTACATCTGCACAGTCCGGACACCGACGCGGGATCCGTGAGTCCGGGAGATCATTTCGGAGTGTGTCATGGCTTTCCTGAACCGCCTGGTTCCCCATTCGATCTCCCTCGGCCGGTTGCCCGAGCAGACGGTGCGCTGGCGGGAGCAGTTGCTCACCCAGCGAAACGAGTTGCGTAGTGGGTCATTCCGGGATGCCACCGTCGGTCTCTGCGCCCTGGTGGCGGCGGCGGACGGCGGTGTCGATCCCGAACATCGGGCGCGGGTGGCCCAGCGCATCGGAGCGGATCCGGCGCTACAGCAGTTTCCAGCCGATGAGCTGCGAAATCTCTTCGAGGACAATTGCTCTCGCATGAGTATGGATCCGGCGTTCGGCCGCGCCTATGTAATGGCGCAGATCGCCAAATGCACCGATACTCCCGTCGAAGCGCGGGCTGTAATGCAATTGGGAATCATGATCGGTGCGGTGAATGGCGGGCTCGATGCCCACGAGGTTGCCGCCGTCCTGGAGGCTTGTCAGGTGCTGCACCTGGATTCACACGAATTCGGCGTGTAAAGACCGCTGGATACCGCTTTACATCGCTCGGTGAATATCGCACCCTTGGTGAGTTTGGATTCCGAGCGAGGAGTGCGCGCTGTATGGCGATCCAAGGTTTTCTGAATATCTTCTTCGATACCGTGGCACCGAATAGGGGTTGGCGGTACTGCGCGATGTGCGATGGCCAGGGCGATTACGGCCTGGTCAACGGCGTGGTGCAGTGGTGTTCGGTATGCGGTGGCACCGGCTGGATTACCGAGGCCCCGCAATACCGCCGCTGAACCCGCAGCGAAATTCCTGGTTGAATTCGGGAATCTCGGACATTTCGGATTGCGATTCACATATCCAAACCCAGGTCCAATACTCGGACCGAATGGGTGAGTGCGCCGACCGCGAGATAATCCACCCCGGTGCCCGCGTACTCCGCAGCCACATTCAGCGAAAGACTGCCCGAGGATTCCAGCTTGGTCCGCGGTGAGCGATTATTGCGTCGCTGCACCGCGGCCTGGGTGGCCCAGAGCGGGAAATTGTCCAGCAGCACCAGCTGCACATCCTCATCGAGGATGGCATCGAGCTGCTCCAGGCTGTCCACCTCGACCTCGCATTCGATGGTCGGATTCAGCTCGCGCACCGCGCGCAGCGCCGCGACCACCGAACCGGCGGCCACCACATGATTGTCCTTGATCAGCGCGGCATCGCCGAGCCCCATGCGGTGGTTGACGCCGCCGCCGGTGCGCACCGCGTACTTCTGCAGGGCGCGCAGACCCGGCAAAGTCTTGCGGCTGTCGCGAATCCGGCAGTCGGTGCCCGCCACGGCATCCACCCAGGCGGAGGTCGCCGTCGCGATTCCGGACATATGGCATACCAGATTGAGCATGGTGCGCTCCGCGGTGAGCAGGCCACGCGTCGGCGCGACCAGACTCAGTACGGTATCGCCCGGCTGCACCCGGGTGCCGTCCGCGACCCGGCCGGTGACCTCGTAATTACCCGCGCCGATCACCTCATCCAGCACCAGCAGCCCGACATCGAGTCCGGCGACGGTACCGGGCTGGCGGGACACCATATCGGCCTTGGCCACCGCATCGGCGGGAACCGTTGCGGCCGTGGTGATATCGGGCCCGTAGCGCAGGTCCTCGTCGAGAGCCCGGCGAATGAGCGCGATCACCTCGTCGCGATCCAATCCGGCGTCGAGAGACATTGCGGCACTCCTTCTTCAGTGTGTGATCGCGCTGGATCACCGAGCGAATGCGGGTACTAGTGAGCGGCGGGGCAGGCGTCGCGATGCCAGGACGGCGTCATACCGGCGCCATCGGTGATCAGTTGCGGGCGGCCGTCCGAGCCGAGGCGCACCGCGATACTGCGGCGCTGCTCCTCGCGCGGATCCGGATGGTCCGAACGGGTGTGGCAGCCACGGCTTTCGGTGCGTGCGGCCGCTGCGAGGAGTAGGGCGCGCGCGGTCAGGGTGAGCGCGGCGTCCTCCAGATCCCGAAGTACCGCGGCCGGGTCATCGGCCCGCACATCGGCACTCTCATCGGCTTCGCCGCCGGTGATCAGACCGACCAGTCGCAGCACCGCGGCGCGCAGGCCGTCACCGTCACGGACGACCGCGGCGTGCTCGGACATCAACTCCTGCAACAGTTTCCGGTCCGCGCGTGGGAGCGCGGCGACTCCGGCGAACTGCCTGCCCGCGGGAATGCGCTCGGCTCGGCCGAGTCGTTCGACGGCGGCCGCGCCGGCGCGTTCGCCGACCACCAGGCCCTCGAGGAGACTGTTGGAGGCCAGACGATTGGCACCGTGCAGTCCGGTCCTGGCGACCTCACCCGCCGCGTACAGGCCGGGAACCGTTGTGCGACCGCTGGTATCGGTCACCACACCACCGCACTGATAGTGCGCGGCGGGTGCGATGGGGATGAGATCGACGCGCGGATCGATGCCGACGGCCAGGCAGGAGGCGGTGATGGTCGGGAAGCGCTTCTCGAAGCCCTCGACGGCGCGGCCGTCGAGGTATACGTGATCGGTGCCGAGTTCGTGCATACGCGCGGCAATGGCACGCGACACCACATCGCGGGGTGCGAGATCGCCGCGCGGATGCACTCCGGCGGTGACCGAATTCCCTTGGGAATCCACCAGAATCGCGCCCTCACCGCGGACGGCCTCACTGATGAGGGGCCTGCGGCCCACACCGCCCGGGGTGAACAGCACGGTGGGATGGAACTGCAGGAACTCCAGATCCGCGACCACGGCTCCGGCGCGCAGAGCCAGGGCGATACCGTCGGCGGTGGCTCCGGGCGGGTTGGTGCTGCACGCGTACAGCTGCCCGAGACCACCGGTGGCCAGGAGTACGGCGGGTGCGTGCACCATGCCGAATCCCTTGTCCGACACCGCGATAACGCCTTGCACCCCATCCGGGCCGGTCACGATCTCGACCACGGCGGCGCCGAAGAGCACCGGTAGTCCGGCCGCGTTCAAGGCCCGCTGCACCTCGGCTCCGGTGGCGTCGCCGCCCGCGTGAATGATGCGCCGGGTGCTGTGGCCGCCCTCGCGGGTGCGGGAGACCTCGCCGTCGCGACCTTGATCGAAGACCGCGCCGAGATCGGTCAGCGCGGCGACCGCGTGCTGGCCGCCCTCGACGATCGAGCGCACCGCCTCGGGATCGCAGAGTCCGGCCCCGGCGATGACGGTGTCCTGTACATGCGATTCCACCGAATCACCGTGCGGCGCGACCACTGCGATACCACCCTGCGCGTACTGCGTGGAGGTGTCGGTGGCCCCGCCCTTGCTGAGCGTGAGGACGCGCAGGCCGCGCAGTGAGGCGGTACGCGCCGCGGTCAGTCCCGCGACACCGCCGCCCACCACCACGAGATCCGCTTCGGCCTCCCAGGTGAGGGAAATACTCACGGCTGTCACCCTTTCCGGCGAACGACCGAGCTTCGACTATTCCCCGCCGCCGGGGTTGCCGATCTCGATCATGCGCTGCACCGAATTGCGAGCCAGCGCAGCGGTTTCCGGGTCCACATGCACCTCGTCGCGGTTCTCCACCAGGCAGCGGAGCAGGGCGGCAGGGGTGATCATCTTCATGTACTGGCAGGAGGCGCGGTCGTTGACCGGCTGGAAGTCGATGCCCGGGGCGGCTTTTCGCAGCTGGTGCAGCATGCCGACCTCGGTGGCGACCAGAACCTGATTCGCTGTGCCCTTTGTGTCGCTGCGCGCCGCCGCCGCCTTCGCGGCGTCGATCATGCCGCCGGTGGACAGGATGTGCACCCGCTCGGCCGGGAACTCGCCCGCGCCCGCCAGGTAGAGAGCCGAAGTGGCGCAACCGCATTCGGGGTGCACGAAGAGTTCGGCATCCGGGTGGCTCTTGGCCTGCGCGTTGAGCTCATCGCCGTTGATACCGGCATGCACGTGGCATTCGCCCATCCAGATGTGCATGTTCTCGCGGCCGGTGATGCGCTTGACGTGCGCGCCCAGGAACTGGTCCGGCAGGAAGAGCACCTCGCGGTCCGGGTCGATGGAGGCGACCACGTCGACCGCATTGGACGAGGTGCAGCAGATATCGGTGAGCGCCTTCACCGCGGCGGTGGTGTTCACGTACGAGACCACGACGGCGTCGGGGTGTTCGGCCTTCCACTCGCGCAGGTCGTCCGCGGTGATGGAGTCGGCGAGCGAGCAGCCCGCGCGCTGATCCGGGATCAGCACGGTCTTTTCCGGGCTGAGGATCTTGGCGGTCTCGGCCATGAAGTGCACGCCACAGAAGACGATGGTGTCCTCGGGCGCTTCGGCGGCGATCCGGGAGAGCGCGAGGGAGTCGCCGACATGGTCGGCGATGTCCTGGATCTCGGGGAGCTGGTAGTTGTGCGCCAGGATCGTCGCATTGCGCTCACGCGCGAGTCGCTTGATCTCCTGCGCCCACTCGGGGGTGGCGTTGACGCCGGTGTACCCCGCGGGCCCGTCCACAATGCGCTCGGTGAGCGGCATCGTCGCACCTAGTGCAGCCATGGGATGGCTCCTTCTCTCCTGCGGTCGGCCGCTTCGCCGATTCGCATACAACCGGTTTTCGACTTAGAATCGAAAACGTGGCCCATCGTAGCACTGTTCACGAAACGCTCACCGCCGTGTTCCAGGTTCGCCGCTTCCCCGACAGAATCAGCGCAGGTCAAAGCGATTCAATCGGTGCGGAAGGTGGTATCGGCGGCACAAGGACCGCTGCCGCGCGCAAATCCGCGCCCACCGGACGCGGTACCGCCGAACTCGCCGTACTGCTGTGGGAACGCGCACTGGACCCCGCGATCGGCACCTGGTCACTACCCGGCGGCAAACTGCGCGACGGTGAGGACCTGGACGCCTCGGCGGCCCGCCAGCTCGCCGAGAAGGTCGATGTCCGCGAACTGACCCATCTGGAACAGGTCTGGGTATTCAGCGACCCGAATCGAGTCCCCGGCGACCGCCGTATCGCCTCGGCCTACCTCGGGCTGGTCCCCCTCACCGCCGAACCGGCCCTGCCCCCGGACACCCGCTGGCATCCGGTCTCGGCCCTGCCCGCCATGTCCTTCGACCACGGCGGCATCGTCGAACACGCGCGCAACCGCCTGGCCGCGAAACTCTCCTACACCAATATCGCCTTCGCGCTTGCCCCCGAACGATTCACCATGTCCACCCTGCGCGAAATCTACTGCGCCGCACTCGGATACGACGTAGACACCACAAACCTCCAACGCGTTCTGACCCGCCGCGGCGTCATCACCCCCACCGGCGCCACCGCCTCCCCCGGCCGCGCCGGCGGCCGCCCCGCCGCCCTCTACCGCTTCACCGACTCCGAAATCCGCGTCACCGACGAATTCGCCGCCCTGCGCCCCCCGAGCTGACGGACGATCCTGTCAGTAGTACTGAACCAGGCAGAATTCATGGCCTTCCGGATCGGTCATGACAACGACCACGCCTTCGGCATAGTCGTGTCGTTCTCCGGTGAACCGACCACCGAGCGCGATGACCTGGGCGATACCCGCCTCGATGTCAGCAACGGCGACATCGAGGTGCAGGCGCACCTTGCCGCGCTTGCGCGCGGTCACAGGTTGAAAAACGAGGCGAGGCAGCGCATCGCCGGCATGCCCGAGGTAGACCCAACCGGGCTCGGACGCCCCACGCGGACGGTCCAGCAGCACACTCCAAAAGGTCGCCACCCGTTCGACATCGACACAGTCGACGGTCACTCCGACCCAGCGATTCGCCATATCGCGGTCCTCCCCTTGTTGTCGACGACCGCGGCTCGGGACGGCGAATGCTGAACGGCCCTTCCTTCGCATGATTGGATGCATCGTGTTGTGGAGGTTTCGGAACTGACGATCGGGAGCGCGATGCCAGTCGAGATTCGTGAGCATTTCGGCCGCAATCGGTATCCGGGCAGGGTGGTGGGGTTCCGGTCCTCGAGGCCGGGCCATCTCGAAGCGCTCACCATGTTGACCGGACGCAGCGCCGCGTCCAAAGCCCGTGTGCTCGAACCGATCCGGCACGGCAATATCGTACTTCGGACCCGCGCACCGTTCGATACCCGCGCCGGAGATGTCCGCGACTGGATCATGTTGTCCACCTACCGGTCCGACGGAATGGCGATCGAGCCGAATTACGAGTTCACCAGGGTCGTGTTCGATACCGCCGATCCCCTCACCGAAATGTGGGAGGCTGCCGATCCGAATTATCGAGTCGCTGCCGCTTCGGTCACCTTCGACAATGGCACGGCGACAACGAGAGTCGTGTCCCCCGAAGGTGCCATTCCGACCAGCGAAAGGGAGTGAAGTCCCACTCGACCCCATCGTTCTTCGTCTCCGTGGAGCACCGGGTGTGTTACCAGATGTTCCATGTCGTTCGCAGGGAGGTGGGGTTGCGGGAGCTCCTCAGAGTGCTGGATTCACTCTCCAAACGTACGACGCGCCTGTCGAAATAGGCTTTGGCTGAGCATGTTTCGGCGTCGCAGGCAGCGTGAGCGACTCGGCCTCGTCGTGCTACTTCGAGGTTCATTACCGGGTAGTCCGGCGGCTCGTGGCTCAGGGCCATGGGGTCACTTCCTCTTCGAGGTCGAAGGATTGGCCACCAACAGTCGAGCCTCGACCAATCTTGCGATTGCTTGGCGTTTCCTGGGGCACGCCAACATCGCGCAGTATTCGTGTGCTCGCATAGCCTCCCGCGCGTCGGCGAAGGTCATCACAGCGACGGGCTGATGGTTCTCAATTGCAGTGCCTGACATCGGGTTTCACTTCCCATCGGTCGGTTTTGGCGTGGTGAATCAAGTAGACACCCGCGTACGCGAAACTGGATATGCCAATTCGCCGATTCTGAGTGATTTACCTCAGACTTTCTGTACGGTCACCTCTATCTGAAGACAGCCACTTGATGGCATCCAGAAACCGGGTCACTGCATAGTGAGGCTAACGACATGAGCGTTACCGGGAGCACCCTTGCGCGTCGTGCGTTCGGGCGGGAGTTGCGCCGACTGCGAACAACCAAGAACATCCAAATGTCCGAAGCGGCAAGGGCCGCAGAGACTTCCCCGCAATCCATCAGCCGTACGGAGGACGGCGTCTTTACGCGGCTCACCTCATTTCAGGTCAACGCCCTGTGCGATATGTACGGCGCGAACGACGACGAACGGAAGATGCTGCTGGCGCTACTCCAGGAGGTTCGGTCCTCGCGTGAGCGCGGCGGCGGCTGGTGGCGGGCATACGCCGATGCCCAGATCGCCACCGGGTTCGACCACTTCCTGTCCCTGGAGGAATCCGCAAATCGGTTCACCGCGTGGAAGATCGGCGTCCTGCCCGGAATGCTGCAGACCTCCGAGTACCGCCGGGCGCTGGCATGGTCCGAAATACCGCCGCTGACCGCAGAGGCCATCGAAGGCCGAATCGAACTGGCCACGCGCAGGCAACTTCGCTTGGAAGACCCGGACTTCTCGATGATCGCGCTGCTCTCCGAGGCGGTACTGAGAGAGCAGGTCGGCGGGCGGTCCGTGATGGGTCGGCAGTTGGCGCATCTCGCTGAAGTGACTGAACTGCAAAATGTTTCACTGCGCGTAGTCCCATTCACCGCCCCGCGGCATCTGGGCATTCTGGTTGGATCGTTCAGCCTTCTCGAGTTCCCGGAACTCCCGCAGTCGAAGCTGACCAACCCGCCGATCGTCTATGTCGAAGAGTATGCGGGTGATCTCTACCTGGAACGCGAGGCTGAAGTGCGGCGATATCGGGATGCGCTGCGCGAGATCGGGCAGGTAGCGTTGGACGAAGTTCGGTCCAGGCAAATGATCCTGGCAGCAGCAAAGGAGCTCGGCGAGTGAACATCGACCTTTCCGGAGCCAACTGGTTCAAGTCCACCCGGAGCGGATCGGGCAAGGATTGCGTGGAAGCCGCGCATTTGAACGGGGGCGCGGTCGGAGTACGAGACTCGAAACTCGGTGACGCCAGCCCGGTCCTGGTTTTCCCTCCGGACGCGTGGGACAACTTCAACGACGCGATCAAAACGGGCTGGTTCGACCAGCCCTGACCGTCCCCCAACAGCTGTTATCGGAGATCCTCAGCGGCCCGCCCGCAGTATGCGGACCGGGCGAAGTGCCTGGGGCGGTTCGCCTTCGAAGTCCGCGGATCCGTCGAGGTACCCGGTGATGAGGTCCGTGGCGGGGCGGTCGTCGATGTCGGTGAAGCCGAGTTCGCGCAGCTGTGCGGCGAGGTCGTCAGGAGCGAAGTAGCTGAACCAGGGTTCGCCGACAGCTGCCGCGTGCTGGGCGCGCGCCTGCAATTGGGCGCGATCTTCGTCGGCGTCTGCCAGGTAGTCGAAGATCACCTCGGCCGACTCGGATTGGCCCGCAATGTATTCCAGGGTGGCGCGGGCGGCGTCCGGGGTCAGATAGAAGACGACACCGAGCCAGACGAAGACAGCCGGATCGGTCCGGTTGAATCCGGCGGACTCCAATCGTGTTGCCAGCGTGTCGGTTTCGAAGTCGACCGGAACGAACGTCAACCGCTCGGGCAGGTCGATACCGGAGGCGGCGAGGCGCTGGTGTTTCCACTCTTGGGTAGCGGGATGGTCGACTTCGAATACACGCAGGCCGGGATGCGGGTTGCGGTAGGCGAAGGTATCCAGGCCCGCGCCCAGGATCACGACCTGCCGAACTCCGGCAGCGACGGCTTCGGCCACGCGATCCTCGGCGAAACGGGCACGAGCGGCGAAGAACAGGCGGCGCGGCCGATCACTGACGCCCAGCCGCAGGATTCCCGAGTCGACATCACTATCGGGAAGATCCGCCGCGGGCCGACCGAATTCGGCCAGCTCATCCACGGTCACACCCAGCAGGCGCGCTGCCAGCGGATCGGTGAGAATCCTTGGCCGGTCAGCGATTTGATGATAGGCACGGGCATAGGCCGTCACGAGCGCCGTCCGACTGGGTCCCTGATTCTCCATACTCGAGACGCTACTCATGAAGATGGCACGAGCACCGTGAACTCGGTCATACATCGTCGACATACGCTCCGAGAGCCGAACTCATCGCACGGCCAGGCAAGCCGAAGTGCGGATACCAGTCCTCCGCTAATCTCGGCTATCGTGCCAACACCTTTTCCCTTGGTCGATCCGTACGCCTGGCGTGGTTGGCGGAGCTGCTGAAAGTCGATGTGTCGCAAATCCGTTCGTATGGCGAGGGCTGACGGGCCTATCCAGCCATGAGAGCATTGGGGACGTGACCGAACACCTGCGAGCCATCGCCGCCGACAACGAGCGGATCATCGCAGCCGGCGGTTACCGGACGCCCGGCGGACACTATGTGTCGTTGACATCGAGGGTGCGGGCCGCCGTCCAGGGCACTCGGATGTACGGTCCCGAACCGGTCCCGATCATCACCCGCGGCGAGGCCACCACCGTCATCTCGGTGACCGGGGAGAGCAGCCTCGCCGCGGCGCGCCGAATGCTCGACACCGATCCGGAGCCGGTCGCCGTCCTGAATTTCGCGTCCGCCCGCAATCCCGGCGGCCATTACCTCGCTGGCGCTCGCACCCAAGAGGAAGCCCTGTGCCGAGCGTCGGCGCTGTACACCACGCTGCTGGCCGTGCCGCAATACTACGAGCATCACCGCGGCACACCGGACCCGTTCTACAGCGACCGCGTGATCCTGTCTCCCGCCGTGCCCGTCTTCCGCGACGACACGGGCATCCTGCTCGACGACCCCTATACGGTCGGCTTCCTCACCTGCCCGGCACCCCGAACCAACGTGATCGCGCAGGAGCTACCGGGCGAGGCGTATCGAGTTCCCGAGGTGCTGGCCACGCGTGCCGAGCGCATTCTCGAAACAGCCGTCGACTACCGGCGTTTGGTGCTGGGAGCCTGGGGCTGCGGCGCCTACGGCAACGACCCGGGCATGGTGGCCGGTGTCTTCCATGCACTGCTGGCCGATGGTGGGCGGTTCAACGGGCACTTCGACGAGATCACTTTCGCAATACTGGACCGGACTGCCGGCGAGACCACCCGCACCGCCTTCCGAACCGTCCTCGCGGCAGCGTAGGGACTGTGGACACCGGATGCGGATTTCGGCGGCTGGATGCACTGCCGTGCGGCCGACTGCCACCAGTGCTGGCACGAATGGCCGCGGCTGACCACCACGAAGTCGAACACTGGCTGACAGGAACGTCCTCTCCTGCCGCGTGGCGCGCGGTTCGAAGCGGCCATGCGGCATTACGGAGGTCAGACGATGACCATCGGGATCGGCGTGATCCTCGGCGCCTTGTTCGTTGCCATCGCGATCGCAACTCTTGCGCTGGCGTTTCCGACCAGCCGAGGAGAGTCACTCCGACGGGTACTCGCCGCAGGAGGACTGGCGGTAGGCCTCATCGGCATCGTCCTCGTGCTCACGGCCCAGGCAGCGGCCGAAACCAAGATCGCATTGGCATCCATGCATGTCGTGGCCGACAGCAGCCTTGCCGGGGCACGCCGAGCGTTCCGCTGGATGCGGGGCGGATCGGTTCGGGCGCACCATCATTCGACGGCCGCCGCACCAGCGCCGGTACCCGCCACGTGGGGTCCAGTGGCGTAACGCGAATTGACGCCCGGCGGAGTTCGGCGACCTCATTTACGATCTTCGTGGCGATCACCGGGTCGCGCAGTTGTCCCACGATTGGAATCGTCTTGCTCTTCCCGAAGATCGCTACAGGGCTCGCCGCCGCGGCCGCTGCTGTTCTATTCGCCGCCCCCGCCTCGGCATTGCCGTCGACAGAGCTTCGGCCGGTCGCGGGGCCCCACAACTACGGCCCGTTACAGGACGCGCATTTCGGGTTCCTGCTCATCCAGCGGGACGGCATTCAGGCACTTCCCGACATCATCTCGGATTTCCCGGTCATTTCCGAGGGCGGCCATGCCGTCTGCGATCTGCTCGCGGACGGCCTGTCGAAGAACAGTCTGGCCGAGTTCTTGAGCGAGGAGCCAGGCGAGTTCGGCTCGGCGATGGCCTTCGTGAACGCCGCCGAGACTGCCTATTGCCCCGGCTGATGCCGGTGCATGGCCGGCCCGCCCTGAACGTTCGCCTCGTCCTCGCTGGCTCTCGCAACGCAACGCCCGATATCCGCCGGCCTCTACCGCTCGCGAAAGGCAAGCTGGGTTATATGACCGATTGTTTCGAGGGGATCATCGATCGTTTCCTGCTGTCCTGCAGCGAGTTCGAACGGACGCTGCAACCCGTTCGGCCCGAGCAATGGGTCTGGCCGACTCCCTGCACGGAGTGGAACGTACGCCAACTGGTCAACCACGTGACTCGAGGAAATCTCAACTACGCGAACCTTGTCGAGGGCGCCAGCGCCGCGGCGTTTCTGCGCCTACGCGAGGTCGACGCACTGGATGGCGATCCAGTGGGTGCCTTCGCTCGGTCCGTGTCCACGTGTGCGGAGGCGTTCGCTCGACCGGGCGCACTGCGCCGGGAACTCGATTACCCCCTGGGAAGAGTGGTCGCCCGACAAGCGCTCGCGGTGCGGACCACAGATACGACAATCCACACCTGGGACCTCGCGCGATCGGTCGGTGCCGAGGAAACCCTCGACCCCGGCCTGGTCGCCTGGATCGACGACCATCTGGACGAGATCTACGCCGGCCTCTCGGAAACACCCAGGGCTCCCGACACAACTCATCGGTTCTTCGCCGCACCCCGAGCCGGGTCGAACGACGATGCGCCGCAACAGGATCGGCTACTCCGACAGATGGGCAGAACGCCCGACCGGACAGGCCGCTGAGTCCATCCACATATGCCGCAACGCGCGCGTTCCGAAGCGGCAGCACCTGCCTGCCGAAGATCAACGGGCAGAGCGCTGTTCGGCCGCGGGGGACGCACAGAACGTCTTTCTGTGCCGAGTGAAATGCGTTGCAAGGTGTCCGGTGCAATCATCTGGCGCGAGACAGCCGATTGAGCCTGGTTTCGACCTAGGGATATTCGATTTCGGCGGGCTGATCATGCGGACGCCTCGGTGGGCCTGACCAATGATTTTTCCGCGCTGTGCTGGTCTGTACATCGAGTACTACTCACGGGAGGCTGGCACTGTGCGGAGACTGACGTTCGGCATGAATGTGACCCTGGACGGCTACATCGCCGCGCCCGGCGACGACCTCGGCTGGAGTGGGGGTGAGGGACCGGACTCGTCGCCGAGCGACGAGTTGTTCCAATGGTGGTCCGACCGGGTGGCGGCGACGAGCCTGGCACTGTATGGGCGCAAGCTGTGGGAGGCGATGAGTTCGCACTGGCCGACCGCCGACCAGCAGCCGGGCGCCACACCGGCGGAGATCGAGTTCGCCCGCCGCTGGCGGGACATGCCGAAGGTGGTCTTCTCCTCGACGACCAGCACGGTCGACTGGAACACCCGCCTGGTCACCGGCGACGCGGTCACCGAGATCACCCGGCTCGAGGCCGAGGACGGCGGGCCCATGGATATCGGCGGCGCGACGCTCGCCGCGGTGGCCATGCGGGCCGGGCTGATCGACGAGTACGTGATCGTCACCCATCCGGTCCTGGTGGGTGGCGGCACGCCGTTCTTCACCGCGCTGGACAGCTGGGTGAACCTGACCCTGGTGGAGACCCGGACCTTTCCCGGCGGCGTGGTCCTGACCAGGTACGAGACCAGGCGCTGACGAGGCAATGGTGACTTCTTCCGCGTTCTCGAACACTGTTGCCCCGCCCAGCGCGGTAACTGCTGGTGGGAATACGACTTCCGCAGCGGCGGATACAGTTTCGACATGTCGATCTCCACCGGCGAACACGATCATCTTCGTTATCAACTCGCGGGTTGGCACGACGATTCGGTTCGGCTCCACGAGTATTCGTTGCACACCGTCGCGCAGGAGCTCGGTTCACGGCATCCTCGGGCCTTGGCCGTAATGCTGGACTCGGCGGAGTACGTCGACGCGCCGGAGTTCGAGGGGTTGATCGCCGACTGCGTAACGCTCTATGGCGCTGACGATGCGAAGACGATCGATGTGCGCACCGCGGTCGCGGTCGATATGAATCGGCGTGGCCGACACGATGATGCGATCGGGCTGCTCGAACGCAGCCTGGCCGACAACGAGCGGGTTCGAGGCATCGACAGTCGCCTCACCCTGGAGGCACGTGAGCATCTGGCATTGGCGCTGCTCAGCCTTCCCGACCGGGTATCGGACGCGATTGTCGTTATGGGACAAGCGCTTCGGGATCGCGAGCGCATCATCGACCTCGACGATGCGGTCGCCGTCGACCTTCGTTACCGGTTGATGTCGTACTACGTGGAAACCAGCCGTGACGAACTGGCGATCCCGCTGCTGGAGCGCATTCTCGACTCCGCCGAGCGCGTCCACGGTAAGGATCACCCCGAGACAGTCCATGCCAGAAAGGGATTGGCCGCCCTGTATCGGGGCACCGATCGCTACGCCTCGGAGATTCCGCTGCTCGCCTACGATCTGGTCGTCTGCGAGCGAGAATTGGGCCCCGACCACGACGACACTATCGAATCGAGGTTCCAACTCGCCTGGAGTTCATGGCATTCCGGTCATCCGGAGCACGCGTTGCCGCTCTTCGAGCAGGTCCTGGCCGCTCACGAGCGGCTACGCGGCCCCGGCCATGACGACACCATTCCGGTGCGCCGTATCCTGTCCCACCTCTACGCCGCCGAATTCGAGCAGTTCGACAAGGCCGCCGACCAGTGCGAACACCTACTCGCACACCACGAACGGAACTACGGCCCGCGCCACAACGACACCCTCGTGGTCTGCAACAACCTCGCCCACGCCTACCACAAGGTCGATCGCCTTCCGGAAGCGATCGAACTGCACGAACGCGTCCTCGCCATCCGCATGGACACCGTGGGATCGGACCACCCCGATACCCTGCTGACGCTGCACAATCTGGCCGCGATCTACGAACAGCTCAAACAGCACGACCGCTGCGCCGACGCCTATGAGCGAATCCTCGCCGTTCGCAAACGCGTTGTCGGACCGCGCGATCCGCTGACACTACTCACCCACGACAACCTGGGCGCCGCCTACAGCGCACTGGGCCGCTACACCGACTCGGTCGAACAACACAAACTCGCACTTGCCGGACGCGGCCACATCCTGGGTCCAGACCACCCCGACACACTCGCCTCCTCGCACAACCTGGCGTTCGCCCTCCTCGCCGCCGGCCACCACGACGAAGCGATCGCCCTGGCCGCGCGCACAGTGGACGACCGAGAACGGGTACTCGGCCCGGACCACCCGGGCGCGCTGTCGACCAGACACCTGCTCGGCCGCGCCCACCACGCGGCCGGTCACCGCGACGCCGCGATCACCACCCTCACCCGCGCCCTGGCCGACCGCGTCCGAGTCTTCGGTGCGGACCACCGGTACACCGCTGTCACGCGAGAAGCGTTGGTGCTCGCGCAGCGCGCCGAAGCACGCCCTACAAACCGGTAGCAGGAAGGGTCGCCACACCGGTGCCCTAGCTGTACGGCTTCGGTTGAGTATCAGGCGGCCGGGGCTCATTCCGTGCCTGACCATCGCCAACGGCGATGTCGTGCGCCATTCCAGCGATGGTGGCTATCGGCATGGCGAGGACGGCGAGGAAGAGGGCGTAGACGAAGGCGGCCGAGATGTCGAGGTTCAACACCACACCGGTGACGACCGATCCGAGGACCAGGAACACCGCATCGGTGAGGCACAGCCAGAACAGGGGTGACCACATGGCAGCGAGTACTCGACCGAGCCGGTCCCGCACCCAGCTGTGGCTGCGATGACGACCGCGGTGCGAACCCGAGGCCACCAGCGCGGCGAGCAGGCCCAGCACCGGTGGCCCGAACCCGCCGCCGAGCAGCAACAGCAGCACGGACAACAAGGCCAGTCCTGCCGCTGCGAACCTGCGATCGAGAAATAGCGTGGCCCACAACGCGACAGCCGCGGAAGCTACGGTGGCGAGCACACCGGTGGCGAGCAGGTCGGGGATGATCGTCAGCGCGGGCTCACCTCCGAGGTTCGTCGCAATGCGGCCCTGAGTCCAGGAATCGAAGACGACACCACGAGGTGGACCGCTGCCCTGTAGTAGCTCCCCTATGCCGTGGACCAAGCCCCCGACGCCAGCCGATACGCCGACTGTGGCGGCCAGGTTCCGCATAGTCGCCACGCGCCGTACGGTCGACCGAATACCCACGGTGCGAGGTTCTTCGGTCTCCTGTTCTTCTGTCATTGCCGCCGGTCCGCCGTCTCCGACTCGGGGAACGGTACGGCGCGTGGCCGACCGGAGCGTCTGCGGGTTTTCAGGTTCTCGGATATCACGGGACCGGCCACTCCCCCATTGCACCGCTCGCGTACTAGACCGACCAGGGTCCTTGGTCACGCGAATTCCCATGACGGGCACCGCAATACCGATCCACCGGCACCGACGACCGATGAGCGTGGACAGCCTGCGTCGACCTGATCTATTGACCTCGACCACACTCGAGGTTGCACCATCGGTGGATGCGGCTCAATCAGGTCACCGTGGGTGGCACCGACCTCGCTCGTTCCGAGCGGTTCTATCTGCTTCTCGGACTGAGACTTATCGTCAAGAACGACCACTACCTGCGCTTCGAGTGTCCGGACGGAGACAGCACGTTCTCGGTCGATCTGGTCCCGTCCGTCCCGGACGATGAGCAGGTGACCCTCTACTTCGAGACCGATGATCTCGACGATCGATGCGCGCGGTTGCGGGAGGCGGGGATTGTGTTCGACCACCCGCCGAGCGATCAGCCGTGGTTGTGGCGGGAGACGCGGCTTCGCGATCCGGACGGACACCTGCTGTGTCTGTTCCACGGCGGGGACAATCGGCGCAATCCCCCCTGGCGTCTCGCTGATTCAGCGTTCGGCTGAGGGTCGTTCGGCGCGATGACCCGTCGCCGCGGGCCCCGCGCGTAAGGTCGGGCGCATGGCATGCAGGATTACCGAACTTGTCATTGATTGTGCCGACCCGCGGCGGCTGGCGGAGTTCTGGTGCGAAGTGCTCGGTTATGTCGAAATCGATTGGGATGACGGCGATGTGGAGATCGGGCCGCCGGGGTCCGGTGCGGGTGGGCCCGCGATCACGCTGTTGTTCAGTCGCAGTGCGGATCCGCGGCGGGGGAAGCTGCCGATGCATCTCGATGTGAATCCGACCGATCGCGATCAGGATGCGGAGTTGGAGCGGTTGCTTGCCGCGGGGGCGCGGAAGGTTGATATCGGGCAGACCGGGGCCGAGTCGTGGCATGTGCTGGCCGATCCGGAGGGGAATGAGTTCTGCCTGCTTCGGCGGCGGGTTGCGGCGACGAATCGGGTTGGCGCAGAAGGTACCTGACCGATCCGGCCACGAGACGGTAGGCGAGGACAGCAGGCACGACGACCAGGAGCAGTACGCGTAGGAGCAGTGTCAGGGCGGCTACGGCCAGGTAGGTGATGCTCAGACCGTCGGGGGAACCGAAGCCGTGGCGGGCTGAAAGTGCCGCGAGGACTGGCTTGATCGCGAGGTACAGCACCAGCAGGACCAGGGGTATGCGGAGGTGCCGCCAGCTGGCGAGCAGCCAAGGCGTGCGAAGCCTCCGCGCGAAACGTTGCCGGGCATCGCGGATCCGAGGTTCCGCGGTTGGCCGCGGCGGACGGGATGCGGTCATGAGGCCAGCTCCGGACCGGAGGTGAGGAAGGCCAGCAGCAGGGCGTTACCGGTCGCTCCGGCCGTGGTGAAGCGCAGGCGCGAGCCGGTGCGCTGGGGAAGCCCGAGCAGGTCGGCGGTGCGGAACAGACGGGTGAAGAGCGGGCGGTTGCCCAGGGATCGGGCCGTCGCCAGGCCGAAACTGGTGGCGGAGACCGAGATTCCCAGCACCACCGGGCCGCTGTCTATATCGGCGGGGCCGGTGGTACCGGGGGCGTACTCGTGAATTGCGCTGAAACCCAAGAGGGTTCGCTCCTGGTGAGAGAAGGCGGCTGTCAGCTCGGCAGCCAGGGAGCGGTTGGCGAAACCGGCGAAGTAGGCGGCCAGACCGGTACCCGAGGCCCGGGGAGCATCGTGCGGGTGGGCGTCGGTGCCCATGCGCTGCACCACAAGTCCGGTGGCCGGATCGAGTTGGACCGCGCGGACCTGTTGCGCCCAGTGCGCCAGCACCGCCGAATGGTCGGTGCCGGTCGCGCGACCGTGCACCGCGATCGCGGCGGCTACCGCCGCCATATCGGTGGGGTACGCCTCACCGGGCAGGGTGTCCAGCAGGGCGGTCGGAGAGGCCAGAACGCGACGCTCGTACGAAGCGATGATCGTGTCCTGTTGCGCGGCAAGGTCGGCCGGGAACGCCGGATCGACCAGGCGCGCCATACCCAGAGCCAGGGCCGGGTAGGACAGGTAGGCGTGGCCGTGCGGGCTGTCGGGGACCGTCAGACCGTCTTCGCCGTGCCAGGCGGCGGTGAAGGCGGAGCGCATTTCGGGCAGCAGCGTTTTGGCCGCGGCACGTGTTGCGATGGGGGCGTATCGATCTCGCCATTCTGGATGGGACAGGCAGATCTGCGCCAGGCCCAGCGCTGTCATCTGATGGGTGAGCAGACCCCACATATCGGCAAGTGCACCGCCGCCGGTGGCGCGCTGCTGATCGTCATCGGCCTCGAAGACGACCAGCTCTTCGGCGAGGGCGCGCATGCGGACCGGATCGCCTTGGAACCACGCATCGGCATCGCGACCGCACCATCGGTTCGGCACCAGCACCACGACGAGCAGCGCCGCCACCAGCCCGGCAATGATCGCGACCGGACGACGAAATCTCTGCAACCGGCGCACCGGGCCGGACGGACTCCCCATCACCCGAACGTACCGGCTCGGCCTACGAAAAGATCACCAACCGCGATTGCGATGCTTGGACGTGCGCTTGTACTTGCGCGCACTCGGAATCGGTTGCGCCGCATTGGATTGCCGGATGGCATGGCGCTGCCGCCAAGCGGTGAGGTCCGGTCGTTCCGCCGGGACCGTCGCGGTATCCGGGGCACGATCGGCGTGTGGTGCGGCTTTCATGGCCGATCCCCCCTGCGATGTCGTGAGAACACCACGGTAGGGGGATTCGGCCGCCGGATCCAGCGAATTTCAGCGGGTGGTCTCGGGGCTGGAGCCGGGTGCGTCGAAGGGTACGACCGGATCGCGAGGACCATAATCGGCGCCGACGTTTCCGCCCGCCGGACCACCGTACGGGCCGTAGCTGATCGCGGAGCCGTACTGTCCGGGAGCCAGGACGACCGGCTCGGGCGGACGACCACCGAACGGGAGGAACTGCCCGCTGCCGAGGTCGTCGGAGGTGCTCAGCGCCGCCATGATCAGCACGACCAGAACCGCGAGCAGCGGCTGCACCAGTAGGGCGGGCCACCCCTCCACGGTCGGCGCGAATTCGACGATGGTATGGATCGCCGGATGCGAAGGACGCGAATGTCGTTGCTGGGCAATGGCTTCGCCCACCCAGCGCATGACCGATGAGCCGAGCGCCGATCCGGCCAGCAGCCCGAGCAGCAGTACCGGCCCGCGCGCACTCCGCCACCGCCAGGCCGCGGCGGTGGACAGCACCGCGATCACCACGCCGATGAGTACGAAGATCGCGACCGCGTCGAATCGATGCGTGCTCTCCCCCGTCAGCGCCGCACCCCGCTCGGGATCGACGACCAGGAGTTGCTCGGCGGGCGCGAGGAATCCCCACAGCACCCCGCCCAGCGCGCTCACCGCGGCAGTGGCGGCGAACACCACCGCCGCCGCGCGCCCTTCACGCATCAGACTGTCGTTACGCGTCCAGGGCTGCTCGGCGGCGGTGAATACGGTTGCCACTAGCGGCGTTCCAGCTGATGTGATTCGAGCACGCCATGCCTCGAGCACTTGGCCCACCAGCCGTCGGGGCTCACCTGCACCACCATGCGGCGGCCGCAGTGTTCACAGAACCGCGGCGGCTCCAACCCCATGGCGGCGGCGGGCGGAACCGGATCGTCGAGACCCGGCACCACTCGCTTACCTGTGAAGGGGTTGTAGCGCTCCTCTATATCCACGTTCACGCCCACCTGTGTGAATCTACCGGTCTTCGATAACCCGCTGATCTCAGAGGGTTTCGTTGAGCGCCTTGATCGGCATCTTGAGCTCGCCGAGCAGATCGATATCGGCTTCGGCGGGTCGGCCCAGGGTGGTGAGGTAGTTGCCGACGATGACGGCATTGATACCGCCGAGGATGCCCTGCTTGGCGCCGAGATCGCCGAGGGTGATCTCACGACCGCCCGCGAAGCGCAGGATGGTGCGCGGCAGGGCGAGACGGAAGGCGGCGACGGCGCGCAGGGCGTCGGCGGCGGGCAGCACCTCGAGGTCGCCGAAGGGGGTGCCGGGGCGCGGGTTGAGGAAGTTCAACGGCACCTCGTCGGGCTCCAATTCGGCCAGCTGCGCGGCGAATTCGGCACGCTGCTCGATGGATTCGCCCATACCGAGGATGCCGCCGGAGCACACCTCCATACCGGCCTCGCGCACCATGCGCAGGGTGTCCCAGCGCTCCTCGTAGGAGTGCGTGGTGACCACGTTCGGGAAGTGCGATTTGGCGGTCTCGAGATTGTGGTTGTAGCGGTGCACGCCCATGGCGGCGAGCTGGTCGACCTGCTCCTGGTTGAGCATGCCCAGCGAGCAGGCGACCTGGATGTCGACCTCATTGCGAATGGCCTCGACACCGGCGGCGACCTGCGCCATCAGCCGCTCGTCCGGGCCGCGCACGGCGGCGACGATGCAGAATTCGGTGGCGCCGGTCTTGGCGGTCTGCTTGGCGGCCTCGACCAGGCTCGGGATATCGAGCCAGGCGGCGCGCACCGGCGACTGGAAAAGGCCGGACTGTGAACAGAAGTGGCAGTCCTCGGGGCAGCCGCCGGTCTTGAGCGAGATGATGCCCTCGACCTCGACCTCGGGTCCGCACCACTTCATGCGCACATCATGGGCGAGGGCGAGCAGCTCCTCGAGCCGATCGTCGCCGAGGCGCAGCACCTGCACGGTCTGCTCCTGGGTGAGGCCGACGCCGCGCTCGAGCACCTGCTCGCGGGCGATCGTCAGAATGTCTTCGCCTGCCGCGCTGTCGGCTTCGGTCCTGACGGCTGCCTGGGTCATTCGCTCGAATCCCTTCGTCCGGCCGGTGTGGCCGAGCAACTTGAACGGTGTTCAGGGTAGGCTAGCAGTCCGGAACGTGAGCCGGAACACGAAGGGGTCGGATTTCAGTGCAACTGCACCGCACGGACGTGGTCGACGGGGCCATCGCCATTCTCGACCAGTACGGGCTCGCCGACCTGACCATGCGCCGATTGGCGGGATCACTGCATGTGCAGCCCGGTGCGCTGTATTGGCACTTCCCCAACAAGCAGGCCCTGCTCGGCGCGGTCGCGGACCGGATTCTCGCGCCCATGGACGAGCCGGTCGAGACCACCGAATGGTCCGGCCAGATCACCGAATTGGCGCACCGCCTGCGCTCCTGCCTGCTCGCCTACCGCGACGGCGCCGAATTGGTCTCCGCCACATACGCTTCCAGGCTCACCACCAGCAAGGGCCGGGAACGCCTGGCCGGGGCCGCGATTCGCGCGGGCATGACCCGCGAGGAGGCCGACCTCGCCGCCTACACCCTGCTCTACTACGTCCTCGGCCAAACCGTCGATGAGCAGTCCCGCATCCAAATGGACTCCGTCGGAGCCCTTTCCGAGGAGAGCTCCCCCCTCTACGACAGCCCGGACGCGACCTCCCGCTTCGACTTCGGCCTGCAACTGTTCATCTCGGGCGTGCGCCACCTGTTGGGTAGCCGCATCCGCTGAAGGTGCGCCGCCCGGTCACTCGGGTGCGGCGTCCGGATTCACCAGCACGCGCAGGGTCATCGCGGCCAGATGCTCTTCGAGGTGACGCCGGTTCGGCATGACGGCGGCACGGAAGCCGTGTGCCGATAGGAATGACAGCACCATCCAGGCGGCTGCCTCCGGGTCGAGATCCGCGCGCAGATCACCCTCGCGCTGGCCTCTGACCACGATTTCGGTGATGACTCCGGCCAGTTCACCGATATGTTCGCGGACCGCCGCCTCGATGGCCGGTCGGCCACTACAAAGGCTTACGTACCCCCGGTGCGGATCGAACGCACGACATTTCGCTTAAGAGGCGAAAGCTCTGCCACTGAGCTACGGAGGCATAAAGCGGTGGCCGGATTCGAACCGGCGGCCTACGGGTTATGAGCCCGTCGCGCTGACCGAACTGCGCTACACCGCTGTGTTGTGTTCCGCTGATTCGAATGAATCGGCGGTGAAACAAGATTCGCAGTGATCGTGAATTGCGGCAACCGAATTAATCCGACGGGGTTCAGCGGGGTTCCGCGGCGACGGAGATCGGCTCACGCTGAGTGAGGCGGATGAAGGGAACCACCTGCTGATCGATGACCGCGTTGTACTCCCGCGGGCGCTGAATCGGGTTGGCGTGGGCGGTGGTTCGGGTGGTGACCACCAGAAGTGTGCCGTTGACGCCACCGGATTGTTCGATGAGTACGCGTTGGGAGTAATCGACGTTGACAATCGGGTCACGGTAGGCGTCATGCGGTCGGATGAAGACTACGGCGGGACGAGGCTTACCTTTCGCGGGTTTGGCCAGCGCTCGCAGATCGTCTATCGCGCCGCCGGCCACGATCGCCTTGAATTGGGCCTCGATAAGTCCGTTGCTGGCGACATCGGTGCTCAGGATCTTGTCCTGCAGCACATTCATGATGGCCTCGCGCAGGCGATCGGCGCGAAAACCGTAACGGCCGCCACCGATGTAATTGCCGTGGCGGGCATACATTTCGGCGATGAACCGCAGTAGGCGACTTTCTCGCGCGCCGGGAATCCAGCCACTCCAGCGCAGCATCTCCTCGCCCTGATCTCGAGATTCGGGGCGAACCGCGTGCAGGTCCACCGGCGTGCAATCCAGGACGACAGCCTGGACGCGGCGATCACTCCCGGTATGCAGATGGCTGGCGACCTCCAGAGCGATGACTCCGCCCATACTGTGCCCGACCAGGATGACGTTCGAGGCCCTCGCCGCCTCGGCCACCTTCACGATCAGATCCGCGATGACCTTGGTGTCGATACCGGAATTGTCATAGCGCACCGCCCAGACCGAACCGAGTTCGCTCAGCGACGGCAGGGCGCGCGCGGTATCACCGGCATCGAGGACGCCGAGTCCGACCAGATCGAAGACGGCGGTATCGGCGGCCTGCGGGGTGGAGGGACCGGCGATCGACATGACCGCCGGTTCGGTGCGCGCCAGCCGGGTGCGCTCGGGCATGACATCCCAGGCCAGATACTGGGCGAACAGGCCGAGCAGCACCAGGGGAATCAGGCTGCCGCGCACCAGGATCAGCCGGGTGCGCCGCCAATCCACCCAACCGCGGCCGAGCCGGGATTCGCGCAGGCGAGCCTGCCGCCGCCGATCGTCGTATTCGGAGGCAGTGGACGGACGTGGATAGCCCGGCAGCGCCATACCAATCCACCATAGGCACTCGAGCGGTGATCGCGCATCCGCCCGCTACCCATGCTGGACCGGAAGACGCCCCGGACCAGGTTCTCCTTGCCGCCCGGAGGTGTTCAGCTCGGTGGCGCGTCCGCTTCCTCTCGCTCGGCCAGGTCGGCGAGCTTGGCCAGGGACATGCGGAAGCCGATCTCGTTGTCGTCCGGGGACAGGCCCGGTGGGAGGTTCTCGTGCCGGGCGATGACGCGGGTGCCGCCGCGTTCGGACTGCAGTAAGTAGGTGATGGTCATTTCGCCGCATAGCTCCGGATTCTCGGTTTCGAATTCGACGCTCTGCACCACCTCCGTATCGGGGACGAGGCGCACGAAGTGGCCGTGGAAGGTATCGGTATGCGCGGAGGTCTTACCCGCCGCGGTGGGGATGTCGTAGCTGAGTGAGATTCGGAAGCGGCCTCCGACGCGCGGGTCGAATTCGTGGATGCGACTGGTCATCCCATCGGGGACCATCCACGTTCGCACGGACCGCGCATCGAGGAGCGCCCGGAAGACATTCGGGCGGGGAGCACTCACGAACCACTCGACGCGGGTGGAGTTCATGGCCGCGACCATACGCCGGGTGTACGACGCCGCGAGGCCGGTTCGAGTGGACAGCGCGCAGGTCAGAGCTGGGGTGGGGCGGGCAGGGTGAGCGTGGCTATCGTGCCGCCATCGGGTGCGGAACCGATGGCCACCGAACCGGAGTGCGCCCGCGCCACCCACCGCACGAGCGACAATCCGATGCCGTGGCGACCGCCCGCACCGGTGGAGCCGTGCGCGAACGGATCCGCCAGCGCCGGGTCCAGACCTGGACCGTGATCACGCACCGTGACCGAGTGTTCGGCGACGGTGATCTCCACGGGCGTACCGCCGTGTACGACGGCATTGTCTATGAGATTGCGCACCGCCAGGGCGAGCAGATCCGGATCCGCCCGCACCACGGTGGGTTCGGTGCGCAATTCGATTCCGGGGATATCGCATTCGGCGACCACGCCCTCCACGAGCTGGTCGAGATGCAGTCGCTCCGCATCGAGTTCGCCGAACCCGGTCTCGGCGCGAGTGCGCGCCAGCAGGCCCGTCACCAGGCGGCCCATCCGATCGGTGAGCGAGCGCGCCTCGGTGACCGCGCGCCGGTTGTCCTGCGGATCGCGCAGTGCCGCATCGAGATACAGGCGCAGCGTGGCGAGCGGGGTGCGCAGTTCATGCGAGGCGTCGGCCAGGAATCGCTCCTGTTCGGCGAGCATGCGCACGGCCGGGCGGGTACTCACCCCCGAGAGCAGGTGACCGATGACGGCCGCCATGGCGATCAGTGCCAGACCGCCGAATTCCAGTGCCAGCACCAGCCTTCGATGATCGCGCTGGGAGGGTGCGGGGTCCGAACCGGCGAAAACCACGGCGCTGATGGCGGCGTCATTGTCGTACACCGGGGCCGCGGCCACCCGAATACGGTGCCCCGCACCATCACTCATGGTGCTGAGCACGGTCTCCTCCGCCGTGGCCGTCTCATCGGCGGATGCGGTCAGATCCCCGGGCAGCGTGGAACGCAGGTGCCCATACCCTTCCCGCCACCGCCCATCGGTCCCGCGTACCAGGACCGCGACGGCGGAGTTGCCCTGCGCCAGATCGTCTTCCCGCAGCGTCTCCAAATCGATGGCGCCGTCGTCATTCCAGTACACGACCCGCGCCAATCCGGTGACCACCCGATCCACCCCGGCATCGAGCGCCCGCTCCCGCGACTGCGTATCGATCGAGGCGGCGACCGTGGCCGGCACCAGCAGGCAGGCTGCGGTGAGGACGGTGAAAAGCGCGGTGAGCAACCAGCGCATACGCCGCAGCCGCCCGGGAGTGGTCGGGTTCACCCCGCGTGTGCGGGGCGAGGTCGGCGCGCCACTACGGTTGCGGCGCAATCGGAGACGCCCCGGTGCACCAGCGCGCAGCCGCGCGAGCCAGCCCCGGACGAAACGAGCCGTCCCCGCGAACCACCCCGGGGCGAGCGCACTCGCGCCCGAGCTGCGCGGCCGGGAGCGGCTGTCGTTCACGGGGATTCGGCGATCGTGAAGCCGACTCCGCGCACGGTGTCGATCAGTGCCGGTTCGCCGAGTTTGCGGCGCAGCTGGGCGATGAGTGCCGCTCAGCTGGAGTCAGGGGTGGAGGTATCGGGCAGTCCAGGTGGGGGCGAACCAGGTGGGGGCGGTGGTGGTGAAGCGGGGGGCGTCCCAGGAGCCCGCGCCCGCGGGGAGGGTGCCGACTATGTCGACGCCGGTGACGGCGGGGAGGTCGGTGCGGTTGCATTCGGAGGCCAGGTCCGGGGTTTCGGGCCAGGAGCCGATGACCAGGCCCGCGCAGGGGACGCCGGCGGATTGCAGTGCGCGCGTTGTCAGTTCGCTGTGGTTCAGGGTGCCCAGACCTGCCGCCGCTACCAGTAGCACCGGGGCGTTCAGCTTTTGAGCCAGGTCCAGGAGGGTGAATTCGCCGATGCGGACCAGCAAGCCGCCCGCACCCTCGACCAGGGTGAGGTCGGCGTCGGCGCAGGATTCGATGCCCGCCACGGTTTCGGCGAGGGTGAGCAGGGGTTGGCCGCAGCGGCGGGCGGCGGTGTCCGGGGCGAGGGGCTCCGGGTAGCGGGCCAACTCCACCGTGCGGGTGACGCCGGACAACCGGGTGATCTCGGCCAGGTCGCCGGGTTCGCCCGGGGCCACGCCTGTTTGGGCGGGTTTACAGACCGCGACGGTGGCACCCGCCGCACGGGCGGTGGCAGCGAGCGCCGCGGTGACGATGGTCTTGCCGACATCGGTGGAGGTGCCGGTGATGAACAGCAGGCTCATGACACCGCCGCTGTACGACCGCGGGCCTCGTCCAGCACCTCGGTGAGAATCGTCGCGATGGTGGCGATGTCGTGCTCGGTGAGGTTCGCCCGGGCGGTCAGGCGCAGGCGGGAGGTGCCTTCGGGGACCGAGGGTGGGCGGAAGCAGCCGACGCTGAGGCCGCGGGCCAGGCAGGCTTGTGCGGCGTCGTAGGCGATCTGGGCTTCACCCAGGACGACCGAGACGACGGCCGAATCCGGTTCGGGGACACCGGCTATGCGAGCGAGGTCGGCGGCGCGGGCCAGCACGCGCCCGGCCATGTCGGGGTCGCGGCGCAGCACGCGCAGGGCGGCACGGGCCGCGCCGACGGCCGCCGGAGCCAAACCGGTGTCGAAGATGAAGGTGCGGGCGGAGTCGATGAGGTGGGCGCGCACCCGGGCGCTGGCCAGGACCACACCGCCCTGTGCCGCAAGGGCTTTGGAGAGCGTGGCGGTGATCACCAGATCGGGTTCACCGGCGAGGCCGACCTCGTGGACCAGACCGCGACCGCCCGCGCCGCGCACGCCCAGGCCGTGCGCCTCGTCGACAATGAGCACCGCGCCATTGGCCCGGGTCACCCGGTGCAGTTCGGTCAGGGGCGCGAGGTCGCCGTCGGCGCTGAAGACCGAGTCGGTGAGCACCAGGGCCCGCTCCTCGGTGCGCTCGGCCAGCAATCGATCCACCGCGGCCGGATCCCGGTGTGCGGCAACCTCTACGCGCGCCCGGGACAAACGGCAGGCATCCACCAGGGAGGCGTGACTGCCCGCGTCCGAGACCACCAGTGATCCGCGCCCGGCCAGTGCGGTGACCGCGCCCAGGTTCGCCGCGTAACCGGAGGCGAAGACCAATCCGGCCTCGGCGCCGACGAATTCGGCGAGTTCGGCCTCGAGGAGTTCGTGTTCGGCGGTGGTGCCGGTGACCAGTCGCGATCCGGTGGAGCCCGCGCCCCATTTGCAGACCGCGTCGACCGCGCCGTCGATCACCTCCGGATGCCGGACCAGCCCGAGGTAGTCATTGGAGGCCAGGTCGATGGTGGCGGTCTCCGGTGCGCGGGGGCGCAGCTCTCGGCGCAGCCCGGCGTCCACGCGCTCGGCGGCGCGTTCGTCCAACCAACTCAGGGGATCGGCACTCACAGCTCCGCAGCATACTTGAACACCGTTCAGGAGGCATCCGCCGGGCTATGCTGGAAGCCATAAGGAGGCTGCGCGATGCCACGATGGGCAATAGTGGTCGAGCAGACGACCGGCTTCGGAGACAGCAAAACCTGGTCACCGAAGGTTCTCACCGAAGTGGTCGGCACCCGCGAACAAGCCCTCGCCAAGGTGCCCGATCTCGTCCAGAAATTCATTCCCGATCATCCGAAGTTGATCAGCCGCCGCACCATCCTGCGCGACGGTGACACCTTCATGCTGATCGCACGCGGCTGGTCCGACGACTACCACTGCGTCTTCCGCGTCTGGGAAGTGCTGTCGGACAGCGATAATCCCGATCGAGCCCGGGAGAAACGCGCCAGTCGGTGAGCGTCACACCGCCGCGGCGGCGAGCACCGCGGCGGTGATGCGCTGGACGTCCTGTGCCGAACTGATGAAGGGCGGCATGGTGTAGATGAGGTTGCGGAACGGCCGCAACCACACGCCGGACTCGACCGCGGCGTGAGTGGCCTTGCGCATATCCACGTCATGATCGAGTTCGACGACGCCGATCGCGCCGCGCACTCGTACCTCGGCGACACCGGAAAGATCTTGTGCGCCAGCCAGACCCGCGCGCAGCCCGGCCTCGATCTCCCGCACCTCACCCTGCCAGTCCCGGGACAGCAGCAGCTCGATCGAGGCCACCGCCACCGCACAGGCGAGCGGATTACCCATGAAGGTCGGCCCGTGCATGAGCCCGCCGTGCGATCGACTGATGCTCTCGGCGATCTCCGAGGTGCACAGCGCCGCGGCCAGTGTCATATATCCGCCGGTGAGCGCCTTGCCCACGCACATCACATCCGGGCGCACCCCGGCGGCCTCGGCGGCGAAAAGCGTTCCGGTGCGGCCGAATCCGGTGGCGATCTCATCGAAGACCAGCAGTACGTCGTTCGCATCGCAGAGCCTGCGCAGCTCGGCGAGGTAGCGCGGATCGTGGAAGCGCATACCGCCCGCACCCTGCACCACCGGCTCCACGATCACCGCCGCCAATTCGCCCGCGTGCGTTGATATCAGCCGTTCCAGCTCCGAAACGTATTCCGGCGCATAGTCACTCGGCGGTGCGGGCGCGAAGATCTGCCGGGCGAGCACATCGGTCCAGAGCGAATGCATACCGCCCTCGGGATCACAGACGCTCATGGGTGTGAAGGTGTCGCCGTGGTATCCGCCGCGCCAGGTCAGCAGGCGGCTCTTCCCGGGCCGCCCGATCGCGCGCTGATACTGCAGGCACATCTTCACCGCGACCTCGACCGAGACCGAACCGGAGTCGCAGAGGAAGACCTTGTCCAGCCCCTCGGGGGTGAGCTCGACGAGCAGCTGGGTGAGCCGCGCCGCGGGCTCGTGTGTGAGCCCGCCGAACATCACGTGACTCATGCGCCGGGACTGGGCGAGCAGCGCGGCATCGAGCACCGGATGCCGATACCCGTGCACCGCCGCCCACCATGAGCTCATACCGTCCACGAGCTCACGACCGTCGGCGAGGGTGAGCCGGGTGCCGGAGGCGGAGGCGATGATCAGCGGTTCGGTGGTCGCCGGGAAGCCGCCGTACGGATGCCACACGTGCGCGGTATCGATGGCGGTGATCTCGTCAGGTGTCAGTGCCACGGGAGATTCCTTCACGGGCGGCGGCTTGAACGCTGTTCAAGTTACCAGAACCGGTCCACGACGAACGTCGAAGACATATTCGAAGTCGACGAACTCACCCAGCGCCAGATCGGCGAACTCCTGCGATCGCACTCCCCCGATACCACACCCGGCTGGTCGGGGCCGTGCACACCATCGAGCGGATTGTCGCGGACTTCCTGAATTCCCATGACCCACAACGAGAACGAGCCTGGATCGCCGAGTACGACGGCGCACCGGTCGGCTGCGTCTACTGCATGCGCGATGACGCCGCCCGGCTGCGCCTGCTGCCGGTGGAAACCTCAGCGCGCGGCCTCGGCGTCGGCAGCGCCCTGGTCGAACAATGCCCGCGCTTCGCCACCGCCGCCGGATACCGCGAGATCGTGCTCTGGACCAATGATGTCCGCACCTCCGCACGGCACATCCACCACCGCGCCGGATTCGAACTGGTGGAATCGAATCCGCATCACAGCTTCGGCGTGGATCTGCTCGGCCGGACCTGGCGGAGGGCACTTGATTCGGGAGCCGATCCGGACCGATAGGGTCTGGGCATGGCTCCCGCGACTACCGATACGGCACCGCTCGGTGTCTGGCCGGGAACCGCCTATCCACTGGGCGCCACCTATGACGGCGCGGGCACCAATTTCTCGGTCTTCTCCGAGGTCGCCAAGCGGGTCGATCTCTGCCTACTGGGCGTGGACGATCGCGAGACGCGCATCCCCCTCGACGAGGTGGACGGATATGTCTGGCATGCCTATCTGCCCGGAGTCGGCCCGGGACAGCGCTACGGCTTCCGCGTGCACGGGCCCTTCGATCCCGCGCGCGGGCTGCGCTGCGATCCGAGCAAACTGCTCCTCGATCCCTACGGCAAGGCGTTCGAGGGCGATTTCGGGGCCGATGCCGCACCCTACAATTACGGACAGAACACCCTCGGGCACACCATGACCGGTGTGGTCATCAACCCGTTCTTCGACTGGGCCGACGACCGCGCGCCCAAACGCCCGTACCACGAGACGGTCATCTACGAGACCCACGTCAAGGGTATGACCATCACACATCCGGACGTGCCGCCGGAGCTGCGCGGCACCTACGCCGGAATGGCGCATCCGGCGATCGTGGCGCATCTGCGGAGCCTGGGTATCACCGCCGTCGAACTCATGCCCGTACACCAGTTCCTGCACGACCGCGTCCTGCTCGATCGCGGACTGCGAAACTACTGGGGCTACAACAGTTTCGGCTACTTCGCCCCGCATCTGGAGTACGCCGCGAGCAAGACCCCCGGTGCGGCCGTCACCGAATTCAAGGCCATGGTGCGGGCATTGCACGCCGCGGGCATCGAGGTGATTCTCGATGTGGTCTACAACCACACCGCCGAGGGCAATGAATTCGGGCCGACGCTGTCCCTCCGGGGTATCGACAATGCCGCGTATTACCGTCTGGTGGACGATGATCCACAG
Organism: Nocardia sp. NBC_01503; assembly: GCF_036327755.1. Taxonomy (NCBI): domain Bacteria; kingdom Bacillati; phylum Actinomycetota; class Actinomycetes; order Mycobacteriales; family Nocardiaceae; genus Nocardia; species Nocardia sp. NBC_01503. The sequence goes on from NZ_CP109596.1 coordinate 8,058,168, forward strand.
CACTACATGGATTACACCGGCACCGGGAACAGCCTCAATGTGCGGCATCCGCACACCCTGCAACTGATCATGGACTCGCTGCGCTACTGGGTGCTCGAGATGCATGTCGACGGCTTCCGCTTCGATCTGGCCGCCACCCTGGCACGCGAATTGCATGATGTGGACCGGCTTTCCACCTTCTTCGACCTGGTGCACCAGGATCCGGTGGTGAGCCAGGTCAAGCTCATCGCCGAACCCTGGGATGTCGGCGAGGGCGGCTATCAGGTCGGCAATTTCCCGGTCGCCTGGACCGAGTGGAACGGCAAATACCGTGACACCGTGCGGGATTACTGGCGCGGACAACCGGCCACATTGGGCGAGTTCGCCTCTCGGCTCACCGGCTCCTCCGATCTGTACGAGGCCACCGGCCGCCGCCCCAGCGCCAGTATCAATTTCATCACCGCACACGACGGCTTCACCCTCGCGGATCTGGTGTCCTACAACGACAAACACAATGACGCCAACGGTGAGGACAATCGCGACGGCGAGAACTACAACCGCTCCTGGAACTGCGGCGTCGAAGGCCCCACCGACGATCCGGAGATTCTGGCCGTGCGCGCTCGGCAGAGCCGCAATCTGCTTGCCACCCTGCTGCTTTCCCAGGGCACCCCGATGCTGCTACACGGTGACGAACTCGGCCGCACCCAGGGCGGCAACAACAATGTCTACTGTCAGGACTCACCGCTGTCGTGGATGGACTGGTCCCTCATGCATACCAATACCGAACTGCTCGAATTCACCCGCCGCGCGGTCGCCGTCCGCACCGCGCATCCGGTGTTCCGGCGGCGGCGGTTCTTCGACGGACGGCCCGCGACCACCCATGACCATCCCGACGACATCGCCTGGTTCACCCCCGCCGGGGCCGAAATGACCGATGCCGATTGGGAAACCGGCTTCGGTCGCTCGCTCACCGTCTTCCTCAACGGCGACGGGATACGCGAACCAGGGCCGCGCGGGGAGCGCATCGGCGACGACTCGTTCCTGCTCTGCTTCAATGCCCATGACGCCGACCTCGCCTTCACCCTCCCGCCCGCCGAACACGGCGCGGTCTGGTCGGTGGAGCTGGACTGCTCCACACCCACCGGTGCGGCAGCGCACGACCAGCAGTTTCCCGCCTCGTCCACCATGGCAGTGCCCGCACGCTGTCTCCTCGTCCTGCGCCGTACGGCATGATTCAGAAGGCCATGACCAGCACGCCCGAACATCACACCGGCCCCATCGCGCGGCAGACGCCCGTGCGCAGCACCTATCGTCTGCAGCTGCGCCCCGACGCACTGACCTTCGCCGATGCCCGAGGCATCGCCGAATACCTGCAGCAACTGGGGATTTCGCACCTGTACCTGTCCCCCGTACTCACCGCCACCCGCGGCTCCACGCACGGCTACGACATCACCGACCCGACCACCGTCGCCTCGGCGCTGGGCGGGCCGACCGGGCTCAAAGCGCTCTCGGACGAGGTGCGCGGGCGCGGTATGGGTTTGATCGTGGATCTGGTGCCCAACCATGTCGGCGTCGCCGATCCACGGCAGAACCCGTGGTGGTGGGATGTGCTCACGCACGGTAAGGAATCGAAGTACGCGCACTACTTCGATATCGACTGGAGTCCGGCCAATGGCGCGGGCGGTCGGCTCGCGCTCCCGGTGCTCGCCAATGAGAACGATCCGGCGGCGCTGTCGGTGGATCGGGCCGGACTCGAACCCATGCTGGCGCTGCGCGATATGCGCTTCCCGATCGCACCCGGGACCGACGGTGAGAACGCGTTGCGCATCCACGACAAGCAGCACTATCGGCTGGTGAACTGGAAGTCCGGGCTCTGCGGCTATCGGCGGTACTTCACCGTCGGCGGGCTGGCGGCGCTGCGGCAGGAGGATCCGGTGGTCTTCGAGGCCACCCACCGCGAACTCGCCGCCTGGTGTGAACACGATCTGATCGACGGGGTGCGCGTCGACCATCCGGACGGGCTCGCCAACCCCACCGAATACCTCACGCGCCTGCGCAAACTCATCGGACCGGCGCGACTGCTGCTGGTGGAGAAGGTGCTCGCACAGGGCGAACCCCTGGACTCCGGACTGCCCGTCGACGGCACCACCGGCTACGACGCGCTCGGCGATATCGGTGGTGTGCTCATCGATCCCGATGGCGAGAAGATCCTCACCGATCTGTCCCGGCAGTTCACCGGGCACGGCAGCGACCGGGTCTGGTTCGAGGAGCATGAGCATCGGATCAAGCGGGCCGTGGCCGAGACCATGTTGGTGCCCGAGGTGCGGCGACTGGTCGCGGCCGTCAAACGCGATGCGCGCGCGGACGCCTTCGACACCATGGCGCTGACCAATGCCACCATCGAGGTGCTCTCGCATATGCCGGTCGCGCGCGCCGATTACGCGCCGCTGGCGGGAACCATCGGCCGGGTGGTGGCCGAGGTGGCCGGGCGCAACAGCGAACTCACCGCGCCACTGCAGGTGCTGGTCACCGCGCTCGCCGTTCGGGGAGAAGCCGCCACCCGCTTCCATCAGGTCGGCGGGGCGGTCACCGCGAAGGCCGTGGAGGACACCATGTTCTACCGCGCGGCGCGACTGGCCTCACTCCAGGAGATGGGCTCGGATCCGAGGCGCTTCGGCAGTTCGGTCATCGAATTCCATCTCGCCAATGCCGAGCGGGCCGCACGCTGGCCCGCCACCATGACCACGCTCTCGACCCATGACACCAAGCGCGGTGAGGACACCCGGGCGCGCATCGGCATGCTGTCGCAGGTGCCCGATATCTGGGCGCGGTCGGTGACCGCGTGGCATGAGATCGCCCCCGGACCCGATGGCGCGACCGCACTGTTCCTGCTGCAGAACATGTACGGCGCGTGGCCCGCGGACGGCAGACCCGCCGGAATCGTGCCGGGCTTCCGCGAACGCGTACATCAGTTCGCGGAGAAGGCCATTCGTGAGGCGGGGACCCAATCCTCCTGGGAGGAGCCGGATCTCGAATTCGAGAATTCGGTGCATCGGTGGATAGACACGGTGATCGACGGCCCCGTCGGTGTCGAATTGGGGGAATTCGTCACCGATCTGGCGACACACGCCTGGACCGACGCATTGGCGCAGAAGCTACTTCAACTCTGCGGGCCCGGAATTCCGGATATCTACCAGGGCTGCGAACTCTGGGAGGACTCCCTGGTCGACCCGGACAATCGCAGACCCGTCGATTTCACCCACCGCTCACTACTACTGCAATCGCTCACCGGGACACCGGATCTGGACCCCACCGGTGCGGTGAAAATGTGGATAGTGGCCTATGCGCTATGGCTGCGAAGAGAACGGCCCGAATGTTTTGTCGGCGGCACCTATACGCCATTGTTCGCCTCCGGTGACCACGCCGAACATCTCATCTCCTACGCCCGCGGGCGCAATGGCGAGACACCGGAGGTAATCGTCGCCGTCACCCGGCACAGCATTCGGCTCGATGAAGCCGGCGGGTGGGGCGATACCGTACTCGACCTGCCACAGGGCCATTGGACCGACCGACTGACCGGCCATACATTCTCCGGGCGATCGCGATTGGAGAAGCTGTTCGCCCGGTTGCCTGTGGCGCTATTGGTGCGATGAGGGGAATAGGTTTCAGAGGGTCGGGCACCAAGCGCCCGCACCCGGCGGCGGGGCCGGAATAATCTTCTCGGGGGCCGGGACCACCCTTTCCGGGGCCGCACCCGCGGGAAGGGACTTTCCGGGGCCGCCCCCGGGGACCGGAGCGGCGGGCCCGGTATCACCCGAGGCCCAGGCCGCGGACGGATTCAAAGTGAATACTGTGGCGCAAACAAACGCACCGACAAGGAGGCCGATGGGCTTCTTTTTCGTCATGCGTTGCGACGATACCGGCGACACAACGAGATTCGCGGTATCTGAAGGTCGTTCGGCGGGTTACGGGCATGTTTGAACCCGTTCGAACGCGGGAAAACTGCTTCGGTGCGCTGCGAATCGCGCCCTCACCGGGCGACTACACCGCTTCCCTCATCACTTCGGCGGTCGGCTCCGACTCCGGTTCCGGGGTGTCGAGTGGGCCCAGGTCGGTGTGTTCGATGAGGGCGGCGGGGATGGGGCCGACCAGGGTTTCATGCCAGCGCCTGAGATTGTCGGGGTGGTAGTCCCGGGCGCGCCGGGCGGAGGAGGAGGCCAGATAGCTGGCCTGATCGGTGGGGGTGAGAATGCGGCGCCAGGAATCCCAGTAGAAGCGGGGACTGCGCGGATTACGCAGTAGGCGAATGAAATTGAGTAGCCGGAATGCCGGGCCCAGCGAATTGTGCAGCAGTAGATGCTTTTTCGGCGGGTGGGGGCAGTGTTCGCGCAGGGTGGTGAGGCGGGTGTGGTCGAAGCGCAGGCCCTCGGCCTCGGCCTCGCGGATCATCCAGTGCAGGGCGATATCGGAGAGCGCGCATTCGGGGTAGCCGCCGCCGATATCGCTGTGCACACCCTCGAACCAGACCTGTTTGACCCTATCGGTGCGGCGGAACTTGTGCCCGATCTCGACCGGGACCTCCCACAGGCACGGTTCGAAGGCGCGACGGCGCTCGTTCAGGGCCAGGGCCTGCCGGGCACAGTGCACGGTATTGGACAGCCGCACATCGTGGAAGCGGTGCCGCCAGGCGGTGATCCCGGGAATGCCCATGGCTCCCACGGTGTCGAAGACGCCCAGGAAGTTGATCACCACGGGTTCGGAATGGCAGTTTTCCCTGCGGAATTCGGCCCATTCGGGTGGATCCGGATCATCCGGGTCGGCCTTGCGGGTGTGGTAGATCTGCAGCGCGTCCGGGTACTTGCCGTCGATCATGGCCTTGTAGGTGAGGATGCCGAGGCGGTTGATCATCCCGGCCAGGCTGCGCGCGGTGTACGCGCCGCGACTGAAGCCGAAGATGAAGATCTCGTCGCCCGGCTCCCAATTGAGTGCCAATTGCCAGTAGGCGGCCGAGAGATTGGCCTCCAAACCGAGCCCGAAGGCACCGCCGAGCAATCGATCGGTGGTGAATCCGCGCGCCCCCGGACCGGAGATGTAATAGACGCGCTGACCGACGGCCTCGCCCTGTGCGTCCGTGCCGGTATGGCAGACGGTCTGCGCGATCTTGACGATGTTCGAGACCGTCGTGGACGATTCGGCCTTCCAGGTGCCGTCACAGCACACCACAAGTCTTTTCATGAACAGATCCTCCCGCTGCGCGCATCGGGTCTCTTGCGTAGTGGACTACTCGGATTCATCGCATGAACTGCACGTACGCGTTAACCCCGACTTCGGAGAATCCGGCGCGGACGATACGCGCGGCGGCGTTGACAGCGGCCGGTCATACGACGATCGCTCATAATTCGTTCATGATCGGGATGGCACCGTTGCCGTATGCCCGACGATCGGATGACGCCCCACAGCATATGGATTCTGGTGTGCGAGGACGATGACGATCCGGGCGATCGAGTCGCCGCCGGATTACGGGAGGCGGGTTTCATCGTCGACCTGACCCGAAATCTCGCCGAGGCCCGGCCCAGCTGCGGTGCACGCCGCTACGACTGCCTGATCGTCGATCGCGGACTGCCCGATGACGACGGGCTGGATCTGATCCGGCGGCAACGGGATTCGGGGCATCGCACCCCGGCGTTGGTCATCACCGCCCGCGACAGCCCGCGGGATCGCACCGAGGGCTATGCCAGTGGCGCGGACGACTACCTGGCCAAACCGTTCTCCCTGAGTGAACTGGCCGCCCGGGTGCGGGCCCTGTGCGGCCGCCGCCCCCGCTCGCCCGTACCGGTGCTGACCGTCGGCGATCTGGTGGTGGATCGGCTGCGCCGGCGCGTGCAGCGCAATGGCGTACTGCTGACCATGACCTCGCCCGAGTTCTGCGCACTGGAGCTGCTCGCGGCCCGCGCCGGAACCATGGTCAGTCGCACCGAGAACGCCGAATACTGCAGTGCGACACCGTCGGCGGCGAGTGTGGCGGATGTCATCCACCGGCTGGACCGCAAACTCGGTGAGCCGCAGCTCATTCGCCCGACCGGCCCGGGCTATCTGCTGCCCATCTGAAATCCCCCGAACCCGCGATCCCAGTGGGGTGGATCGCGAACGACCGTCCCGGGCAGGGTGCTTCCCCGTCCTGCCCGGGATCGCGTCGATCAGGTCAGATAGCGGTACGCGGGCGAACCCGGATCGAGGCGTTCGCCGCGAATCGGGGATTCATCCATCCGCTTCTGCAGCGGCTCCAAACCCTCCGGCGACCCCAGTTCGATACCGACCAGCGCCGCCCCGGTCTCCCGGTTGTTGCGCTTGACGTACTCGAAGAGGGTGATGTCGTCGTCCGGTCCGAGCACTTCGTCCAGGAAGCGCCGCAGCGCGCCCGGCTCCTGCGGAAAGTCCACCAGGAAATAGTGTTTGAGCCCCTGATGCACCAGCGAGCGCTCGATGACCTCGCCGTAGCGGGAGACATCGTTATTGCCGCCGGACAGCAGGCACACCACGGTCGCGCCCGGCGCGATCTCGATATCGCGCAGCGCCGCCGTGGCCAGCGCACCCGCGGGCTCGGCGACAATGCCCTCGTTCTGATAGAGCTCGAGCATGGCGGTGCAGATGGCGCCCTCGTCGACGGTCATCATGCGGAAAGCGCCTGCGCCACTACCGGATTCGGTCGCGGTCAGTAAGGGCAGCGAGGCGTGCGAGCGCACCCCGCCGCCGAGCCTGGACACCGCGGTATAGGGCACAGCGCCGATCCGGCGCACGGCCGCGCCATCGACGAAGGGATCGATCTCCGGGAGCGTGACCGGTCCCCCGGCCACCAGGGCCGCGGTCATGGAGGCCGCGCCCGCGGGCTCGACGCCCAGGATCATGGTGCCCGGCGACCGTTCCCGCAGATATGTGCTGATTCCGGCCAGGCAGCCACCGCCACCCACCGGCACCACCACCAGATCCGGAGCTCGGTCGAGCTGCTCCAGGAACTCCGCGGCGATCGTGCCCTGACCCGCGGCGGTGCGCGGATCATCGAAGGGCGGCACCATGGTCGCGCCGGTGCGCGCCACATCATCGGCGGCGGCCGCGGCGGCCGCGTCATAGGTATCGCCGATGGCGATCAACTGCACGAATTCGCCGCCGTGCACGCGGATTCGATCACGCTTCTGCTTGGGAGTGGTTCTCGGGACGTAGATGCGGCCGTGGATCCCCATCGCCTTGCACGCGAAAGCCACACCCTGGGCATGGTTTCCGGCGCTGGCCGTGACCACGCCGGCGGCGCGTTCGGCGGCATTGAGCTGGATGATGAGGTTGTAGGCCCCGCGCAGCTTGTACGAGCGCACGGCGGTGAGGTCCTCACGCTTGAGGTAGACCTCGGCACCCGTCGCCGCCGACAACCGCGCGATCCGCTGCAGCGGCGTCGGCTCGATAATGTCGGAGATTCGCTTGGCGGCGGCATCGATTTCGTCCGCGCTCAACTCGGGCACGTGACTGGATACTTTCTCTGCGACTACTAGCGGATCCGACACCCGACACATGCTACTGAGCCGGTCCGGACAGCAATACGCCGACCGGGCGAACCCGGTCGGCGTAAGGGACGGAAACGACGAATGTCAGTCGCGCTCGGTCAGCACGAAGACCGGAATCTCGCGATCGGTCTTCTTGGTGTAGTTCTCGTAGTCCGGCCACGCCTCGACGGCGCGCTTCCACCAGATTGCCTTCTCGTCGCCGGTGACCTCACGGGCGGTGTAATCCTTCACCACCGCGCCGTCCCGCAGGTCGACATGCGGATCGGCCTTGATATTCCAGTACCAGACGGGATGTTTGGGTGCGCCGCCGAGCGAGGCGACGACCGCGTACTCACCATCGTGTTCGACCCGCATGAGCGGGGTCTTGCGGAGCTTGCCGGACTTCGCACCGCGCGTGGTGAGCAGGATGATGGGTTTGCCTTGCATAACGCTGCCTTCGGCACCGTTCGAGCCTTCGTACAGCTCGGCCTGCTCACGGGCCCAAGCGGTAGGGCTGGGTTCATATTCTCCGGTAAGTGGCATGACCCAGCTAACACCCGCGGGCTCGGCCATGTTCCCCGGGGGTCGATTCTTCCCGGTGCTGTGGCGCGTCCGACAGAAAGTTCGTTTGCCCGAACTTTCGGGCTGCGGGTAGCCTGACTGAATGGCAGTGGTTCACCCAACGCAGATGCGGCGCCCCCGCGCGCGCCTCGCGACCGTGAATATCGCGGGTACGGCCTGGCCGGTCTTCAAGTTGGAGGCGCTGGCCATCGGAGTGCTCATCGCCCTGGTACTGCTGCTCGTCACCGGTTCGGCCCAGACCGCCGTACTGGTGGGAGCCACCGCGATGGCCGTGCGGTGGATTGTCGCGGTGGTGCGACCGGGTCCGCGCCTTTCCTGAATCACGTCTTATCCGAATCGCGACCAGTCGGTCCGTGTCATACGGGCTAGTCATGCGGTTTCTCTATTACCTTTATCGGCATGCGGTCGAAACCGTTCGGGATGCTCATTCTCGCCAGCGGGATCATGCTGTGCGCCGCGCCGCCGAGTCAGGCCGATGTCGTCGATCTGGCCGCACACGAGCGCACCTTCGCCTCCCCCATCGGGAGCTTCACCGTCGGCAATCGCACCGAATCGGTCAATCGCATCGCCCCGCTGAACCAGGTCGGCACTTCGCGTGAGGCATTGGTCAGCACGGTGGCTTACGGCCGACTCGATGGCGTGGCCGGTGGACAGCTCAAGACCGGGTATCACGTCGGCTGCGCGGTGAATCTGCTCAATGGGAATGTCGGCGCGATTCCACAGGTCTACGCGCCCACCGTGAATATTCCGGTGGTTCCGGATCCCGGTCTCGGGTTGGCGGTGATCGGGCCCAATGTGCAGACGCCGCTGAGTGTCAATCTCAGTCCGGGCGAGGTCAAGGATGTTCCGGTCGCGGAGAAGGACCTCATGCCGGGCAAGGAAGTTCAGATCGTGATTCGCGACTTCCATATCGCGGTCAATCAGTGCACCGGACCGGTGGCGATCCGCCAGTACACCTATCTCTACGCCAAATCTGCCGAAGTAGACGACAGTGGCGCGGTTTTCGGCGACCCGACCTGGCTGTAAGGGCGGCGCGCGACCCCTCACAGGAGACCAATACATGAGTGTGCGTGCGGCGACAGCTGTACTCGCTTTGCTCACAGCGGCTTTCACCGTGACAGCGGTGCCTGCCGTGGCGCTGGCCGAACCGGTGGATCATCCGATCGCACTGCCCGGTCTCGGCATGGGCAAAACCCTGGAGTTCCCGGGCCGCGAGCACGAGGTGACCCTGACCCTGCCGATTCTGCCCGGGCTCGCACCGACCGCGATCGTGGGGACGATGGCGTTGCCGCCGAATGTGGTGCGGGCGACCCTGGACGCGCGCTCCGGCGATCGCTTCCTCGATCGGGTCATGCTGCCGACAGATCCCCGTGCGCCGGTGCGCATTTCGCTGCTGGGGGCGGAGGTGGAGAACAATGCCGTCACCGTCACGCTGACCTCGTCGCTGGTGCCCGAACCCGGTATCTGCGTCGACGACTGGCGCGGCAGGCCCGCCACGCTCACCGACGCCTCGGTCGTCTACTTCGGCGAGGAGGCGCAACCGACCACGGTGGCCGAGTTCCTGCCACCGGCGCTGGGGCGCTTGACCATTTATCTGCCCGGTAACCCCACCGATGTCGAGAGCGCGGGTGTGCTGTCGCTCAGCACGGCGGTGATCGCGCGGTACACCCGCCAACCGGTGGCCGTGGATATTCGCCGAATTGATTCGGGCACACCGCTTCCCGATCATCCGCCGGCTTTCCTGGAGCGGCAGATCGTGGTGCGGGAGGGCTCCGATCCCGGGCTGTGGGTGACCGGCGGTCCGGCGCCGGTGCTGACGGTCTCCGGTGACGCGAAGTCGCTGCCGACCCAGATCCGTTTGCTCACCAGCGATTTGGCCAAGGCTGCCATTGCCTCGGCGGCTACCGCGGTGGGGTTGCCCGCCGCACCGCAGCTCGCCCCGGACACCACCACACTCCAGGAGCTCGGGCAGGGCACGCTGAGCGCGACCACCATCGGCGATGTGCGGGTGGATTTCGCCATCGATCAGACCCGGCTCGGGCGGCCGTCGAAGGGTGTACGAATTCATCTGCACGGCAATCACACTCCACTTCCGGAGACCTTGAACGGACAGCTCGCGGTGACCATCGGCGATCGGCAGATCGCCGCCTGGCCGGTCGAGCCGTCCGGGGCGTTCAATCAGTGGGTCACCATCCCCGATGATCTGCTGGCGCGCTTCACGACGGTGTCGGTGACCCTGCAGCAGGCGGGACTCACCCACGGTTGCGGACTGGAGCAGCCGGTCACCCTCACCATCGATCCGGCGGGTGAGGTACGCGGGGAGCTCGCCAAACCACCGGTTCCGGCGGGCTTCGGCGCGGTACCGCAGGCGCTGCTGCCGCGCGTACTGGTCGGGCTGGAGACCCCGGGCTTCGCCGATACCGTCAGGGCCGCACAGGTTCTCATCGCCATGCAGCGTCTGACCGCGGTGCCGCTGCGACCCGAGTTGGTGTCGGTCGAGGAGGTCGTGAACACTGCGTTGCCCGCCGTACTCGTGGTCCCGAGCGGTCGGGGCCCCGAGGTTCCGACGCTGCCGCTGAGCCGCAACGGAGAGACGCTTGTCGTCTACGGCGACGACGCCTATTTGAAGTCGCGGATCGACCTGAAGCCGCCTATCTCCTTCGGCTCGCTCCAGGTCGTCTGGAGCGGGCGGCGCACCGTCATCGTCGCGACCTCGCCGGACGAGCCCGAGCATCTCGATCGACTGCTGAATTGGCTGGTGGCCGATCCGGATCGTTCGTTCCGGCTGACCGGTCCGGTGCTCTTGCAGGCGGGTGACCGGGAGCCCGAACTCTTCGATCCGCTCGCCGGGACGGCCGAGGCCGCGGCAGCCGCGGCAGCCGACGACGACGCCGGAATTCCGCTGGCGCACACGCTCGCTGTGGCGGGCGGAGTACTCCTCGCGGTGGGTGTACTCGCCGGCGCGGTCATCCTGCTGCGACGTCGCCGCACCCGCTGACGCGCTTCGATGACAGCCATCCTGGAGACTTCCCCGCCGCCGCGGTCCGTGCCGTGGTGGCACACCGTCCAGTGGCGGACCGGGCTGCGCCTGCTGTTCGTGCTCGCGTGCACGGTGGGTGCGTTCTGGCACCTGTGGGCCGAACTGATCGAGGATGTCCGGCAGGGCTCCGATATCGGATACGTCTTCGCGCTGCCGGTGCTGGCCTTCTTCGCGGCCATCGGCATCACCCTGCGGCACCGGGGCGAATTGCCCATCTACGACCGGCAATCGGACATCATCGTGGGGCTGCTCGGACTGGCGGGCACCGCCGCACTGCTGGGTCTGCTGGTGCTGCGGTACCGCTACGAGTACGAGGTGCTGCACCTGGATCTGCTCGCGGCGCCGCTGTTTCTGATGAGCGTGAGCATTCTGGTCTTCGGGCTGCGGCCGGTGTTCCGGTTCTGGCCGGCCTGGCTGCTGTTCCTGGCGGGGTTTCCGGTGTTCTATCGCGGACTGGTGGTGGCCGCGGGCGGCAGCAACCTCGCCGAAGGTGTTGTGGCGCTGGTGTTCGCGGTCATCGCGGCGGCCATCGCGACGGGCCGGACCTGGCGACGGGCACTGACCGGGGCGGGTATCGCCGCCGGGGCCGGGGCTTTGACGCTGACCGTGCTCGAGGTCCGGTTCCCGGACGCACCGCAACTGATCGATCAGCTGATCCCGCCCGCGGTCGCGATGTTCGTGGCGTGCGCCGTCATGTATCTGTATCACCGCGGGTGGGCGACCGTGCGGCCGCTGAACCGGCCGGTCCGCCCGCTCACCGCGGCCCAGTCCCGCAGCGCGGCGGTGGCCGCGGTGGTGGCGGCCGGATTGTTCGCACTCATTCCGTTGCCCGCCGAGCACAAGCTGCCCAGCCCGGCCGTTCCCGGGCTCGACATCGCGCAGGCCCCCGCAGTGCCGCCGGGCTGGACGCTGCTGAGCGAGCGCGAGTATCCGTGGGCCCGGAAATTCTACGGTCCGGGCACCACCTGGGTGCGGCAGCAGATTCGCGCACAGCGCGGTAATCCGGAGTGGGACAAGGAATCCCGGCGGCGGCGCATCATGGTCGATATCGTGCGCTCGGACAGCCCGCACAATGTGGACCGGTATCCGGAGTTCACCATGTACAGGTTGATCCAGCCGCGCGTCACACCGGGCTTTCGAATCGATTTGGGGCACGGGGTTTCCGCGCGGCTCACCTCGGTTCTCGATGACCAGCGACTGCTGAGCTGGACCTGGCTGAGCTGGAACTGGCAGGGGGCGGACGGAGCCGAGCGGGTCAGCCTGATCGCCGCCGACAACCACCTGCCCGATGCCGACTTTCCGCAGCCCGAACCCTGGGCGGGCAGCAATTTCAGCAATCTCACGCACCAGTTCCTGCGCGGCAATGCCGTCACTCTCGACCCCGATTCCGGTGTCGGCGACAATGATACGGATATCAAGGACGGCCAGATGCTGATCACCGTCGCCCGCGAGATCGTGCGACTGGGGGCCGGTGGATGACCGGCGAGCTTGTCGGCCTGGCTACCCCGGCGGAGCGCGAGCACGCCCTGCGCACCGCCGTACAGGGACTGCGAGAGAACGATCCGATGGCCTCGGCGTCGGTGGCTTTCCTACCGTGGCAACGCAATACGGTCTTCGCGGCGGTGGGGATCATGCTGGTGTGCGCGGTCCTGGCACCGCTCACCACGCTGGTCGTACTGATGGCAGTGTGCACGCTCGGATATATCGCGGTGCTCGCGGATCGGGTGTTGATCTTCACCCGCGGTATGGCCCGCGACGCCATTCTCACGGTGTCCGATGAACGCGCACTCGCCCTGCCCGAGGACCAATTGCCGCCCTACACCATTCTGGTCCCCGCCTACGGCGAGCCCGAAGTCGTGGGCGATCTCATCGCCGCCCTGAACGGTCTGGACTATCCGCGCGACCGGATGCAGGCGCTGCTGCTGCTGGAGGAGGACGACGCCCCCACCATCGACGCCGCCCGCGCCGCCGGAATCGGTACCGCCGGAAGCGAACACATCACCATCGTGCTGGTGCCCGCGGCCGATCCGCGCACCAAACCCAAGGCGTGCAATTACGGTCTGCACGCGGCCACCGGGGATATCGTCACCATCTACGACGCCGAGGACATTCCCGATCCGCTGCAACTGCGCCGGGTGGTGGCGGCCTTCGCGGAGCTGCCGCGCTCGGTGGTGTGCGTACAGGCCAAACTCGCCTTCCACAATGCCCGGCAGAATCTGCTGACCGCCTGGTTCACCATGGACTACGGACTGTGGTTCAGCTTCCTGCTGCCCGGTCTGATGCGCAGCAGTGCGCCGATTCCCTTGGGCGGCACCTCGAATCACTTCCGCCGCAATGTGCTCATCGATATCGGTGCGTGGGATCCGTACAACGTGACCGAGGACGCCGATCTCGGGGTGCGCATCGCCGCGCGCGGATACTCCACGGCCGTCATCGACTCCACCACCCTCGAGGAGGCCAATCCGGATCCGATCAATTGGATTCGGCAGCGCTCACGCTGGTACAAGGGGTATCTGCAGAGCTGGCTGGTGCACGTGCGGCGACCGATCCAGCTGTGGCGCAAGATCGGTCCGGTCAGCTTTCTGCGCTTCACGCTCATCCTGGCCGGGACGCCGATCATCGCATGTCTGAATCTGCTGTTCTGGTTCATCACCATGACCTGGATCTTCGGCCAGCCGGAGCTCATCGAGCGGATCTTCCCGGCGGCGGTCTACTTCCCGGCGCTCATCGCCCTGGTGCTCGGCAACTCCGCGACGGTGTACATGAACTTGGTCGCCTGCCGGGAGAACGACCGGCCGGATCTGCTGGTGGCCTGTCTGCTGTCACCGGCGTACTGGCTGCTGATGGCCGTCGCCGCCACCAAGGGATGCTGGCAGCTGGTGCGCAATCCGTCCTACTGGGAGAAGACCTTTCACGGTTTGGGCACCGCGAAGGAGACGGCCGAATGATCGGCAAGCGCGTCCCCCGGCTGATCTTCGCGGTCTCGGCTGTGCTGTATCTGTGCACGGGTCTGCTGCTCACCGCCGGGCGCGGGTATCTGATGGGCGATGCGCTGAGCCGGGTGTCGGCCACCCAGTCGGCGCTGTTCAGCCGAGACCCGCACCTGTCCGCGATCGGATTCGTCTTCACACCGCTCACCGCGCTGGCGCAACTGCCGTTCGTGGTGGTCGCGCCGCTCTCCCCCGCGATCACCCGCTGGGGATTGTCCGGGGTGCTCATGACGGCGCTGTTCATGGCGGGCGCGGTGACCGTGGTGTACGGCATCGGCGTGGATCGCGGTGCACCGCAATGGCTTCGCGTCGTCATTACGGTGTTGTTCGCTATGAATCCGATGGTGCTGGTCTACGGCGGCAACGGGATGAGCGAGGCGCTGTTCCTGTTCTGTCTGTGCTGGGCGGTGCGGCGGCTCATGCGCTGGGTGCGCACCGACGGGGTGCACGACCTGGTGGCGGCGGGAATCGCGCTCGGGCTCGGGTACCTGACCCGGTACGACGCCCTCGCCCCGGCCGCCGCGGCGGGGCTGCTGGTCTTCGCGCTGAGCTATCACCGCAGGAGGCATGGCGAGTATCGGTTCGCCGGGGCGACAATGGATCTGGTGCTGGTGAGCGCCCCGGTGGCGCTGGCGTTCGTGGTGTGGGCGGCCACCAGCTGGCTGATCACCGGAGAGGCGTTCCAGCAATTCACCTCGCAGTACGGCAATTCCGCGATCCTGGCGCAGTCGGGCGCGAGCGCATCGGGCAGTATCACCGCGGCACTGGAGTATTCGCTCGGAGCCATGCTGATCCTGGCTCCACTGCTGCCGTTGCTGCTTCCGATCGCCGGGGCATTGGCGGTGCGGCGCGGGGATTTACCGGTGGCGGTGCCGATGCTGCTGTTCGGGTCGGTGCTGGCATTCCAGATGCTCAGTTACGCAACGGGTTCCACCTTCGCATTCCTGCGCTTCTATGTGGCGGTGATTCCGTTCGCGGCGATACTGGCGCTGCTCATCGCGCCCGCGCACGGGTTCCCGCCGAGTAAGCGACTCGGCAAGTACGCCGACACCGTGACGGCCGAGATACCCGAACCCGCGGTCCGGGTGCGGTCCGCCGGGTCACTCATCGGCGCGGGGTCGGCGGCGGCGCTGCTGCTCGCGGCGCTCCCGGTGACCGCGCTGGGTATGAACAATCAGCTCATGGCGGTGCAGGAGTACGCGCTGGGGGCGGCGGTCTTCCCGAACCCGGACAATGTGTCCGCCAAATACAACGATGGGGTCCGCATTGCCGCGACCTTCCGCACCGAGCGGCGGCTGGCCGACTATCTGGACGCCCTGGATCTGCCGCCGGGTGCGGTGGTGATGGATACCGTGTACGGGTTCGCGGTGCTGGTGGCCTCCGAGAAGCCCGATCGCTTCGTGATCCCCTCGGATCGCGATTTCGTGCGAGTGCTGAATCGGCCGCTGGAGCGCGGCGCGAAATACATTCTGGCGGTGCCCAATACCGGTCGCGGCAGCTCCGATGCGGTGAACCGGCGCTATCCCAGCATGTACGAGAACGGTGCGCAGATCGCCACCTTGGAGCTGGAGATTCCCAATGACGGTGCCGGACAGCCGAACTGGCGGCTGTACCGGATCATCGGGAGCTGATCAGCCGAGCGTGGTGAAGTGGTCAACCGATTCCCAGAGTGGATCATCCGGCCCTACATCGTAGGTGCACTGATCGGCGCGGGGATCGGGGACGAAGGCCCAGATCAGCACTCCGGCCGCACCGGCATCGCGCTGGCCGGAGATACGCCGGTCCATGCGTTCGCGGCGATCGGGCAGGCTTTCGCAGGATCCGGCGTGTTCGCCGATCTCGCCGATCAGCAAGGGCTTCGCCAGCTCCCGCGCCTGAATCAGCCGACGAGCCAGACCGTTGTTGGGTCCGCCCGGCAAGGGCAAATCCGACTCGGAATAGTCGTGGTACTCCATGACATCCACATTCGGCGAGGAGCTGACGGTGCGGAAATCCTCTCCCGCGGTACCGCATTGGCTGCCGCCGACATAACCGGCGAATATCAGCCGCCCGGGATCGAGTTCACGCGGGATCTTCCCGGCCTCGTCCATGAACGCGCGCAGCACCCGCGCGGCGTCCGCCGGACAGGTCCGCAACCGCAGATCACATTGGGTACTAAGGCATATGCTCGGCTCCGGCTCACCGATGAGTTCCCAACCGGCCACCACCGGTGAGGCACGCCAGCGATTGATGGCGGTGATCAGCCAGTCCTGAAAGCTCATGACCGAACGCCCGTGGATCGTGGTGAATTTCCTCCAGCCGTCCACGTACCAATCGCGCTGCTTGAAGGTCTCGTCACCGCAGTCGCCGGTCTGCGCGCCCAGCACCGGCAGAATCATCCGGCCGTGCCGCTCGGCGGCTGCGAATACCGCGTCCGCCGCGCCGAAGTCGAGCGCACCGGTGTTCTTATTGACCGCCAGCGCCTGGAACATGGCGAAACGGGTCAGCGAATGCTCCGGCACCCTGCCGAAGAAGTCGTCCAGATCGACCTCGGCGCCACACCCGAAATTGATCGAATACCGGGTGGCGAGCTGTGGGCCGTTGAATCCCGCGGGCCACCAGGGCTGGCCACGCAGGGTGAAGCCATTCGCGGTGGCGGCGACCACGGCCGGGGCGGACGGCGGGCCGGGTGCGGGCGGAGCACCCGGGGCCGACTGGGGCGCCGGGGCGCTCCCCACCGAATGCGGACCGCTGTGCCCGCACGCGGCAAGCAGGCTGATGGCCGCGAGCGCGGCCACGAGTCGAACGCGCCGCAAGGCCACCACGGATATCCTTTCGGTCCCGAATTCGGTGGATCCCGGCCCAAAAGCACGCCGGGACGACGGGGACCCTCCTCGCCGGGATGACGGGGGACTCTCCTCGCCGGGATGACGGGGGACTCTCCTCGCCGAGACGACGAGGGAACCTCCCGCCGAGACGAAGGGCCATCCCGCCGTGCTGCGAAGGAGCGTCTGTTCGTACCCTACCGCCGGGACCGGGAAAACCCGGGGAGGCTCAACTCGCCAGGCAGCCCGGGCCGAGTAGTGCCTTGAGATCGCCCATGAGCGCCGAAGACGGTGAAACCCGCAGGTTGTCGGCCACTTTCAGGGTGGTGGTGCGTTCGCGGGAGCCGACATGCTTGATGATGACGTCCGCGGTGCCGGGGTGACTGTTCAGCACCCGCTTGAGCGCGCCGATCTTATCCGGGGTGCAGAGCCGGGTCGGAATGATCACCGACAGCGGCTTCTCCACACCGATATGCGAAAGGTCCGGCACCACAAGGTCATTGGCGATCAGCGAGATGCGATCGTCACGCGCGGAGACGCGGGCCTTGACCAGCACGATGGCGTCCTCGGTGACATCCATCCCGTAGACCGAGTAGGACTGCGGGAAGAACAGCACCTCGATACCACCGCTGAGATCTTCCAGCTGCGCGGAGGCCCAGGCCAGGCCGTTCTTATTGACGCGGCGGGTGACGCTGGCGAAGATACCGCCGATGGTCACCTGCTGGCCGTCCTTGACATCACCTTCGAGAATCGTCGGAATCGCCGTATCCGATTGCGCCGCAAGCACATGCTCGACGCCATTGAGCGGATGTCCGGAGACGTACAGGCCCAGCATTTCGCGTTCGAGGGCGAGTTTATGCTTGGACTCCCACTCCTCGTCGGGCACCTTCACATTGAAGACGCTCGCCATGGAATCGTCGTCGTCCAGCCCGCCGAAGAGATCGAACTGGCCGATGGCCTCGGCCTTCTTGGTCGACATGACCGCGTCGATGGCATCGGAGTGCACCAGCAGCAGACCCTTGCGCGGATGTCCGAGCGAGTCGAAAGCGCCTGCCTTGATGAGGGATTCGGTGACCTTCTTGGAGCAGGCCGTCGCATCCACCTTGTTCAGGTAGTCGGAGAAGTCGGTGAACTTCGACTTCTCCTTACGGGCGGCGATGATCGAGGAGACCACATTCGCGCCGACATTGCGGACCGCGCCCATACCGAAGCGGATATCGCCACCGACGGAGGCGAATTCGATTTCGGACTCGTTCACATCCGGCGGCAGCACCTGGATGCCGAGGCGACGGCAGTCGGCCAGGTAGATGGCGGCCTTGTCCTTGTCGTCGCCGACGGAGGTGAGCAGACCGGCCATGTACTCGGCCGGGTAATTGGCCTTGAGGTAGGCGGTCCAGAAGGAGACCAGACCGTAGCCCGCGGCATGCGATTTGTTGAACGCGTAACCGGCGAACGGAAGAATGGTGTCCCACAGCGCTTTGATGGCGGGCTTGGAGAAGCCGTTGTCCATCATGCCCTTTTCGAAGCCCTCGAATTCGGCTTCCAGGACCGAGGCCTTCTTCTTACCCATGGCGCGGCGCAGAATATCCGCTCGGCCGAGCGAGTACCCGGCGACCTTCTGCGCGATCTGCATGATCTGCTCCTGATACACGATCAGGCCGTAGGTATCACGCAGGATGTCCTTCAGGGGCTCTTCGAGCTCCGGATGGATGGGTTTGACCTCTTGGCGCGCGTTCTTGCGGTCGGCGTAGTCATTGTGCGCGTTCATGCCCATGGGGCCGGGGCGATACAGCGCGAGCACGGCGACGATATCCTCGAAGCCGGTGGGGATCATCCGGCGCAGCAGATCGCGCATGGCGCCGCCGTCGAGCTGGAAGACGCCGAGAGTGTCTCCGCGCGCGAGCAATTCGTAGGTGGCGGGATCTTCCAGCGGCAGGGTGTCCAGGTCCAGGTCGATACCGCGGTTGTTCTTGATATTGACCAGCGCGTCACCGATGACGGTCAGGTTGCGCAGGCCCAGGAAGTCCATCTTCAACAGGCCGATGGCCTCACACGACGGGTAGTCCCAGCCGGTGATGATCGCGCCGTCCTGCGCGCGCTTCCAGACCGGGATGGCGTCGGTGAGCGGTTCGGACGACATGATGACCGCGCAGGCGTGCACGCCGGCATTGCGGATCAGGCCCTCGAGGCCGCGGGCGGTCTCGTAGATCTTGTTGACGTCCGGATTGGTATTGATGAGCTCGCGGACCTCGGCGGCCTCTTTGTACCGCTCGTGTTCGGGATCCATGATGCCCGAGAGCGGAATATCCTTGGCCATGATCGGCGGCGGCAGCGCCTTGGAGATCTGATCGGCGATGGCGAAGCCGGGCTGGCCGAACTGGACGCGGGCCGAATCCTTCAGCGCCGCTTTGGTTTTAATCGTACCGAAGGTGATCACCTGGGCGACGCGGTCGCTGCCCCACTTATCGGTGGCATAGCGGACCATCTCACCGCGGCGGCGATCGTCGAAGTCGATATCGATATCGGGCATGGAGACGCGCTCGGGGTTGAGGAACCGCTCGAACAGCAGACCATGCGGGATCGGGTCGATATTGGTGATGCCCATCGCGTACGCGACCAGCGAACCGGCGGCCGAACCACGACCCGGGCCGACATTGATGCCGACCGAGCGGGCGTAGGTGATGAGGTCGGCGACGATGAGGAAGTAGGCCGGGAAGCCCATTTCGATGATGACGTCGAGTTCGAAGTCGGCACGCGGCAGGTAGTCGCCCGGAATGCCCTTGGGGAAGCGGCGATTCAGCCCCTCCATCACCTCGTGACGCAGCCAGCTGCCCTGGGTCTCGCCCTCGGGGACCGGGAAGACGGGCATGCGGTCGCGGTGTTCCCACACATCGTCATACGGCTGCACGCGCTCACCGATGAGCACCGTATTGTCGCAGGCCCCGGGGACCTCCGCGTCCCAGATGGCGCGCATCTCCTCGGCGGACTTGAGGTAGTAGCCGGAGCCGTCGAACTTGAAGCGGGTGGGGTCCGAGAGCGTCTTACCGGTCTGAATGCACAGCAGCGCTTCGTGATTGCCCGAATCGGACTCGTGCACGTAGTGGCAGTCATTGGTGGCCAGCGGCGGAATGCCCAGCTGTTTGCCGACCATGAGCAGACCCTCGCGAACACGGCGCTCGATGGACAGGCCGTGATCCATGATCTCCAGGAAGAAGTTCTCCGGGCCGAAGATCTCCTGCCATTTGGCGGCGGCCTCGAGGGCTTCGCGCTCCTGACCCAGGCGCAGGCGGGTCTGCACCTCGCCCGAGGGGCAGCCGGTGGTGGCGATGATTCCGGCCGCGTGCTCGGCGATGATGTCGGCGTCCATACGCGCCCACTTGCCGAGCTGACCCTCGATGGAGGCGAGGCTGGAGAGCTTGAACAGGTTCCGCAGCCCCTGCGCGTTCTCCGCGACCATGGTCATATGCGTGTACGCACCCGAACCGGAGACGTCATCGCTCTTCTGCGAGGGATCGCCCCACTGCACGCGCTTGGTGTTGAAGCGGGATTCGGGCGCGATATACGCCTCGATGCCGATGATCGGCTTGATCTCGAGCTTCTTGGCGGAGTTGTAGAACTCCGAGGCGCCGTACATGTTTCCGTGGTCGGACATGCCGACGGCGGTCATGCCCAGCCGTTTGGCCTCTTTGAACAGAGGCGTGATCTTCGCCGCGCCATCGAGCATCGAGTACTCGGTGTGGTTGTGGAGATGGACGAATGATCCCGACGAGGCTGACACGCAGACATACTAAGCGCCCCCACCGACGAGTTCCGAAGGCACGCGGAAGCGACTTGCGACTTCGGCGTTTCGCGGTCTGCGTGTCGTGGTGAAGGTCACTCGCGGAGCTGCGAAACCGGTGCGGAATCGGACACTTCGAGGGGTTCGCCCGCCTGCGCGCGCGACAGCGCGACGGTCGCGACACACATGACGACCACCGCGACGAGAACGAATCCGGTGCCGATCGGACCGCTGCGGAGTCGCTCGTCCAGCACCGTGATTCCGACGAACGCGGCGACGAGTGGTTCGGCGATCGTGAAGGCCGGAAGGCAGGCCGCGAGCGATCCGGCTTGATAGCCACGCTGTTGCAGATAGACACCGCCGACGCCCGTGACCACCAGTACGTAGATCTCCCAACTGGTGAGCGCCGTCGTGATCCCCTGGCCGAACAGCCGAGTCACATTCGCGGTCAACGCCGCCGACACACCGACGAGCGTGCCGCCCGCCCCACCGAGTAGAAGTGCCCGCAGCGCAGGCGTTTTCACGACCCGCGCACCGATGACGCCCGCCGCCACCACCCCGAACACCAGGCCGAGCGGCAGCACCCACCGATGCCACGGCGCGGTGTCGAGCCCCTCGGTGGGGTCACCGACAATCAGGAAGATCGCCAGCGCGACCGACAGTGCCAGCGCGTTCACCCACATCCCGGGCGTGGTCTTGCGCCCGCCGTACCGGGCCGCCATCGGCAGCGCGAACACCAGCGCACTGACCAGGATCGGCTGCACGATCAGCACCGAACCCAGCGCCAGCGCGGCCACCTGAAACGCGAATCCCCCACCGTCCCCGATCATCCCGGCCCACCAGGTCGGATTCTTGATCAGCGCCCGCATCAGCCCTTCGCCCTCGGGCACCTCGGACGCGGCCCGCTGCTGCGCCACCGCCGACACCGCGAACAGCAGAGCCGCGATAAACGCACAAATCACCGCACCGAGAGGAAGCTGCACTGCCCCAGTCTGCCGTCCGGCCCCGCTCCCCGAACGGCAGGGCCGGACGCGCAGAGATCAGGCGGCGCGGGAGGCGGGGAGTTGGGTGGTGCGACGCGCCGAGCGCGCGCCCCGCACCACCAGCGGCAGCACCCATGCCGACGCGAGTTGGTCCGTGGTGAGGGAGGACAGGGAGAGGCGGTTGTGCACGAAACCCACCGAGAGGCCGCGGTTGGGGTCGGCCCAGCCGAAGGAGCCGCCCAGGCCGATATGGCCGAAACCCGCTCTGGCGCCGGGCATCGGGAGGGAGTGGTAGCCCATACGCCACATCATGGGGAAGTACATGAGAGCGTGGTCGAGGCTGTAGGTCTCGATGTGGCGCATGGTCTTCATGGTGGCGGGGCTCAGGAAGCGGCGGCCCTGGGACATACCGCCGTTGGCGAGTGCGCCGTAGAGGGTGGCGAGACCGGTGGCGGTGCAGACGCCGTTTCCGGCGGGGAGTTCGGTGTCGAGGATGGGTGGGATATCGCCCTCGAGGAAATCCTCCAGGCCGGGGAGGAACAGGGCGCGGGCGGCCGCGCCCAATGCGCCCGGAAGCGAATAGGCGCGGCCCAGCACCAGGGAGACGTAGGTGGTGCCGACGAAGCCCAGGCGACCGCCGTGCATGGTCGCGGCCGTGGTCGCGGAGGTGGCGGGCGGACGGCCGAGGTGGATGCCGTCGGTGCCGAGGGGTTCGGCGATCTCGGTGCGGAAGAGTTCGGCCATACCGCGCCCGGTGACCGCGCGCGCCAGACCGGCCAGCAGCCAACCGTAGGTCAGGGCGTGGTAGGTCGGAGTGCCCAGCAGGTGATCGGGTTTCGCGGCGGCCAGGCGCTGCTCCATCAGCTGGTGGTCGAGAATGTCGTCCAGGCCCGCGGCGATATCGGGGAGGCCGGACAGCCCCGCACGATGGGAGAGCAGGTGGCGCACGGTGATTCGCTCTTTGCCGTTGGCGGCGAACTCCGGCCAGTAGGCGGCGACGGGTGTGTCGTAGTCGATGAGGCCGCGGTCCGCCAGGCGGTGAATGACCGTTGCGGCAATACCTTTGGTGGCGGAGAAGACGATCGCGCCGGTATCGGCGGTCCAGGGGGTGGCGGGGGCGGATTCACCGGCCCAGATCTCCACCAGCGGGGTGCCGTGCAGGTGCACGGTGAGCGCACCGCCGGCACCGGGCTGCCCGCCCATCAGGCGTGCGAAAGTCCTTATCAGGGGGCCGAATTCGGGGGTCGCGTAACCGCCCACGCCGGTGGGTAGATCCGCGAGATCGGGGGCGGTGGCGACAGTGCTCATCGACTCACGGTACGAGCCGCGCCCGGGCGACGGCAATGGAATGAACCGGACAGTTACCGGGCATGGCCCAGAGGTTACCTCGGGTGTCGAATCGGTAATGCACATGTGACCCGCGCGTAGGCTCGGGATCATGCGTGCACTGCGGTCGCTCTCACTGGGCCTGTTCGTCGTGCTGGCCATGGTGGCGGCGGGCTGCTCGGACTCGAAGACCGAGACCTCACCGGTGGTCGGCGACTGGAACGGGAAGATCGAGATTCCGGATCATCCGCTCGAGGTCGGGGTCACCTTCGGCTCCGACGGCAAAGCCACCGTTGATATTCCGACCCAGGCGGTCGTGGGCAAACCCCTCACCGATGTCCGGACCGGCAACGATGACGTCGGCTTCACCGCCCCGGATTTCCCGGGCACACCCACGTTCAAGGGCAAATACGACAAAGCCTCGGACAGCATCGCGGGCGACTTCACCCAGTCCGGCCAGACGGTGCCGCTGCATCTGACGCGCGGACGCCTCGCCTCGATGGCCCGGCCGCAGCAGCCCCAACCGCCGTGGCCGTACCGGTCCGAGGATGTCAGCTATCGCAGCGGAGACATCACCATCGCCGGGACGCTGACCGAGCCGAAGACCGGCGGACCGCATCCGGCGGTCGTACTCGTCACCGGCAGCGGTGCGCAGAATCGCGATGAGGAACTGCTGGGGCATAAGCCGTTCCTGCTGCTCGCCGATACCTTCACCCGCGCCGGATACGCCGTGCTGCGCACCGATGACCGGGGTGTCGGCGGTACCGGCGGTGATCTGTCGCAGTCCGATTACCAACAGCTCGCCGACGATATCGGCGCCGGAATCACCTTCCTGCACGGGCGTTCGGAGATCGACGGCAAACGCATCGGTTTGCTGGGCCACAGTGAAGGCGGCTACCTCGCACCGCTGTACGCGGCGCGACCGGACAGCGGTGTGGCCTTCGTGATCATGCAGGCCGGACCGGCGGTCACGGGCGCGGATGTCCTGCTGGAACAGAATCGGATCATTCTGACCGCACAGGGCGCGACCCCCGAGCAGATCTCCGAACAGCTCGCCTACGTCTCCGGACTGGTCGATATCGTGCACACCGGTGATCTGGCGGCGGCCAAGAAGTACGCGCAGCAGCACAATGACAGCCTGCCGCCCGAACGCAAACAGCCCGAGGCCGCCATCGACCAACTGGTATCGCCGTATATGGCCGCGCTGATCAATTACGATCCGGCCCCGGCACTTTCGGCGCTGCGGGTACCGGTGCTCGCGGTGTACGGGACCAAGGATGTGCAGGTTCCGGCGACCCAGAGCGAGGGGCCCGCGCGCGCACTGCTCGCGGCGGATCCGGATGCCACGGTGCATGTCTTCGACGGGCTCAATCACCTCATGCAGCCCGCGCAATCCGGGCTGCTCACCGAATACGCCACCATCGGGACGACCGTCGACCCGCAGGTACTGGATATGTACACGAACTGGCTCACCCAGCGCTTCCCACCGAAACGCTAGGGCATTTCACCGAGAGAGTGACCGATATGGGTATCTACGAGAACCACGTCCTCCCCCGCATTGTCGATCTGTCCTGCGGGTCGGCCATGCTCGATCCGGTGCGCGAGCAGACCTGCGAGGGTCTGCACGGGCGGGTGGTGGAGATCGGCTTCGGATCGGGGCGCAATGTGCCGTTCTATCCGGGCGCGGTGGATTCGGTGACCGCCGTCGAACCGGTGGATCTAGGCTGGCGAATGGCGGGCAAACGACTGGCCGCCGCCACGGTACCGGTCGAGCGGTCCGGACTGGATGGACAGTCACTGCCGTTCGCGGACAACAGCTTCGATTCGGCGCTGTCGACCTGGACGCTGTGCACCATTCCCGATGCGGCGGCCGCACTGGCGGAGTTGCGGCGAGTGCTGGTGCCCGGCGGCACTTTTCACTTCGTCGAACACGGACTCGCTCCGCATGCCGAGGTCCAGAAATGGCAGCATCGATTGAATCCGGTACAGCAGCGGCTCTTCGGTGGCTGCAATTTGAATCGCGAAATTCGCGTCATGATCGAGAATTCGGGCTTCGAGATTCGCGAAGTGGATCACTTCTACGAGGGTATGGCCCCGAAGTTCATGGGCGCGCTGGCACGGGGCGTGGCGATCTCGGTGTGAGAGCGCCGACGCCCCGCTCCGGGTACTACCGCTCCGGCCAGCCACCGTACGGAACGGTGATCAACTCCAGGTAATGGCCGTTGGGATCGGTGAAGTAGATACCCCGGCCACCGTCATTGTGGTTGATCTCGTTCACGGCCTGCATACGCGGATCCGCCCAGTAGGTGAGCCCGCGCTCCTGAATCTTGCGGTAGGCCGAATCGAATTCGTCCTCCGAGACCAGGAAGGCGTAATGCGTGGGGTGAATGCCGCCAGGAATATCCGGCGGGCTCTTGGCGAAGTCGAAGGTGACGCCGTTATGCACCGGCAGTGCGATGAACGGGCCCCACTCCGCCCCCACCTCCAAACCAAGGATGTCCGCCCAGAATTCGGCGGTCTCCCGATTGTCCTTGCTCGCGACAATGGTGTGGTTGAACTGAATAGTTATGGGAATTCTCCTGTGTCCGTGGCGATCCCGACCCTGGACCGGTGCAAGTCGGCCGACAGGAGCACCGCCACGCCTTCGAAGTTAGCCAATGAACGGACGATCCGCCAACCATCCTGTGGCAGGCGTCACAGGATGGTTGAGGCGATCAGCTAACTCCGGGCCGCGCTACTTCTGCGCGGAGGCCGAGGCCGAGAACGTGCTGAGCAGGCAGATCACGCTCTGCGGGAACTGCTGAACGCAGACGGTGCCCGCCACGTCGGCGTTCTGCGTCGGAGCCTGGTCCAGCGGTACGGCCGAGGCGGTGGCGACGGCGGACAATGGCGCGAACAGCAGGGCGCTCGCCAGGACTCCGGCACGGAAACGATTGCGCATGAGGGTATTTCCTTCCGTAATGACTATCGATCTCAGCGTACGGGTCCGGCGGAGTACTCCTGCTCCGGACGACCGGTACTGCCGTAGCGCAGTTGCATCCGCACACCGCCGGTGCCGACCAGTGCCGCGAGATAGCGCTGGGCGGTGGCGCGGGAGATGCCGATGGCGGCCGCGACCTGTGCGGCCGACATGGGGACGGTGGCGCTCTGCACCGCTTGCAGCACAAGGTCTTTCGTGGGCGAGGCGACCACCGCGGACTGTGTCGCGGCACCGCCGGGGGACGCGCCGGGGCGCAGCGCGAGCAGGGCGGCATCGACCTCGGCCGCCGCGACCTCCGGGCCGGACAGGATCCGGCGGTATCGGGCGTATCCGGCCAGTCGGGACGCCAGTGCGGCATGATCGAACGGCTTCACCAGATAGCCGAGCGCCCCGGCGGCGAGCGCGGCCCGCACCGTCTCGGATTCGGTTGCGGCGGTGAGCATCATGGCGTCGAAGCGGATCTCGCGCACCAGCTCCACGCCCGAGCCGTCGGGCAGGTAGACATCGACCAGGGCGAGATCGAAGGCGGTCCGCTCGATCTCGGCGCGGGCGGCGGCCAGGGTGTTGACGACCGCGCCGACGCTGAATCCCGGTAGCGCCGAGACGATTCCGGCGTGCATATTCGCCACCCGGAAATCGTCGTCGACGACCAGGACGTTCAAATCTCCTCGGCCCACGCCGGTTCTCCCTCGGTCAGTACGCCCGGCAACCGGGCAATGAATTCCGCACCCAGCAAAGGCTTTTCGGCCGCAATCGACTCCCGCGCCGCACTCGGGTCCGTGGCGGCGGCGAGCTCCACCGACCCGATGACCGCATCGGGGCCGCGTACAGTGGCCATTCCACCGGGATACGCCAGCCAGACATCGCCGCCACGCGCTCGCGCGACCTGCCGCGAAAGCGCGAGCCCCACCCCGCGACCACCGGGTACACCGCCGCCCGAACGCGTCGAAACACCTTCGGTGAATACCGAATTCGCGAGGTTGTCCGGTACCCCGCCACCGCTGTCCGCCACCGTGATGTGCAACGCCTCCCCCTCCTGCACAAGTTCGACCTCGACCGTCGGTTTTTCACCCAGAGGGATCGCCGGATCACCTCCCGGTGAGGTCGCCGCATCCCCGCCGTGCCGTATGCCTCGACCTACCGCGGGATCCACGCTTCCGGCTGCGGTGCCGTTCTCCCGCGCGGCGTCGATGGCGTTGTCGAGGAGGTTGCCCAGAACGGTCGTGACATCCACCGGCGCAGCGAGATTCGCGGCGACCCAGGTGTTGGGGCCGAGGCGCAATCGCACGCCTTTTTCGCGGGCGTGCGCGGCCTTGGCGGCGAGGAACGCTTGCAGATAGTGGTCGGCGACGGCGTCCATCCCGGGCAGCACCGCACCGAGCGGACCGGAGCCGAGCAATTCCTCCAGAAGCGTCGCGGCCTCATCGCCGCGGCCGGTGTGCAGCAGACCGCTGAGCAGGTGCAGGCGGTTGGCGAATTCGTGGCGCTGGGCGCGCAGCACGGTGCTCATGGAGCGGACCGCATCCAGTTGGCGGGTAAGGGATTCCACATCGGTGCGATCGCGCACGCTCAGTACCGCGCCGAGGGGGCGTCCGTCGCGGGTCACGGTGCGCGCGGTGACCACGACTATGCGCTCACCCACCGCCGCCTGCACCGGCTGGCCGTCGGCGGCCCGGAAGGCTTCCACCACACGGGGAGTCAGACCTATCGCGTCGATATCCGCGCCGGGATCGACGGTGATGCCGAGCAGTCGCCGGGCTTCGTCATTGATGACGGTGACCCGCCAGCCGGAGTCGGCGGCGACCACGCCTTCGCCGATACCGTGCAGCACGGCATCCTGTTCGCGCACGAGTTCCGCGAGTTCGGATGGTTCGAGACCGAGCGTCAGACCGTGCCAGCGACGAGCCAGCAACACCGATCCGGCTATGCCCGCAAGCAGCGCGCCACCGATCAGGAGACCAGCGCGGCGCAGATCGTTCAGCAGTTGTTCGCGCACGGCCTCGGTGGAGATTCCGACGCTCACCTCACCGACCACGCGACCCGTACCGCGTTCCAGCACCGGCACTTTCGCACGCACGGATTCGCCGAGCGTCCCGTGTTCGCGAATCACCACCTCGGCTCCGGCGAGCGCCTTGGACGGGTCGGTGCTGACCATCTCGCCGAGCCGACTGCGCTCGGGATGCGCCAGCCGTATCCCCGCATCATCGGTGATGACCACGAACAATGCCCCGGTGCGCAATCGCGCGTCATCGGCGATGCGCTCCAATTCGCCCGCGGCGAGTTCATCCTCCAATTGCGGTCCGGGTCGTAATGCGAGATTGGCATAGCGCGCGACCTCGGTCCGCACATCCGGATCCGAGGCGACGGTCCGCGCGATGGCAAGGGCCCTTTCGCCGTACTCCCCCGACAGTCGCTGTCCGCTGACGTACGCGAAGACGCCGAAGGCCAGGCCCAGCGTCAATCCGACCACCGCGACCTGCAACAGCACGATCTGGGTTCGGAGACGAACCGAGCGGGGGCCGAGCGAGAACACTCGCGACAGCATAGACAATGCCCCGCAAACCCATGAGCAGAATGCGCTAAACGTCCGAATTGCCACTTGTGCGGGTAGCGCACACAAGGGGGTCCGGTGTGACCCGGGACACGTAACTTCTGTCCAACGCCGCAGGGACGCGGCAGGAAAACAGGAGTAGCAATGACTGATCCGCGCAGCGAACGCAGCGGCGAGCCGCTCATCGGACACAGCGGCGAGCCGCTCATCGGACACAGCGGCGAGCCGCTCATCAGACACAGCGGCGAGCCGCTCATCAGACACAGCGGCGAGCCGCTCATCGAACTGAGAGGCGCGACCAAGCGCTTCCCGGGAACGAACGGTGGCATTCACACCGCGGTGCGCGATCTGAACTTCACCGTCGCCCCCGGCGAATTCGTCGCCGTCGTCGGCCCCACGGGCTGCGGCAAGTCCACCACGCTCGCACTGGTCTCGGGCCTCGAGCCCGCCTCGGCCGGACGCACCCTGGTGCGCGGCAAGGACGTTCGCGGTATCCCCTACGGCGTCGGCTACATGTTCCAGCAGGACGCGGTGCTGCCGTGGAAGTCGGTCCTGGACAATGTGGCGCTGGGCCCGGAGTTCCGGGGTGTGTCCAAGAAGCAGGCCCGCGAACGCGCCGCCGAATGGGTGCGCACGGTCGGCTTGGCCGGATTCGAGGGCTACTACCCGCATCAACTCTCCGGCGGTATGCGCAAACGCGTTTCGCTGGCGCAGACCCTGGTGAACAATCCCGAGATCATTCTGATGGACGAGCCGTTCAGCGCGCTCGATGTGCAGACCCGCCAGCTCATGCAGGACGAACTGCTGCGCGTGTGGTCCGGCACCGGCGGCGCGAGCGACGGGCCCGGAGGCGGCAGCCCGCGTAACCACGGAGGGACCCGGGAGCGCCGCGAAGAGGGCAGAGCCGCGGTCATCTTCGTGACGCACGATCTGGAGGAGGCCATCGCCCTGGCCGATCGCGTGGTCGTCATGACCGCTTCGCCCGCAACGGTATGCGGTGATTTCAAGGTCGCCCTCGAACGCCCGCGCAATGTCGAACAGGTGCGGCTCACCGAGGAGTTCCGCGACCTCTACAAGGAAATCTGGGAAACGCTGCGCGATCAGGTCGATGCGGCACGCAAGAACGGAGCGGCTCGTGTCGCATGACGTGATGACCGAGATCGCCAAGGGCGCACCGGAGTTCGAGGTGGAGACCGAGGAGCAGATCCTGACCCGGGTGCGCAATCAGGCGCGCCGGGCCAAATTCCGCACCTGGGGACTGCGGGCGCTACTGGTGGCGCTGTGGCTGGGCTCCTGGGAGCTGACCGCCTCGCTGTGGATCGACCCGTTCTTCTACTCCAAGCCCTCGCTCATCTGGGACCGGCTGTACGAATGGTTCACCGAGGGAACGCAATTCGGCTCCATCTGGTTGCAGCTGTTCACCACCGTGCAGGAGGCCGTACTCGGCTTCGTCATCGGCACCGTCGCCGGTGTGGTGCTGGGCGTACTGCTGGGCCGCAGCCGCTACTGGGCCGATGTGCTCGCGCCGTTCATCAAGGCGCTCAATGCCGTTCCGCGTATCGTGCTGGCCTCGCTGTTCATCATCTGGTTCGGCCTCGGGCTCAGCTCCAAGGTGGCGACCGTGGTGGTGCTGGTCTTCTTCGCGGTCTTCTTCAACGCCTTCACCGGTGCGCGCGAGGTGGACGGCAATGTGATCAACAATGCCCGCATCCTGGGCGCCTCCAAGCGGCAGGTGCTCACCTCCATCGTGCTGCCGAGCGCGACCACCTGGATCCTGTCCAGCCTGCACACCGCCTTCGGTTTCGCGCTGATCGGCGCGGTGGTCGGTGAATACGCCGGAGCCAGTAAGGGTTTGGGCCTGCTCATCTCCAACGCGCAGGGCACCTTCGATGCCGCTGGCATCTACGCGGGCATGATCGTCATCACCGTGGTGGCGCTGGTCGCGGAGTGGATCATCGGTATCGCCGAGGGTCGACTGTTGAAGTGGCGTCCCTCGCAGGCCGCCGCGGGCCACGGCGGGATGTGAGCATGAGATACCGCAAGAGCCTGGCGCTCATTCTGCTCGCCGTCTCCTCGCTGCTGCTGGCCACCGGCTGTCGCGATTCGCGCACCATTCCGATGTCGAACGGGCGGCCACAGGTCACCATCATGGTCGGCGGCCTGGAGAAGGTGATCTACCTGCCCGCCATGCTGACTCGACAGCTGGGCAATTTCGAACGCAATGACATCGATGTGAAACTGCTCGGTGAGCAGTCCGGCGCGACCGCCGAGACCGCGCTGCTCACCGGCGATGTGCAGGGCGTGGTGGGGTTCTACGACCACACCATCGATCTGCAGGCCAAGGATCAGTGCCTGCGCACCGTCGTCCAATTCGCCGATGTACCGGGCGAAGTGGAGTTGGTC
The DNA here is from genome assembly GCF_036327755.1 of Nocardia sp. NBC_01503. NCBI lineage: Bacteria > Bacillati > Actinomycetota > Actinomycetes > Mycobacteriales > Nocardiaceae > Nocardia > Nocardia sp. NBC_01503. The sequence goes on from NZ_CP109596.1 coordinate 8,089,116, forward strand.
TCCAAGGATGACGCCGGAACCATCCGCTCCCCCAAGGATTTCCGGGGCCGGAACCTCGGCATCACCTCCCTGGGTTCGTCCACCGACTTCCTCACCCAGGCGCTGGCCGGACAGGAGGGGTTGCGGACCTCGGACTACACCAGGGTGAAAGTCGGTGCGGGACAGACCTTCATCGCCGGTATGAACCATGACGGGATCGACGCGGGTATGACCACCGATCCGACCGTCGCCAAGATGGTCAGCTCGGGTGATGCCCAGGTGCTCATCGATATGCGCAATGAGCAGGGCACCCGGGCCGCGCTCGGCGGGCTGTACCCGGCGGCCTCGCTGTACATGCGCTGCGAAACCGTGGACAGCCATCCCGAGATCGTGCAGAAGCTGGTGACCTCGTTCGTGCAGACGCTGCGGTGGATCAAAACGCATACGCCGCAGGAGATCGCCGCCAAGATGCCCTCGCAGTACGCGGGCGGCGACCCCAAGCTGTACGTGAAGTCGGTCGGCGATTCCATCAGCATGTTCAACGGCGACGGATTGATGAAACGTGAAGGGGCCGAGAACGTGCTGCGCATCCTCGGCCAGTACTCGCGCAATGTGAAGCCGGTGCGCGATCGCGTCGACCTCGACGCGACCTATACGAACCGGTTCGTCGAGCAGGCGCTGAAGCCGGGCGCGCAGTAGGACCGCTGGAATGCCCCGGGTGCGGCCGCGTCCGATGAGGGGGACGCGGTGGCCACCCGGGGTTCACGCGTATCTGGATCCGGCATCCCCCGTGGACCGATCGCCGCGGCGCTCCCGCTTGCCGCGGGCGATCTCGGTGGCCAGCGCGTCCAGCGGTTGTGCGAAGGGGTGCGTGCTCAGCGCCGCCAGCCAGTCCCGGGCCGCCGCGGTCGCGAGGGGATCGATGGCGTAGATCCGGCGGTTGCCCTCGGCGCGCACGCTGAGCAGTCCGGCCTCGCGCAGCACCTTGAGATGTTGCGAGACGCCGGGCTGCGAGATCGACGTGAACCCTTGCGCCGCGGCGACTATCGCCCCGGCGGGGAGTTCACCCGCACCCACCAGTTCGAGGATGAAGCGGCGCACGGGATCGCCGAGCGCATCGAAGATGCCGGCCGGATCGGGCTCCATCAGGACTCCGTACTGTCCTCCGGTTCGGCACTGCCCTCCGGTTCCACGGTGTAGAACTCGATCGTATTGTCTCGGGCCGCACGGGCTGCCACGGGATCGTCACCGTCGGCGATGGCCGCCTCCGACCAGCCGTCGGCCGCGGCCCGCACGAAGTCGATACCCGCCGGGGTGGTCGGCCACGGCAGTGCCACGGCCGGGTCCACCGCCGCACCGGATTCGGTATGCAGGCCCAGCGCCATGAGTGAGAGATCCCAGCCGACGCCGACCGCGCCCGGGCCGAATTGGGCCGCGAATCCCGGATCGACCTGCGCCTCGTGCACCAACTCCAGGACGGTGCCCGCGCCTTCCGGTGTGAGGGTGAGGGTCAGCCATGACATGGCCGGACCCATTTCCCAGGTCACCGCGAATTGGTTCGGCGCATCGCAGCTCTCGACAACGCCGCCCGCATTGCCCTGCGTCTGATACCGGCCACCCGGCTCGAGCTCACCGGTGACCGGCAGGAACCAGCGCGGCAATCGTTCGGGATTGGTCAGCGCGTCCCAGAGGTCGGCCTGATCGGTGGGGTAGGTCCGGCGAGCCACGGCGATACGGGTCGGCACGCCGTCCCGCGCACCGGTCCGCACCTCCCGGGTGACCAGTCCGGCGGTGGCTATCGGGTCTTCGAGCAGTGTCATCACGCCTCCTTCTGTATAAGTTTGAACTTATACTACGCGCATCGAGTTGGTTCTGCGCTCACCTGCCCGCCATCTCGCGATGTCATGTTGATCTCGTGCGGAAAGTCATGCCCGATACCCGGTTCCACCAGCTGTGCGCGGGAATCTCCGAGCGGCTGCCCTTCGGGCTGGAGCGGCTCGCGCCGCCGACCTTCGTGGGTTATCTGCTGGTCAGCGCGGTGTGCTTCGTATCGGATATGGCACTGCTGACCGTATTGCACAGCACGCTGCGGGTGCCGCTGCCGATCGCGATCACAGCGGGTTACATCACCGCGTTCGGGTTGAGCTATCTGCTGAACCGGACGCTGAACTTCTCCTCGCACGCGGCGGTCGGGCCGCAGCTCGCGATCTACGTCGTGGTGGTCGTGGTGAACTACCTGGTCTTCATCCTCGGCGTCAGCAGCGGGCTGGCCACGCTCGGGCTGGAGTATCAGCTCGCGCGGGTGGTCGGCGGGATCGGCGAGGGACTGTACATGTACGCGGCCATGCGCTGGCTCGTCTTCCGCGGTGCGATGTACCGCGAGTGAGACTCAGATGGTGACGGCGGCTGCGCGGATCGCCGCGTAGACCGATCGGCTCGGCCAGGCGCGAATCTCCAAGCGCTCCGGGCGGATTCCCGGTGCGGGACGCAGCCCGAGCAGGTTGACGACCACCTCCGACGGCACCACGAAATCGCCGAGCACGGTGTTGTCGTCGGCGAACCGTACGAAGGAGATGCAGTCGGTGCGGGGCAGCAGGACATCGAACTCGCCCTCCACCCAGGTGGTGAGGGTGAGCGCGTCGCGGCCGCGATCCACCAGCAGCGCCTCGGGCGCGAACGCGGGGGCGATGCCGTACGGCTCGAATCCCGTTCCGTACTCCTGCGATTCGTTCAAGGCCCGGCGCAGCTCGGCGGTCTGCGGTGCGTAGGCGTCGACGGTGAGCGCGCAGCGGGCCCGGACCGCGGCCGGAAGGCAGGGGTGCGGTCCCGCACGGTCGAAGGGCACCACCCGGCCCTGCCCATCGGTCGTATATCCCTGCGGTGACAGCGGATTCGCCGCCTGGTCGTAAAGCTCCGCGACATCCGCGAATACCTGATCCAGTAGACCGGGTTCATCGGCGACCAGCAGCAGGGCGTCCTGATCGGGGATGAACGCCACCGCGCGCCTGCCCCGATGGCTCATACCCGACAGCCACTCGGCGAGCAGCGGCAGTGAGGTGGCGTAGCCGTCGCTGTCGATCATGCGCAGATACGGACTCGTCACCGGACCGACCGAGGCCGCGGACGCGGCCAGGTTGGCGCGGGCCACCGCGAACACCCCGTCGGGCGGAACTCCCCACCGGCGCACCAGATTCGAGTCGACGAACGCGCGCTTGTCCGGCAGATCGAGCACCACCAATTCGTCGACGAACGGGAATATCTGCCGCCGCAGCAGACCGGCACCGGACGGTCCGGCGTGATAGCCGATCGGCCGCAGCACCGGGCGCAGCGACGCCTGGATCCGCGACCATGACGACACCTCACGACGATCGATACCGAGGTTGCCGGTGTTGCCGCCCTGACCATTTCGCGCACCCACCGCCACACCCTAAAGCGATCGGCGCGAGTCCGCTCTGCCCGAATCAGTCGCTAATCGGCCAGTGACCGCGACGGGCACTATAGCGATTTCACCTGGGTCCGACGGGCGTACGCGCGGGCGGCGCGCACCCGGTCGCCGCAGCGGGTGGAGCACCAGTGCCGGCGGCCGTGCCGCAGCAGATAGCGATTGCAGGGCGGCGAGTCGCAGGGGGTGAGGGACTCGGCATCGGGGCCGGTGAGCAGGTCGGCGGCGTCCGCCGCGAGGGTCGCGAGGGCGCGCTCGAGAATCTCGTGCGGCGGGCAGGCCGCCGCGCGATGCGGGCCGTCGCGCTCATCCCACAGCAGCAGCGCGGCGGTGGGGATGCTGGTCAGAGCGGTGTTGACTGCGGTCAGCGCGGTGGGGACGGGGGTCAGCCCCGCTATCCGGGCGGCGAAGAGCGATCTGATGTGTTCGCGCAGTGCGCGCAGTTGGGTCGCGCACATCTCCTGTACGCCCGCGTCTTCCGGGGCGAGTGCGTGATCGGCGAGCCAGCGGTTGGTCGCGGCGGGGGTGCCGAGCAGGTCGACGTAGTGCCCGCCGGGCAGTGCGATGGCGCTGTTGACGAAGTCGAGTGCGAGGTATCGCTCCGCGCCCGGGGCGGGCGGCAGCACCGACTCGACGGTCCCGGTCTCCCTCATGAGTCTCATGGTACCGGTTGCGTTTATCCGTGAGAAAAGCCTACTGTTCTCACGGATAGACCAGCTTTCATCCGTGAGGAGCTTCATCGTGACCACCGTCGGCACGCATCGCGAACAGATCCCCGTCCATGTCCTCGGCGGACCGACCGCCCTGTTCGAATACGGCGGGCTGCGCTTCCTCACCGACCCGACCTTCGACGCGCCCGGCGAATATCAGGGCGGGATGCTCACCAAGACCGCCCCCGCCGCACCGGTCGAACTCGGCCGTATCGACGTGGTGCTGCTCTCGCATGATGAGCATCCGGATAATCTCGACAACTCCGGACGGGCGCTGCTCGATACGGTTCCACTCACCCTCACCACGCCCGGCGGCGGGCAGCGGCTGGGGAATTCGGCTCGGGGACTGGCCGATTGGGAATCGATCGAGCTGGACCGGCCCGACGGCGGGACGATCACGGTGACGGGCGTACCCGCCATTCACGGACCGGGCACCCGCGCGGAGGTCGAGGCGGTCCTGGGCCAGGTCGTCGGATTCGTCCTCAGCGGAACGGATCTGCCCACGGTCTACGTCAGCGGCGACAACGCCTCGCTCGAGGTGGTCCGGGAGATCGCGGATCGTTGCGGCCCGCCGGACACCGCGATCCTCTTCGCCGGAGCGCCGCGCTTCCCGATCCTGTTCGACGGCGCGGCAATCGTTTTCGACAGCGCTCGAGCCGCGCGGGCCGCCGAGATCCTCGGCGCGCGCCGGGTGGTTCCGGTCCATTACGACGGGTGGGCGCACTTCACCGAGGGCCGCGCCGAACTGATGGCCGCCTTCGCCGCCGCCGGTCTGGCCGATCGCCTCGACCTGCGCGCGGGCAATATCGCCGAGGGTCCGACGCTGGAGCCGAAGCGATCCGGTGACGCGGCCCCGGAAAAGGACCGATCCGATACCGCGGTGCGGAAACCGAGCCGGTCCGATACCGCCGCGCGGGACCTCGGCCGATCCGACGGTGCCGCACAGGATCCGGGCCGATCCGATACCGCAGCGCAGGGCAAGGGCCGGGTCGGCGGGGTGGGAACGCGCTCGTGACCGTGTCCGTCACCGGCCGGGTCGCGAATCTTCCGGGAGCGCAGCGCCGTATCTTGATCGTGCTGGTGGCCGCCCAGATCCTGAGCGGCGCGGGCTTGGCAGCCGGGGTGACCGTCGGTGCGCTGCTGGCACAGCACATGCTCCGTTCGACCGGGCTCGCCGGTCTGCCCAGCGCCCTGGGTACCGCCGGGTCCGCACTCGCGGCCATTGCGGTGGGCCGGTTTTCGCAGGCTCGCGGCCGGCGGCCAGGGCTGGCCGCCGGGTATCTGGCCGGAGCCGTCGGCAGCGCGGGTGTGATCGCCGCGGCCGTCGCGGACAATATCGTCCTGCTGTTCCTCGCACTGTTCGTGTACGGCGCGGGCACGGCCACCAACCTGCAAGCCCGTTATGCCGGAGCGGATTTGGCCGCACCCGCGCATCGTGCTCGCGCGGTGTCGACCGTTCTGGTCGCCACCACGCTGGGCGGGGTGGTCGGGCCCAATCTCACCGCTGTCACCGGCGACCTCGCGCGCACCCTCGGCATCCCCTATCTGGCGGGGCCGTTCCTGCTCGCCGGGGTCGCGTACGGTCTGGCCGCCGCGGTGCTGGCGATCTGGTTGCGCCCCGATCCATTGCTGTTGGCTCGCACCATGAATGACGAGCTGATCGCCGCGACGGACCCGGGGCGGGGCGCGGCGGATCAGCCCGCGGTGCGGCGCTCCGGCGTTCTCGTCGGCGCGCTCATCATGGTGGTCACCCAACTGGTCATGGTGGCGATCATGACCATGACACCGGTCCATATGCATGATCACGGGCACAGCACCGCCGCCGCCGGGCTCGTCATCGGTATCCATATCGGGGCCATGTATCTGCCCTCACCGGTGACCGGATGGCTCGTCGATCGCTACGGCCGACTTCCGATCGCGGCCGCCTCCGGGGTGACCCTGCTGGCCGCCGGGATCATCGCCGCCACCGCCCCGGACGACTCCCTCCTCTCGATCACCGTGGCACTGACGCTGCTGGGGCTGGGCTGGAACTTCGGTCTCATCACCGGCACGGCGATCATCACCGATGCGGTGCCCCTGGAAACCCGGGCCGAAACCCAAGGCCTGGTGGATGTCTCGATCGCCATTGCCGGTGCGACGGGCGGCATGGCCTCGGGCGTCGTGGTCGCGACGGCGGGATACCCACTCCTGGCACTCGGCGGCGGGATTCTCGCACTGGCGATCGTGCCCGCGGCCCTACGAGCCGGTGGCGGCCCGCGCGGCGTTGCGGCTACGGCGCAAAGCGTCGAAGGTGAAGATGGCCAGGGCCAACCAGATCAGGGCGAAACCGGCCCAGCGCGAGGCGGGCATGGGTTCGTGGCCGATCAGCACACCCCAGGTGAGCTGTAGCGCGGGTGTCAGATACTGCAGGATTCCCATGGTGGACAACGGGACTCGCGGAGCGGCCAGCGCGAAGAAGAGCAGCGGAATGAGCGTGATCGGCCCGGAGACCATGAGCAGGGCCGAATGCGGGAGGCTGGAGCCGAAGGTGGCATTACCGGTCACAGCGAGGATGACCACCGCGATCATGGCGAAGGGCGCGGCCGCGATACCTTCCGCGGCGAGACCGGGTAGCGCGTCCAGGCGGATGACTTTCTTGATCAGTCCGTAGGTGGCGAACGAACAGGCCAGTATGAGCGCGATCCACGGCGGGCGCCCGTAGTCGACGGTCAGCACGATGACCGCGCTCGCGCCCAAAGCCAGTGCGGCCCACTGCACCCGGCGCAGCCGCTCCCGAAAGATGATGACGCCGAAGGCGACCGTCACCAGCGGATTGACGAAGTAGCCGAGTGCGCACTCGACGACCTGCGCATTGATGACGCCGTACACGTAGACGCCCCAATTGATGGACAGCGCAAGCGAAGCCGCCGCCGCGAGTCGCCAGGTGCGGGCGTCGATACCGCGCAATTCGCGCAGGCGTCCGGCGGCGAACAAGGCCAGCAGCGCCACACCGAGGGTCCAGAGGATCCGTTCGGCCAGCACCTCTACCGGATTCGCGAACTTCAGCAGTCCGAAGAAGGCCGGGAACAATCCCCACATGAAGTAGGCGGCGAAGCCGAACGCCACACCCACCTGACCGCCGGTGTATCTCCCGCGCCCGGTGCTGGATGATTCGGCTGGACCTGCCTCGGCGGCAGCGGGGCTCTCTGACACCCATCAACGTTAGCCTGCGCAACGACCAGGCGACTATCGGATATTCGCCCCGTAAGTCCCCTTTGCCGACGCGCGCACGGCTCACCTGCGGAAACCCGGCTAACGATAGGCAAACCTTTAGGCTGTCGATCATGTCGATCACCGCACAGGCAGCGACACCCGCGACCGGGCTCACCACCGCGGAGGTGGAGCAGAGGCGTCGCGACGGGCTCACCAATGATGTTCCCGAGCGGGCCTCCCGCTCGGTGCGCGATATCGTCAAGGCCAATATCTTCACGCGCATCAACGCGATACTCGGCGTGCTGTTCATTCTGGTGCTGGCGACCGGATCGATTATCGACGGCATGTTCGGGTTGCTCATCATCGCGAACAGCGCGGTCGGCATCATTCAGGAGGTGCGCGCCAAGAAGACCCTGGACCAGTTGGCCATTGTCGGCCAGGCGCAGCCGGTGGTGCGGCGCGAGGGCAAGGCCACCAAGGTCGCACCGCAGGAGATAGTGCTCGGCGACATCATCGAACTCGGGCCGGGCGATCAGATCGTGGTCGACGGTGAGGTCATCGAATCCGAACTCCTCGAGGTCGACGAATCACTCCTCACCGGTGAGGCCGATCCGATCGACAAAACCGTTGCGGGACCGGTCATGTCGGGCAGCTTCGTGGTCTCGGGCAGCGGCGCGTACCGGGCCGCCAAGGTCGGCAAGGACGCCTACGCCGCCAAACTCGCCGATGAGGCCAGCAAGTTCACCCTGGTCAACTCCGAACTGCGCAACGGCATCGACACCATCCTGAAAGTCATTACTTACCTGCTGATTCCGGCGGGCCTGCTGTCGATCTACAACCAGCTGGTCTCCAGTAAGGAATCCTGGCGGCCCGCGGTCAACGGTATGGTCGCGGCGCTGGTGCCGATGGTCCCCGAGGGCCTGGTGCTGATGACCTCCATCGCCTTCGCCGTCGGTGTGGTGCGACTCGGGCGACGGCAGTGCCTGGTGCAGGAGCTGCCCGCCATCGAGGGGCTGGCGCGCGTGGATGTGGTCTGCGCGGACAAGACCGGCACGCTCACCGAGAACGGTATGCGGCTCAGCGAGATTCGCCCGGTGAGCGGGAGTGGTGTGGGCGAGGCGCTGCCGATCCCCGCCGCGAACGCAGACTCCCCGGCCACCAGCCAACCCGCCTCCGGCAGCCAATCGGTCACCGGCGGAGGTGAATTGGCCCGCGTCCTCGCGGCCATGGCCTCCGATGATCCGCGGCCCAATGCCAGTGTGGCGGCCATTGCCGAGGCCCTGCCGGATACGCCCGGGTGGAAGCCGACCGGGATCGCGCCGTTCTCCTCCGCCAAGAAGTGGAGTGGCTTCTCCTACGGCGAGCATGGCAACTGGTTGCTCGGCGCACCGGATGTGCTCCTCGACTCGGACTCCGAAACCGCCGCTGTCGCACAGGATATCGGTGCGAAGGGACTGCGGGTACTGCTGCTCGCGAGCAGCGATCGACCGGTCGATGCCGCCGACGCGCCGGGTCAGGTGACACCGGCCGCGCTGGTGGTGCTGGAGCAGCGGGTACGGCCCGATGCCAAGGAGACCCTCGACTACTTCGGGTCGCAGCATGTGGCCACCAAGGTCATCTCCGGTGACAATGCCGTCTCCGTCGGCGCGGTCGCCACCTCGCTCGGTATGGCGGGCGGCGCGGATCCGGTGGATGCCCGCACGCTGCCGACCGATCAGAACGAGCTCGCCGATCTGCTCGAGCACAAGACCGTCTTCGGCCGGGTGCGCCCGGATCAGAAGCGCGCCATGGTCTCCGCGCTGCAATCGCGCGGGCACACCGTCGCCATGACCGGTGACGGCGTGAACGATGTACTCGCGCTCAAGGATGCCGATATCGGCGTCGCCATGGGCTCTGGCAGTCCGGCCACCCGCTCGGTGGCGCAGATTGTGCTGCTGGACAACAAGTTCGCGACCCTGCCGTATGTGGTCGGTGAGGGCCGCCGGGTGATCGGCAATATCGAGCGGGTCTCGAATCTGTTCCTCACCAAGACCGTGTACTCGGTGGTGCTGGCCTTCCTGGTGGGTATCGCTGGTATCGGCTCGCAGATCTTCCACTACAAGGCGATCGGATATCCGTTCCTGCCACGGCATGTGACCATCGCGGCCTGGTTCACCATCGGTATTCCGGCCTTCATCCTCTCGCTCGCACCGAACAACGAGCGGGCGCGCACCGGATTCGTCGGGCGCGTCATGCGATTGGCGATTCCGTCCGGTCTGGTTATCGGTGTCATGACCTTCATCGCGTATCTGATCGCCTACAACGGACCCGATGCGGGCGAGACCGCGAAGGTGCAGGCGGGTACCACCGCGCTCATCACCCTGCTGATCATCGCGGTGTGGGTGCTGGCCATTGTGGCGCGGCCGTGGAACTGGTGGAAGGTGCTGCTCGTCGCGGGTTCCGTTGCGGGATACCTGATTCTGTTCGCGGTGCCGTTCACCCGGCACTTCTTCAAACTCGATCCGAGCAATATCGCGTTGACCACCGCCGCGATCATCTGCGGTGCGATCGGCATCGTGCTGGTCGAGGTGGCGTGGTGGGTGAGCGCCAGATTGCAGGGCGAGACACCGCATCTGCTACCCAGCGCGCCCGGCGAAAAGGTCTGATCCCAACGGCATTCCGTGCCACGGCGGCGGCGCACCGAGACGGTGCGCCGCCGCTGTCGTAAACATCCAAACTGGTCGCATGGTTTGGCTCGCCGGTGAACTGCCTTGTCCCGGACGTTCTTTGACTCGCGGGGTACCTTGGGCCGCATGGAGGTCCTGCTGCACCAGATCGACGCGTTCGCGGACGCACCGTTCTCGGGCAATCCCGCCGCTGTCATGCCGCTGCTGTCCTGGCTGCCGGATGAGCTGCTGCAACACCTCGCCGAGGAGAACAATCTCGCCGAGACGGCCTTCTACACCTCCGCGCTACCGCCGGACGCCGGTGCCGCACCGGATAATTCGCCCGCCTTCCACCTGCGCTGGTTCACCCCCGCCACCGAGGTCGACCTGTGCGGTCATGCCACGCTCGCCGCGGCCGCGCAGATTCTGGACGATATGCATCCCGGGGCGGACCGCGTGCACTTCTACACGCGCAGTGGCTGGTTGCGGGTGGATCGCGATCGCGACGACCTGGTGCTGGATCTGCCGAGCGCCGCCTCGGTGGAGATCGATGTGGACGAGGAGATTCCGCAGGCGCTCGCCAAGGCGCTGGGGGTGCGGCCGTTGCGCGCGTACGCCGGTGTCGATGTCGTATTGATGGTGACCTCCGAACACGAAGTGCGCGAGGCGAATCCGAACTTCTCCGAATTCCCGCGGATGCACCGCGGCGCCATTCTCACCGCCGCAGGTGAGGAGGCCGACTTCGTATCCCGGTTCTTCGCGCCCGGACAGGGCATTCCCGAGGATCCCGTCACCGGTTCCGCGCACGCACAACTCATGCCGCTGTGGAGCCGCGAACTCGGGCGGAACACCCTCTCCGCGCGCCAACTCTCCGCGCGCGGTGGGGCGTTGCGCTGCACGCTCAGCGGTGACCGCGT